>JAURHT010000215.1 GCA_030833145.1 Aquirufa sp.
GAAGAATTGAAATACGAAAACATCAAAATTGCTCAAAGATCTTATAAATAATTCGATACAATGGAAGGACATTTAAACCTGACACTCAAAATTTGGAGACAAAAAAATGCAAGCGTAGCTGGTAAGTTCGAAACTTATCAAGTGAGCGGCATCTCCACAGATATGTCATTTTTGGAAATGATTGACGTGTTAAACAACCGTTTGATCGAAGAAGGAGATGATCCGGTAGCATTTGACCACGATTGCCGCGAAGGTATTTGCGGTATGTGCTCGATGTACATTAACGGTCGTCCTCACGGACCAAACCGTGGCGTTACGACTTGCCAGCTTCACATGCGTTCGTTCCAAGATGGCGAAACAATTACGGTAGAGCCTTGGAGAGCGAGCGCGTTCCCAGTGATTAAAGACTTAGTGGTGAACCGTTCTTCTTTTGACCGTATTATTGCGGCAGGAGGTTTCGTTTCAGTGAACACAGGTAATGCGCAAGATGCAAACAATCTACCTATTCCAAAAGATGACGCAGACGAGGCTTTCGCAGCAGCGGCTTGTATCGGTTGTGGTGCTTGTGTAGCGGCTTGTAAGAATGCTTCGGCGATGTTGTTTACGTCTGCCAAAGTTTCTCAGTTAGCTTTATTACCTCAAGGTAAAGTGGAAGCAGCGACTCGTGCGCAAGCGATGGTGGCTCAGATGGACGAAGAAGGATTCGGTGCTTGTTCAAACACCGGTGCTTGCGAGGCTGAATGCCCTAAAGGTATCTCGATTGAGAACATCGCGCGTATGAACCGCGAATATTTCTCAGCAACATTCTCGTCTAAATAATTTTCAATTTATAGCCCCTGGATGCAATTTCAGGGGCTTTTTACGCCCTTGTTTTTAGAACCTACCCATTCCAAATCTGCTGAACGCAATCCACCTGCTGGTTGGATTGAAGTAATATGCGGTTCCATGTTCTCTGGTAAAACAGAGGAACTGATTCGCCGCCTAAAACGCGCAAAAATCGCCCAAATGCGGGTCGAAATCTTCAAACCGATGGCAGATACCCGCTACCACGACGAAGATATCGTTTCTCACAACCAAAATTCCATTCGTTCTACACCGGTTAACAACTCTGGAGAAATCCTTTTGCTAGCTGGAGATTGCGATGTGATCGGTTTAGATGAGGTACAATTCTTTGATGAAAACATCGTAGAGGTATGTAATTCCTTAGCGAATCAAGGTAAGCGAATCATCGTGGCGGGATTAGATATGGACTTTAAAGGGCAACCTTTTGGGCCTATGCCCGGACTTATGGCCATCGCCGAGTTCGTCACGAAAGTGCACGCTGTATGTGTGAACTGCGGAGCGGCCGCTCATTATTCCTACCGCAAGGTGGAGCAACAACAAACCGTCTTATTAGGCGAAACAGAGTCTTACGAGGCTCGCTGCCGTTCTTGCTTCCATGGCCAAAACTAAAGACCCCTCCTTCCGAAAACTAATCCAACGTTTAGTGGCTCGTAAGCCTAAGAACTTGGATCAGCAATTTTTTCAAGCTCACCAAGAAGTTTTCAAGAAAACCGATTGCCTGACCTGTGGCAATTGCTGCCGCACGACTAGTCCGATGTGGAATGATACCGATATCCAACGGGTTTCTCATTTGTTCAAAATGAAGACGTCCGCTTTCTTGGATGCTTATTTAGTCCAAGATTCAGATGGAGATTGGGTATATCCTAAGGCCCCTTGCCCCTTTTTAGATCTAGAGGATAACAAATGTGGCATCTACGATCACCGACCCAAAGCCTGCCGCGAATACCCGCATACCGATCGGAAGAACATCATGGGAATTTTGGGATTAACCTCAAAAAATGCGTTAATCTGTCCCGCAGTGACGCAAATCCTTGAAAAAATCGAGCAAATTTACCCTTGAGCCACTTTTGATTTGAAATTCACGTCAAAATTCGACAATTTCGTAACTCAATAAATCAAACTTATGGCAGCAGCAGAATACTTAGGAATCGATGTAGGTGGAACCGGCGTTAAAATGGGAATCGTCCACGCAGACACAGGTCAAATCAACAATTTTCAAAGTTACGATACTGCTACCTGGAGAGAATCTCATCACTTTTTAGAGCGTTTAGCGGATGCGATTGCTTTGCAATTGTACCAACACAAGAATGTAAAGAAAGTAGGAATCGGTTTACCGGGCATCCTAACGAAGGATCGCCGCACTTTAATCGAGATTACAGCTATCCCAGAAATTGATGGATCTCCTATGATTGATATGTTGGAGAAGCGCTTCCCAGAGCACGCTTTCTTTATGGAAAACGATGCAAATGCAGCTGCTTTAGGTGAATTCTATTTCTCTCCTGAGAAAACAAATATGCCAGAAGACTTCGTTTTCATTACCTTGGGAACGGGAGTAGGTGGCGCTGCTGTCATCGATCGTAAAATATTCTTAGGTGGGGATGGCAATGCGATGGAACCAGGTCACGTTCCTTCACGCGATGGTAAAGTATTAGAGCGCAACGTAGGAAAGAAAGAGTTATTGCAAATGGCTACCGCCATGCGTGCTGCCTACACTGGAAAAACGTCTCTTCCTGCTGATGGAACTATTTCAACGACTGCCTTAGTGGTAGGAGCTGAAGAAGGAGATGAATTAGCGTTAGCGATTTGGAATGAGGTGGGATCCTTATTAGGGGATATGTTAGTTTCTTTAATTCGTATCCTAGATATCAAAAATATCTTCATAGGTGGCGGATTATCAGCCTCTTACGACTTTATTTTACCTAGTATGGAGAAGCAGTTAAATTACTGGTTAACGCCAGCTTATTTGGAAAAATTAACCATTAAAAAAGCCTTATTAGGCAACGACGCAGGCCTTTTAGGGGCTGCATCGCTTTGTTTTTAGAGTAAACAGCCTAGAACAGGCTAATTAGAATTGAATTTGTTTGATAAATTCAACTTTAATTCTAATCTTTGCATCGTTTTTGAACCCCAAAATAATATTAAAATGTCAGATATTGCAGAAAAAGTAAAAAGCATCATCGTTGAAAAATTAGGTGTAGAAGCATCAGAAGTTACTCCTGAGGCATCTTTCACAAA
>JAURHT010000110.1 GCA_030833145.1 Aquirufa sp.
ACCGAAAACCCAGAAGCCGCCTTTTTCATGGCCGCCGCTTACGGCTTCAAAGGCCGCCTGCACGCAGAACGCAAGCACTGGACACGCGCGACTTTAGCCGCCAAAAACGCCCTCAAATACCTCGAATATTCCCGCAACTTTGCTGATTTCAGCCCGGAATTAATGTTCGGCGATGGCCTATATAACTATTATTACTTCTTTATTAAGCAAAACTTTCCCCTTTTGCGCCCCGTCTTATGGCTTTTCCCTAAGGCAGATAAATCACAAGGAATTGCTCAACTAGAGAAAGTTTCTTACCAAGCTTTTTACACTCGAACCGAAGCCCGTTATTTCCTCTTGCAGATTTACGGTATCGAAAATATGAACGAGAAGGCTTACGGAATGGCCAAATACACCTCCGAAACCTTCCCTGACAATCCTTATTTCCACCGTGCCTACGCCCGTTCGGCCTATATGAACGGAAATATTCAGGAAGCCACCTCGCTATGTAAGGAAATCTTGCGCCGCATTGAGATACATCAAATAGGCTACGAAGGAACCTCAGGTCGCTATGCGAGCTATATTTTGGGCTATTATGCCTTGTATGTGAACCGCGATCACGCGGATGCGATGCGCTATTTCAAGCAGTGCATGGCCTTCACGAAGGAGACAGACGCCACTGATTCCGGTTATTATTGGGCATCGGTCTTAGGATTAGCCCGCATTTCCTACCAACAACAACACTACGACGAAGCCGTCGACTTCTGCAAAGAAGTATTAGAGAGTGCAGATAAAAAGTCGCCTCAACACACCGAAGCAAAGAAATTGCTTTCCGAATCCAAGAAAGCCAGACGCAAAAAACGATAACATGAAAGCAGCCATCATCAAACAGTATTTCCCCTCCATCACCGAGCAGCAATTAGCTCAATTCGAGCAGTTGTTTCCCTTGTATGCAGAGTGGAATGAGAAAATCAATGTCATTTCCCGCAAAGACATTGATAATTTGATGCTGCACCACGTCTTACACTCCTTAGCCATCGCCAAATTCGTCGATTTCAAACCCGGCACCGAAATCTTGGACGTAGGCACCGGCGGCGGCTTCCCTGGCATCCCTTTGGCCATCCTATTCCCGGAAGTCAACTTCCATTTAGTGGATAGCATCGGTAAGAAGATCAAAGTCGTTCAAGGCGTCGCAGAAGCCCTAGGCCTAAAAAACGTCCAAGCCACTCACGGCCGTGCCGAAGATGTGGACGGCGAATTTGAATTCGTCGTTTCTCGTGCGGTCACCCGTCTATTGCCTTTCTTCGGTTGGGTGAAGGATAAGATTAGTTTGAACAGCTACCACGATGTGAAGAATGGTTTGCTTTGCCTTAAAGGCGGAGATTTACAAGAGGAATTACAGGAATTTGGCCGCAAGCACAAAGTATATCATCTTTCCAAAAACTTCAAGGAAGACTTTTTTGAGACAAAGAAGTTAGTGCATGTACCGGTTTAGGCCATCGCTTTAAATAAATCCTTTAACGGTTTAATTTGTCTACGAGAAATCGTGATCTGTTGCTGATTAATTAATCGGATGCTTTTATTGATATTAAAATCGATGGCTTGAATCGCAGTCATATTCACGATCGCTGATTTGGATGGTCGGATAAATCCACGTTCTATTAAATACGGCTCGAAGTATTTCAGTGTGCGACACGAAATGATTTTGCGTCCATCGGCTAAATGGAATTTGGAATAATTCCCTTCTCCTTCGACGCGTAGAATCTCTTTAATGCAGATCTTTTGATCGCCTAAAACAAGTTCGCAGTTTTGTTCTTTTCTAATGGTTACTGTCATAATTTGGAACAGATGGTAAGACAAAGCTACGCCCTGAGAGGCTTGTTTGTAATAATAATTAGGTTATTTGCGTTATTGACTATTATCGAGCCATATTCATTTATTTACCGGTAGATAAATGATAGCTTACATATATTTTTAGAGGTTAATAATAATTAAATCAAACTAAATCATATTTATAAAGTCCCCTATCACCTAGTTAAAGGGACAGACAAAGTGAATATTTTGCTTATTTTTGAGCACTAACTTAAAACTATGAAAACAAGACGATTTGGCCGGACGAACTGGCAGGTGAGTGAAGTGGGGTATGGCATGTGGGGATTAGCCGGTTGGACCGGATCTGATATAGAAGAAGTCAATCAATCTTTAGACCGTTCGGTCGAGCTAGGCTGCAATTTTTTTGACACAGCCTGGGGCTATGCGGAAGGTAAGAGCGAGGAGATTTTGGGAGGGCTTTTACGACGTCACAAAGAAACAACGCTTTATGCTGCGACGAAGATTCCACCTAAAAACTTTACGTGGCCATCGAAGTCTCATTTCAACATAGAGGACTGTTTTCCGGCAGCACATATCGTCGAATACACGGAGAAAAGTTTGCGTAATCTAAAGGTGGAGCAAATTGATTTGCAACAGTTCCACGTGTGGGAAGATGCGTGGGCGGATCGCGATGAGTGGAAAATGGCGGTGGAGAAACTGACGAAAGAAGGAAAAGTGGCTCATTGGGGAGTTTCGGTGAACCGTTGGGAGCCTAATAACTGTTTGCAAACTTTGGAAACTGGATTGATTTCTTCGGTGCAGGTGATTTACAATATTTTTGACCAAAACCCAGAAGACCAATTATTCCCCCTATGTAAGAAATTAGATGTGGGTGTAATTGCACGTGTTCCTTTCGATGAGGGAAGTTTGACGGGTTTGATGACCTATGAAACGACATTCCCTGCGAATGATTGGCGTTCGACCTATTTCGTTCCGGAGAATTTAATCTCGAGTGTGGATCACGCGAATGCCTTGAAACCACTGGTTCCAGAAGGGATGGATTTACCTGAAATGGCTTTGCGTTTCATCCTGTCGAACCCGGATGTGGGCACGATCATTCCGGGTATGCGGAAGATCAAACACGTGGAAAGTAATATCGCCACTTCCGATGGACTAGGTCTATCGAAGGAATTAGTACAAAAATTGCGCGCGCACCGTTGGGAGCGTCAGCCTACTTCTTGGTCGCAGTAAAGAGTTCTTTTAACGCGGCCTCTTCCCGAAATCCCGATGTTTTAGTGATCAACTCCCCTTTGGAGAAGACGATGAAACTCGGGATTTCGTCTATTCCATAGGCCTGCATGATGGCCTGGTTTCCGTCGGCTTCGACCTTTAAAACCGTCACGCGGCCTTTGAATTCTTCGGCTAGCTTATCGACGATGGGCATCATTTTAAGGCATGGCGCACACCATTTGGCATAGAAATCGACCACAATGGCATCTGATGAAGCGATTTCTTTTTTGAAGTCTGCCAAATTCCAAGCCGCATCATGCTTCACATCGGGTACTCCCTCTAAAGGCTTCAGACGAGTCGTCCATTTCAAATAGCCCCCTTTCATTTCGGTCACTTGAAAACCAGCCGCGCGCATTTGCTCAGCCGCTTGCGCGGACCGTCCGCCGGAAAGGCAATAGATAAGGACGGGTTTATCTTTGGAAAGTTGCGCAACCTTGGCGCTGAAATCAGGAGAACGAAAATCGATGTTCATCGCCTTTGGCAAATGTCCTCCTCCAAATTCGCCCGAAGTCCGCACGTCCAGCAAATAAGCGTTAGGCGTCTCTTTGATCTTCTTTTCGAAGGTATCCACGTCAACATTTTGAGCGAACGCACTGAGGTTCAGTAGGGATAGAAAAAACAGGATGCAGGGTACGCGATATCTTTTTATCATCTGGTAATACATATTTAGGCAAAAAAGCGTTATTTTGCAGGGCAATTTATGCAATAATTAGTAATTCAGTTAATCACAATAAATATTATACGATGAGTGCAATACAGTATGTACACGCAAGACAAATTTTAGATTCACGCGGAAATCCAACGATCGAGGTGGATATTAAGACCGAAGACGGTGCTTTTGGACGTGCAGCAGTTCCATCTGGAGCTTCTACAGGTATCCACGAGGCAGTTGAACTTCGTGACGAAGACAAATCAGTATACGTTGGAAAAGGTGTTTTAAAAGCAGTTGAGAACGTAAATACGGCGATTGCTGAAGAACTTTGGGGTTTAGAAGTGTCTGAACAAAACATGATCGATAACATCATGATCGAATTAGACGGAACTCCTAACAAAGGTAAATTAGGCGCAAACGCGATCCTAGGTGTTTCGATGGCGGTTGCGAAAGCAGCAGCACAAGAAGCAGGTTTATCTTTATACCGTTACATCGGTGGCGTGAATGCAAATACGTTACCAGTTCCGATGATGAACATCTTAAACGGTGGTTCTCACGCGGATAACTCGATTGACTTCCAAGAATTCATGGTAATGCCAGCGAAAGCGGAGTCATTCTCTCAAGCTTTACGTATGGGTACGGAGGTTTTCCACGCATTGAAAGGTGTGTTGAAGTCCAAAGGATATTCTACTAACGTAGGTGACGAAGGTGGTTTTGCACCGAACATCAAGTCAAACGAAGAGGCTATCGAAATCGTTTTGCAATCGATCGAAAAAGCAGGTTACAAGCCAGGCGAAGAAATCTTCATCGCGATGGATGCTGCTGCATCTGAATTCTATGATGAGAAAACAGGTCTTTACACGTTCAAAAAATCAGACGGAAAGCAATTGAACTCAATGGAGATGGCTGCTTACTGGAAGACTTGGGCTGACAAATACCCAATCATTTCGATTGAAGATGGTATGGCTGAAGACGATTGGGCAGGTTGGGCTGAGCAAACGAAATTGATCGGTTCTAAGTGTCAATTAGTAGGTGACGATTTATTCGTAACAAACGTGAAGCGTTTACAACAAGGTATCGAAAAAGGTGTTGCAAACGCAGTTTTAGTAAAAGTTAACCAAATCGGTTCATTAACAGAAACGATCGACACGGTGAACTTAGCGAAACGCAATTCATACAAAAACATCATGTCACACCGTTCAGGAGAGACTGAGGATGCTACGATCGCTGACTTAGCGGTAGCATTGAACACAGGCCAAATCAAAACTGGTTCTGCGTCTCGTTCTGACCGTATGGCTAAATATAACCAATTGCTTCGCATTGAGGAGGAATTAGGGGCTAACGCATATTTCCCAGGTTTGAATTTCTAATTCTATGCTAGAACGCGTTCGTAGTCTATTTTTAGGGCCAAATCGTTTCTATTACATCTCCACCTGTGTTTTATTGGTTTGGATGTTCGTATTAGACAATAACGATTTATCCGTCCAATATAGACTTTCTTCCGAACTGGCTGAACTAAAAGCAGAACACGAATACTATCGGCACAAATTAAAAGAGCTGAAACAGGAGCGTGCTGCTGTGATGGGCAATCCGGCGTTGTTAGAAAAATACGCGCGCGAGAAATACTTCATGAAGCGACCGTCCGAGGATGTCTTCGTGATAGTAGATCAGGAGAATCAACCGATTGAAAAATAAAAGAAGCCCAGCAGAAATGCTGGACTTTTTTATTTCAAATTTCAAAGACCAAAGAGCAAAGTTCAAATTTGGCGTCGCCTGCGGCGAATCGTATAGTGGATTTTGTCGAATCTGCCTCTCCGTGTTCCAAACCCAATAAAGTGTTGAATAAAGTCTAAAAGTATAAATGGCATTTCCAGGTATTGACAGAATGTGTCAAAACGCGAAAATGCCATTTAAAACTTTGAAAGTATTTTAACCCATTTGTGTCATTGGAACGCCTCAAGGGCTCCTCCGGACTAAGCGACGCTGTCTAGACTAAGTCCCGCAGGGACGACTAAATCGCACAGCGATGACTAAGCCCGCAGGGCGATTAGAATAACGCCACCCCCGTCATCTCTTTCGGCTGAGCTACGCCCATTAATTTCAAGATTGTAGGAGACACGTCACCCAGTTTACCATCGCGAAGCGTAGGTTTGAAGTCGTTGTCTACTAAAATACATGGAACCAAATTCGTTGAGTGAGCTGTGTTTGGCGAACCATCTTCGTTCATCATCACGTCTGCGTTACCGTGGTCAGCGATGATGATGAAGGAATAGCCGTGTGCAAGACCCGCTTTGACAACTGCCTCGGCGCAAGCATCTACTGTTTCGACTGCCTTCACTACGGCAGAGAAAACACCTGTGTGGCCTACCATGTCTGGATTAGCGAAGTTTAAGCAAACGAAGTCTACCTCTTCTTTTTCTAATTCTGGGATCAAGGCATCGCGAAGGTCTGCTGCTGACATTTCGGGTTGAAGATCGTAGGTTGCGACTTTTGGGGAGTTGCGTAAGATGTTTTGTTGCCCTGTGAAAAGCGCTTCGCGGCCACCTGAGAAGAAGAACGTAACGTGTGGATATTTTTCGGTTTCGGCGATGCGAATTTGTTTTTTACCAGCGC
>JAURHT010000283.1 GCA_030833145.1 Aquirufa sp.
AAAGGTTTGTCAAATTACAGGACGCAAAACTCAAGTAGGAAACAACGTTTCTCACGCTAATAACAAGACTAAGCGTAAGTTCTACCCGAACTTACAAACTAAGAAATTCTTCTTAGAGTCAGAAGGTGTTTGGGTTCGTATGAAAGTTTCTGCGAAAGCAATTCGCACAATCAACAAAAACGGATTTGAAAAAACGTTAATCGCTGCAGCTCGTAAGGGTACATTAAGCGTTTAGTTTTCAAAATATTTATCGAAATTAGCCTTCTTGATTTTTCAAGAGGGCTTTTTTTATTTGTAATCCATGCTTAGCGATTTAGAATTTGAACGGTACCGTAAACAGCTGAATCTGCCGGAGTGGCGGAAGCAGCAACAGATGCGCTTGAAAGAATCGAAGATTCTTGTCGTGGGTGCAGGTGGTTTGGGTTGTGGCGCCTTACCATTTCTGGCTGCTGCCGGTGTGGGATCAATCACGATTCTAGATGCGGACGTGATTGAGTTATCAAACTTAGCACGCCAGGTGCTGTATAAAACAGCAGATGTGGGGGCATCGAAGGCCTTGAAAGCAGCGGAGGCTTTGCAAGCTTTGAATCCAAGCATTGTTATCCAGGGAATCGCAGAGAATTTAATAGCAGATAATGCAGTGCACTACATCGGTCAACACGATCTGATCATCGATTGTACAGATAATTTCCAAACCAGGTATTTGATTAATGACAGTTGCGAGACTTTGAAAAAGCCTTTCGTCTATGGGGCGATACACGCTTGGGAAGGGCAATTTGCCGTATTTCATCCGGCAGGACCTTCCTATCGATCACTATTTCCAGTGGAACCTAGTCCACAAGAAATACCCTCCTGCGATGAAGTAGGGGTTTTAGGGGTATTGCCAGGAATTATCGGATTGTTTCAGGCCAAAGAAGCCATCTTCTACCTTGCCGGCTTCGAATCGCCAGCACAGCAAGGATTGATGACCTTTGATCTACGCGATATGCATCTCAGTTCGTTTAGGCTATAATGTCGCCGTACAAGTCGAATTCTTCGGCTTTATTAATCTTCACCGTCACAAAATCGCCCAAACGTGCGTATTGCTCCGCTGAGATCAAGACTTCATTATCCACCTCTGGAGAATCGAATTCCGTACGTCCCACAAAGTAACCGCTTTCTTTGCGGTCGACCATCACTTTCAGTGTTTGGCCTACTTTCGCTTGATTTAACTCTTCTGAAATACCTTGTTGAACCGCCATGATTTCGTCTGAACGGAATTGCTTCACGTCCTCCGGCACATCGTCGTTCACTAGGTAAGCATGCGTATTTTCCTCGTGGCTATAATTGAAAATTCCTAAACGGTCGAAACGCATACGCTCCACGAATGAATAGGTCTCCTCGAAGTCCTCTTCCGTTTCGCCTGGATAACCCGAAATCAACGTCGTTCTCAAGGCGATGCCAGGCACTTTTTCGCGAATCGTATGGATCAATTCTTCTGTTTTCTCACGTGTAATTCCGCGACGCATGTGCTTTAACATCGCGTCAGAACCACTTTGGAGTGGCATATCGAGGTATTTACAGATATTGTCGCGTTCCGCCATCGTGTCCAAAATTTCTAATGGAAAACCCGCCGGATAAGCATATTGCAAACGGATCCATTCGATGCCGTTGACATCGGATAGACGCTCTAATAATTCTTTCAATTTGCGCCCTGATTTTCCTTCTCCTTTTAAGTCTAAACCGTAAAAAGTAAGGTCTTGGGCGATTAGGATCAATTCTTTAGTCCCTTTCTTTGCTAACGAATTAGCTTCCTTCACTAATTCCTCCATCGGAGTAGAAACGTGTTTCCCCCGCATCAAGGGAATCGCACAAAAGCTACAAGGACGATCACAGCCTTCCGCAATCTTCAAATACGCATAATGCGCTGGGGTCGTCAATAAACGCTCACCCACTAATTCGTGCTTGTAATCGGCCTTTAAGGCTTTCAATAAACGAGGTAATTCATTTGTCCCAAAGAACGAGTCTACCATCGGGATTTCTCTTTCTAAATCATCCTTATAGCGATGAGAAAGGCATCCCGTAACGTATAATTTATCGATTTTACCGGCCTCTTTCGCGTCTGCGTAGCGTAAAATGGTGTCGATGGATTCTTGTTTGGCATTATCAATGAAGCCGCAAGTATTAATTACGACGATATTTGCCTTGTCCTTTGTCGCCTCGTGGGTCACCTCTAAT
>JAURHT010000201.1 GCA_030833145.1 Aquirufa sp.
CACAAAAATATTAAAAACCATTGTTCGCTCTAGCCCAGGTTTGTGGCTTTTAAAGGACGGAACGGTAAAAGGAAAATGGTCTTCCTATTCCCTACCCTCTGCGGATGAAATTCAACAAAGCCTACAATAAAACGAATGAAGAATATCTATTTAGTGGGAATGCCCTCCTCGGGTAAAAGTACCTTAGGAAAAGAATTAGCAAAAAATATTGGATACTCGTTTATGGACATGGATAAGTTAATCGAAACCCGTGAACAAAAGACGGTTTCTGAGATTTTTTCCAATTTTGGCGAAGCACATTTCCGGGAAATAGAGAAAAAGACCCTTCGTGGATTTCAACCAGATCAATCAATGGTCATTGCTACAGGCGGTGGCGTTCCTTGTTTTAATGATAACATGGACTTCATTAAAGACAATGGAGTTAGTATTTTCTTAAATGTGGACGTTAACGATTTGGCGAAACGTCTCTACAAAGCGCAAGGCAACAATCGTCCCTTATTAGATAAGTCCCAAAGTGAAGAAGTAGTCATAGCCACCATCAAAAAGACTTTTGAAGAGCGCCTTCCCTTTTACCAGAAAGCAGACATTCAGGTGGATGGTGAAATTACGGTCAGCCAATTACTTTGGCTATTAGACCAATACCTTCCTGTTTAAAAGTAAATCCCTCCTCCTAGCATCAACTGCGTAGTCGTGATATCTAAAGTGGCTGAACTGAAGTCTGCAGCATTCTTTAGCGTATAAGGTGTATAGGCGTCTTTCTGTGTCCGCTGTATGGCCGTTAAATCAATATAAAAATTCGATTTACGGTAGCCAATACCTCCTGAAAATTGAAGTGCATTTCGATCGATCGTATCATAGCTAGCAGCATAGCCCCCTCCAAAAAGAGCGGCTCCACCTCGCACACTAAGTGAAGGGGAAATTCGAATCTCAGATCCCACTTTGATATTCAAAGCACCTTCAAAATTGCGTGCTATTTGACCATTGTATTTGGTTTGAAAGGCTTGATTAGCCGAACCACCTAATTCAGCTGAATACACTTTCATTCCGCCATAACCAACGTATTCTAGGTCTGCCGTTAAGAAACCCTTCTTGGAGAAGAACAGGGCGAATCCTCCTGAAACCTTCATTGGGCTTAAAAATTGATAGGTAAACTCATTCGTCGTTAATCGCATAGCATTCACCTTCGTAATCGTGATAGGATTACCCGAAGACCCGATGGCAGGAATCCCGATTACATTTGGGAATAAACGCGCATCATAGGTTTCGTTCATCTGATCATAATAGGTCGGCGATCTGAATGCGAGCGACAAACGAAGCGATGGATTAACCTTGTAAATACCCCCTAAACTAAGTGCGATACCCGAACCATTGGTTTGTAAAGTTTCAGCGTATTGAAAGCCTGCTACATTTTTCGCCCCCACAAATTCATCCTCCCACGTGGTAGACGAACTCGATGTAATTTTGGAAAAATGCAAAGCTGCCCCTAAGTAAAACTGATCACGATATGTTGCCCCATAGGCAAAATCCCAAGAAGTTAAAGCACCTGAATTAGAGGCTGTGCCATATTGATTCGTGGGCAATAAAGGCTGAAAACGCTCAAATGGCGCGCCACCCGTAACGGAATTTGGATTAATCAAATAGGTCTGATAGGCCAAAGCCTCGGCAGAGGAAGCCGTCCCAGAATACGGGTCATATTCTTCGTCTAATGAAGCACCAGTTGCCCCTTTGTTATTCGCCTTCTCAATAAAATTATCTAAAAGAGAACTTCTATTATTGGTTCCAGAAACCTGAATCGGCTGAATAAAGATGGCTTGACGGGAATAGCCAAAACCAAAAGACCCATGCCATTCGCCACCACCCAAATTATTACTCGAAATCACCATCCCCAACGTAGGCATCTGCATTTGACTTTCGGAAGCCTCATCTGCCGTAGATAAATAAGATGATTTAGTTTGAATGCCTGTGTAAGCTAGGCTCATATTAACTTCAGAACGAGTATAAAAACCTAAACCCGCTGGATTACCGCTTAAGGAACTTAAATCAGCCCCTAAAGCACTCGAAGCGCCACCTAATGCCTGCATTCTAGCCGTCCCTACCGAATAGCTCGTAGAGAATTGCTTCCCTAAGCTGGGATAAGTATAGATTTGGGCCACGGCCTGCTGCAGCGCACAGACGCTGAATAGAAGAATGAATACTTTTTTCATGATCAAGAATTAACGAGGACCGCGACTAGAACCACCACCTCCGCCGCCACCAGAGCTCGAACCACCTGAGCTAGGAGAACTGTAAGACGGCGTAGAAGTAGAATTACTACGTATAGATCCCCCACCATCTACCGGAGCAGCGCGGTATTCATAATTCGAATTGCGACGAGGTGCTACATATTGTTGAGAAGAAGAACCCGAGTTTGAAGGAACGGATTCCATATTCACACGGGGCAAGTTATTGCCTTGCGTATTGTAGGAATTATTACCACCGCGAGGTGAATTAGTGTAATTCCCCCCTGAATTTCGGTTATTCGAACGATCATCACGTGGTCCAAAATTCCGTTTTTCCCGCGTATCATTCGTCATATATTGACCACTATATCCTGTGTAATTTCCGCCTGGTCCATAGTAATTATAATTCCGGTAGAAGGAATTAAACACAAACGGACTATAGAAAGAGTTGTAATATGGGCTAAAGAATGGGTCAAAAAACGGATTGAAAGGGTCATTAAACGGGCTATAAATAGCGTAAGGATTAAAGGCTGAAAAACCTAAACCAATCCCGATACTGAATGGCCTAAATGGATTGACAAAATAGGAAAAAGAAGGACTCCAGTAATTGAACGGAGTATATCGGTAACCATATCCTAAATAGGGGCTACTAAATAAACCATCTGATAGACCTTGCTGGTAAGCCGATTGATATAAATTAGGATTTACACGCGATATAGAAGCTTGAGCTAAACCCTCCTCCTCTTCAATCACCTCCACATCGGATTCCTCTAAATCTTGAAAATCAAGGTATTTCTTTTGTTTAGCAGCTTTAGCGGCCTGAACTTTCGCTATTTGAACGGAACGATTCGCCTCATCATATAAATCATCTGAAGCGTAAGAACTGGTATTTACATTCACGCAGCTGGAAAGGATTCCAAATCCTACTAGCAATAAATAAGCAAAGGATTGATTTTTCATGGTTTTTAGCGGATGATGTCAATTAAAAGCCTAACAAAACGTATCTTTGCAACGTTCCATTTTACTGATGTAAAGTAAACGAAAAAAGGAACACTACATTACGATTTTA
>JAURHT010000174.1 GCA_030833145.1 Aquirufa sp.
AGGGCCACCCAAACCGTGTCAATAGCGTGTGTGAGTTCCACTTGCTGAGCAGCAAGCGTGGCAGTTTCATTCATGGTTTTGTGTTTTGTATATAATGCTTCTTGTTCCAAAAATACAAAACGATTTGGAATATTCTGCAATTAGATGGAACTTTAACATCATTCAAAAACCTATATTATGAAGAAAATGATTGCACTGGCGTGCTTAAGTTTAAGCTTAAGTTTCGTTTCATCAGCACAAAATCCATCCATTATTCCTATCCCTTCAAAAGCGGTATATCCTGCGGGGAAATTCAGTTTACCTAGCTCCATATCTATTTCTGGTCCAGCTGACGCGCAATTGAAAGTAGGTTATACGACTTTGGTTACTAAATTAAAAAATGCCACCGGGCGTACTGTAACCTTTAAAAACACAGGTTCTGCTGCCATTCAAATGCAAATCGTGAATAACACTACTCTAGGGGCTGAAGGTTATGAATTGCAAGTAAATGGAAAAGGAGTAACGATCAAGGCAAACAAATCAGCGGGCTTATTCTACGGAATTCAAACGCTATTGCAATTATTACCCAAAGAAATTGAATCTAAGACGGTCGCTAAAGGAGTGAACTGGTCGATCCCATATGCACAAATAACGGATACGCCTCGCTTTGCTTGGCGTGGCCAAATGTTTGATGTGGCTCGTCACTTCTTTACTAAAGAGGAGGTAAAACAATTCATCGACGATATGGTGGAATACAAATACAATATTTTACACTTCCACTTAACGGATGATGAGGGTTGGAGAATTGAGATAAAATCGTATCCTAATTTGACTAAGAAAGGTGCATTTAATGTGAAGAAAGTAGGTCGATTTACGACTTTTTCGAAGCCAGAGCCTAATGAGCCACGTAATTACGGTGGTTTCTACACGCAAGAAGATATCAAGGAATTGGTAAAATACGGTCAAGATCGTTTCGTAAACATCGTTCCAGAAGTAGACGTGCCTGGTCACTCTATGGCAGCGGTTGCCTCTTATCCGGAGCTTTCTTGCACGCCGGGTGCTGATAAATATGAAGTTATTTCAGGCGAGCCATTCATCGATTGGTCCCACGGACATCCAGAGGCTTTGCAGGATAATACACTTTGTCCGGCGAATGAGAAAGTGTATACCTTTTTAGATAAAGTGATGGGTGAGGTGGCAAGTCTATTTCCATATGAATATATCCATATGGGAGGAGATGAGTGCCCTAAGAACTATTGGGATAAAAATCCGGAGATTTTGGCTTTGAGAGCACGCGAAGGATTGAAAAATTCACAAGAGGTGCAAGCGTATTTTGTGCGTCGATTAGAGAAGATTATTACCTCTAAAGGTAAGCGCATGTTAGGTTGGGATGAGATTTTAGAGGGTGGAGGATTACCAAAGGGAACAGCTGTCATGTCTTGGCGTGGCATCGCCGGCGGTGTAGAAGCGGCTAAATTAGGTCACGAAGTGGTGATGACGCCTAACGACAATGTGTATGTGGATTTAATGCAGGGCGATCGTGCGCTTGAGCCACCGGTTTACAGAACAGTACGTTTAACGGATTCGTATGCCTTTAATCCCGTTCCAGCTGGTGTAGATGCCAAATTAGTGAAAGGAGGTCAAGCAAATATGTGGTCGGAGCAATTGTTTAACTACCGTCATTTGCAATACATGATGTGGCCTCGGGCGTTAGCTATTTCTGAGTCTCTTTGGTCTTCTAATGAAAACAAAAATTGGGATAATTTTATTAGCCGCGTAGAAGACCATATGGCTCGTTTTGACGTGGCGGATAAGAAATATGCTCCATCGATGTACGAAGCAATTGTGAACGTAACTAAAAATGCGAAAGGAGAATTATTCGTAGAATTGAAGAATGAAATCTCGGGTTTACAGATTCACTACAGTTTTGATAACTCTTATCCAGATAACCATTATCCGACTGCATCTGGCTTAATTGCTGTGCCTAAGGATGCAGAATTGATGCGTATCATTTCCTACAGAGGAAATAAAATGATGGGGCGTACCATGAATATTTCGCGTGCAGACTTAGAAAAAAGAGCTAAATAATGCTGATAAACCTTATTTTTAGTCTATTATTATCAGTAGGGGTGCCCAATATTTCGGGCGCCTCTTCTGCTTCTACGACGAATTATCTTTCGGTGAAGAAAGGTTATGTGATGTCCTATAATGGTGTAGAGGGTAGAGCGAATTGGGTGGGATGGACGCTAAAGGCAAGCGATGTAGGAGCAGTGGATCGTACGAATCGTTTTGTTCAGGATGAATCTTTTCCTCGTAGTTTTAAGATTGTGGATGAAAAAGATTATTCCCATTCAGGCTATGATCGCGGGCATTTGTGTAATTCTGAGGATCGAACTGCCGCAGAATACCTGAATGAAGAAACCTTTTTGATGTCCAATATGATTCCGCAAACGCCAGAATTAAATAGAGGCCCATTCAAGATGTTAGAGGAATATTGCCGCAAACTTGCGATCAAAAAAGGACAAAATTTATTGATTTATGCAGGTGGAATCGGGGCAAAAGATCGCTTATTTTCAGGAGTCATTGTCCCTACTTATTGTTGGAAAGTGGTGTATACACCAGACAAAATCTGGTGTATACTTTTTCCTAATGAACGAGATTTGAATAAAAACTGGCAGACTTATTCGGTTCCTTTGGAAATGTTAGAGAAGATGACCGGTTTTCATTTTCCGCGTAAACTACCGTAGCATATAGATCGCTAGTTTCTTAGCCGCTAGGAAATTCTCGTATTCTAAAGGCGTTCTGCGGTTATTCGTGTATTCTGTATACAACCAGGGATCACCTAGCGCAAATACTTTCCCTTTGCCCACTTTTGCTGTTGCCATCACCACATGACCCAAGTGGTTAACCAATGGTTTAGCATTGCCGCTCAGCTTTAAGGTAGTTATTTCCTTGATGTAGACCTTTTTAATCGGGTCAAAAACTTCATTGCCTGCTGGTATCAAAACGGCACCTTGTTCCCAGTTGCGTCCTTGAACGAAGTTCAGGTTAGGAGCGGTGAATTCGATACCAAAACGTTTGGCCAAGATATTAAACTGAGGAATCTCGCAGTTAGTCGTGTCGTTCGCTAACAAGATTAAATTTCCACCTGCTTTCACCCAAGCCTCGATTTCATCCGCCGCTTTTGCCGTCATGAAATTAGGTTTCGCCGTTTCTTTATAGCTATCTGGATCCACGATGATGTAAACGGAGGCGCCTTTCAAGTTCTCCCGCGTAGGAGAAACGCCTAAGGTATCTAAAGAAGCGCCTAATTGCTCAAATTGAATGCCCCATTGGTTAAACCCAGAGTCTTTGCGATCTTCCCAGGTATAGTGGAAACGATTGCCATTTTTGGTCTCGTGGTTAAAGAAATAGTCTAAAACGACTTTTTTACCGGCGCCAATGGATAATTCTTTGGCAATCTCCATCTCTAAAGACGCTAGGATAAATGGTCCCACGCCTTTTAAATCATCTGTACGCAGAGGTTCACTTAAATAATAGTCATATGATCCATCGCGGTAAGGTGTTCCGCCTAAACCGCCTACGCTCACCGTTTTCTCTAAATGGATGTAACCCTCCGCGTCTTTGGTAATGAATTCTTTCAAGATTCCTTTGTATCCTTTTTCTGCATTCAAGCGGTAGGAAGCAGGTAGATAGCCTTTCCTTACGCCCTTAGCGAAAGCATAAACGAACATGTTCGAACAAGATGCCTCGAAGTAATTACCTTTCCTGCCAGGATAACCCGGTAATTGATACC
>JAURHT010000073.1 GCA_030833145.1 Aquirufa sp.
AGGCAGATTATCATTTACTGAAAAAATATGTAGCTTCTGTTTTTACGGCCATCGGTTGTAGTGATGAAGATGCGGCTCTAGCTTCGGATGTTTTAGTATCCGCTGACGCTCGTGGGATTGATTCACACGGTGTTGCTCGCTTAGCCGGTTATGTTCGTCTCTTCGATAACGGAAGATTAAACACAAAACCCCAGGTAAAAGTTTTACATGAGACGCCTTCTACGGCTACCTTAGACGGAGATCGGGGTTTAGGACTTGTTGTGGCGCCGAAGGCAATGGAAATTGCCTGTGAAAAAGCGGCTTTAGCTGGTACCGGTTGGGTAGCAGTTCAGAACTCTAATCACTTTGGTATTGCGGGTTATCATGCGATGAAGGCACTTCCTTCTCAAATGATTGGATGGGCCATGACTCACGCTGCACCCTTAGTTACGCCCACTTTTTCGAAAGAAAAATTATTAGGGACTAACCCCATTGCTGTAGCGATTCCTGCGAACGAAGAACCAGCTTTTGTGGCTGATTTCGCGTCAACGGCTGTCGCTTATGGGAAATTAGAAATTTTACAAAGAAAGGGATTGGATACACCCGACGGTTGGGTTCAAGATGCCAATGGGGATCCTTGTAATGATGCATTTGCAATTAAAAATGGAGGAGCTTTATTACCACTTGGAGGCGACCGCGAACATGGTTCCCATAAAGGTTATGGATTAGGAGCTATTGTTGATATTTTGTCAGGTGTTTTATCCGGGGCGAATTTTGGACCTTGGGTGCCTCCATTTGCGACCGCTGGGTTTATGCAAGCGGGAGAAACGGTAGGGAATGGCACAGGACATTTTTTAGGTGCCATGCGGGTGGATGCGTTCAGACCAGCAGTGGATTTTACTACTGATATGGATAAGTGGATTCGCCGTTTTAGATCTGCCAAAGCCGTGGAAGGAAAGCAAGTGCTTATTCCAGGTGATCCAGAGCGCGAATTAGAGGCTATTCGTCTTGTGGAAGGTATTCCTTTGTTAAACCCTGTGGTTCAGGATTTACAATCTTTAGCCTCTCGTTTTCAATTAGATTTTAAATTAGATTAATATGGTTTCGAATAAGCGAATAAAGATTTTTATTTTGGTTTTTAGCTTGGTTTCGGCCATGTTTTCCTACTACGTTTGGCAGGTATTCAAAACACCTAATTTTCGAGTAGAAGCGAATCAACCTTTTGAATTATTCATTCCTGAGAAATCTACTTATGAATCTGTACTAGATACGTTGAAAAAGCACGATTTGGTACGAGATCAATTAAGCTTTCGCTTCCTGGCTAAAGTGTTAAACTATCCAGAGAAGGTGCGTCCTGGACGTTATATCATTCACAGTGAAATGGGGAACTGGGAATTGTTACGTAAACTAAGAAATGGTCGTCAGGATGCGTATAAAGTGGTAATTAATAATTTCAGATTAAAAGAAGACATAGCTGGGCGTATTGCGAAACAAACAGATTATGATTCAGCCGCTATTTATGCTGTTTTAGATTCCACGGAACTCATGCAACAATGGGGATTTACTTCTGAAACAAGTCCTGCTATTTTCGTTCCGAATACCTATGAGGTAAACTGGACCACTTCGTTTCCGGAATTTTTAGCGAAAATGAATAAGGCTTATGTGAAGTTTTGGACTTCTAAACGTAAGGCAGAAGCGCAGAAGTTAGGATTAACACCTGTACAGGTTTCGATTCTAGCAAGTATCGTATATGGGGAATCTAAAAACCCGAAAGAGCAAGCGCGTGTGGCGGGAGTTTATTGGAATCGCTTACAAACTAATATGCCACTTCAAGCCGATCCTACCGTTGTTTTTGCTTGGAAAGATTTTACGATTAAGCGGGTTACGAGTAAATATACCGCACTTAATTCTCCTTATAATACCTACAAGAATACGGGTTTGCCACCGGGTCCGATTTCGATTGTGCCGAGTGATGTAATTGACAAGGTTTTGAATTTAGAACACCACCAATATATGTATTTCTGTGCCAAAGCTGATTTTTCAGAGAATCACGCTTTTGCTGTTACCTATGAGGAACATATGCAAAATGCGGCGGATTACCAGAAAGCGTTAGATCAAAACAAAATACATTAATATGCTCTCTCACCAGGTTTCGTACCGCGTTTGTTATGCAGATACCGATCAAATGGGCTATGTGTATTATGGAAATTACGCGCGTTTCTATGAGATTGCTCGGGTAGAGACTTTGCGAAGTATTGGCGTAAGTTATAAGGTGTTAGAAGATGCAGGTATCGGTTTGCCAGTGTATGAAAATTACTCGAAGTACCACGCACCAGCCTTGTATGATGATTTATTGCGAATTGAATGTACTTTAATCAAAATGCCTTCTGCTCGCATCGAATTCGAATATAAAATTTATAATCAGAGTGAGGCATTATTGCACGAAGGGAAGACGACATTAGTCTTCATGGATTTAGCTACGAAGAAAGTGGTGAAGGCACCCGAATGGTTGATTTCGGCTATTTTAGAAAAAAGAACGGATGTTTAGACGGGTGTGGAGAGAAATTCAGGTGTTTTGGAAAGACTGCGAGGAACATTATATCCTGGCTCGAATTCTGACGATTTTATACCAAAAGATATTTCATTTTGATATTGATGTGCGCGCTGCAGCAGTGGCCTATAATTTTACCTTAGCGGTTTTTCCGACGATTATCTTTTTGTTCTCCTTGTTAGCCTATATTCCGGTAGATAATTTTGATATCAAAATGGTTAACTTTTTGAAGTCTTCCATTCCCAAAAATCTTCAAAAAGATTTCACTGAATTGCTTTTAGATTTGATTCGGAAAAAATCGGGAGGAGTTTTGTCATTCGGATTTTTATTTGCCCTCTATGCTTCTACCAGTGGGATTCAGGCATTGATTCGTTCATTCAATTTAACCTATAAAACGAAGGAGAATCGGGGGATTTTTAAAGAACGTGTCATTGCTGTTTCGTTGAATTTCTTATTAACCTTCGTTTTAATCACGGCTTTCTCGGTATTTATTGTGGGAAAATTAGTGATTGGTTATCTGAAAGGGAAGGGCTTAATTGATTACGATTTTAATTTTTACATGTTGAATATATTGACCTACTTCCTCATATTCGCTATTTTCTTTTTAACCATTTCCATTATCTATTATTATGCTCCAGCGATCACTAAACGCTGGAAGTTTTTTAACGCAGGTTCCATCACTGCATCCGTTTTGACTATTTTGGTGACGAATTTATTCTCCTATTATTTAGTCAATTTTGCGAGTTATAACAAGGTATACGGTTCAATCGGGTCGTTAATTGCCTTGATGGTTTGGTTGTATTTTATTGCCTTGATTCTTTTAGTTGGTTTCGAAATCAATGCGAGTATTGATCAGGTAAAAGAAGAACAAGAGGAGTCAGAAACGGATTATTTTTTCGAATAATATGGCAGAACTCATTCGTCTGTACGATAAGAATAACAGCCAGGCCACTTTGGACCTGATAGTGAAAGCCTTGGAAAAGGATGCTGTGATAATTTATAAGACGGATACGATGTATGCCTTAGGTTGCCATATTGGTTCGACTAAGGCTGTGAATCGGATCTGTGAAATCAAAGGTATTCAAGCCTCTAAGAATCGATTTTCCTTTATTTGCGCCGATTTAAGTTCAATTGCGAATTATGCCAAAGTATCAGATTTTGCCTTTAAAACGTTGAAACGATATTTACCTGGTGCTTTTACCTTCGTATTACCAGCTAGTGCTAAAGTTCCATCGGTTTTAGTGCAAGGAAAGAAAACAGTAGGAATACGTATACCAGATTATGAGCCTGTTTTATCCATTGTTTCCCTTTTAGGTTCGCCTCTGTTGACTACGTCTTTACCTCAAGATGATTTAGAGGTTGAAGAGTATACGGATCCCAGTTTGATTATGGATCGGTGGGGTCACGCTGTAGACTTAGTATTAGATGGAGGGTTTGGTGGTTATGTGCCTTCCAGTGTGATTGAAATTTCAGAAGATTCCTTTGAAATTATTCGCGAAGGGGCAGGTGATTGCTCAGCTTTTAATTAAGACCACTTCAAGCTCAATTTGTCAGGTTTGGTATGCTTCCAGCGTCTGTGAGACCACAAGTATTGTTCTGGGTAGGCATTAATGGATTTTTCCAAACGACGTGCAAAGCGTTCAATAATTTCACCCGGAGCTAATTCATCAAAGGGTACATTCGCTAATAATTCGTAGGTCATCGTATATTTTCCTCTCTTTTTACGAATCAATTCTGCGAATACAACTGGGTATTGATAATCTCTCGCGAATCGCTCCATTCCGGTAAAGAAGGCGGTATCTTGGTGTAAAAAGGTCGTCCAATAAGCACTTTCAGGTTTCTGTGGAGCCTGGTCAGCAGCTAAACAAATGACACGAGGAATATCTTTACGTTCTCTCGTTAATAAAACCGACTCTCTTTTTTCTAATAAAACCACGTGCCCAAAACGCGAACGTACCTGCTTCGTAAATTCATTAAACGTAGGATTGTTTAGTTTTTGATAGATTACGTCGTGTGGATTTTTACTTAGCGCTAAACGGTGAATGGCCCATTCCCAATTTCCCTGATGACCGGCTACCAAAATCACAGGTATTCCCTTTTTGATAAAATCAGTCACAACGTCCTCATTTTTAATCTCAAATCGATCAAGCATTTCGTCTTTGCTTATCGAAACCCCTTTAAAAAATTCGACTAATTGATCTGTCAAATACCCATAAAATTGGTACGTAAGTTTGCCTAATTCTTTATCAGAAAGCGTAGGAAAGGATTTTTTCATATTCCCTTGAATCACTTTCTTTCGATAAGGAATGACGTAATAGAATAAGAAAGTACAAAACGAAGCGAATCCGTAGAGGACAGGCAAAGGTAATCTTCCAATTAGTTTGTATAGAAACAGGGGAGACGCTTTCATTCTTATTATCTTTGTTCTTTCGTTTTACAAATATCCGATTTATTTTTGGGAATGCACATTGAGACTCATTATTTGCCTAGTCTAGAATACATGACGGTTTTGCTTCAGCATCCGGCTATACTTTTCGAGGTGGAGGAAAATTTTCCCAAGCAGACATTTCGGAATCGTTGTATGATTTTAGGAGCGAATGGGGTGGAGCGATTAACGGTTCCGGTAATTCATACTTCTGGTGTGAAAACAAAAACGAAGGATACCAAGATTGATTATACCCAAAACTGGATGAAGCAACACCAAGGTGCGATTCAGGCCGCTTATGGAAATGCACCCTACTACGAATATTTTGAGCCATATTTACATCAAATCTTTGCAAAAAAAAGGTTTTTTTTAGTAGATTTAAATATTGATCTCTTGAGCTTTGTATACCGTATTTTAGATGTGCCTTTGGTATATGAGAAGACTCAAGAATTCGGGGTTTATGCCGGCAATAGTAAGTATGATCAAATAAGTGCAAAAAAAGACTGGACAACGCGTTCAATCTATCAAAATAGTTCTTATCGACAGTGTTTTGGTACGGAATTTGTCCCGAACTTGTCGATTTTAGATTTATTGATGAATCATGGAAAAGAGTCTTTGACTTTTTTAAAATAAAAAGGGAACAATTTAGGGGCATACGTGGTTGATGCAGGTAAGTTGTATGAAATAAATAGAACACTATGGAGGCTAAATTTTCGAATAAAGTGAAGGAAGTCATCTCGTTAGCGCGAGAAGAGGCATTGCGTTTAGGTCACGATTATATTGGGACTGAACACTTGATGTTAGGGATGATTCGAGATGGACAGGGTCCAGGAATTGATTTATTGTTGCGTTCAGGTGTTTCTTTGGATTCTTTACGCCAAAGCATCGAACACTCTACTGCCTCCACTACACGTTCTTCCTTTGATCGCGAGAATATGTTAAATATTCCGTTAACTAAGCAAGCGGAGAAAGTGTTGCGTTTGACCTATTTAGAGGCTAAATACTTTAAAACAAACGTCGTTGAAACAGATCATTTATTAATGGCGGTTTTGCGTGATGAAGATAATGTGGCGACGCAGATTTTGGAGAAATACCAAGTTTATTACGATTTAATCAAAGAAATGGTAGAATTCCAATCAGGTAATGGTCAAGGTTCTAATCCTAAGGCTAGTTCGGATACAGACGATAATGACGACGATTCGCGTTTATACAGCGCAGGATCTGGTTCTACAGGTGGTGCTGGTGCAGGTAATGCAACTGGTTCTAAACCAGGAGAAAAAAGCAAAACACCTGTTTTAGATAATTTCGGTCGTGATCTGACGAAAGTAGCTGAAAATGGAAAACTTGATCCGATCGTAGGTCGCGAGAAAGAGATTGAACGTGTGGCTCAGATTTTATCCCGCCGTAAGAAAAATAACCCTATTTTAATCGGAGAACCCGGCGTAGGTAAAACGGCCATTGCGGAGGGTTTAGCTTTACGTATTGTCCAAAAGAAAGTATCCCGTGTGCTTTTTGGCAAACGTGTCGTTACGCTTGATATCGCGTCTTTAGTAGCTGGTACAAAATACCGTGGTCAGTTCGAGGAGCGTATGAAAGCTGTGATGAATGAATTAGAGAAGTCTACGGATGTTATTCTATTTATTGATGAATTGCATACGATTGTAGGTGCTGGTGGTGCGTCAGGTTCATTGGATGCTTCGAATATGTTCAAGCCTGCGTTAGCGCGTGGAGATATACAAGTTATCGGAGCAACTACTTTAGATGAATACCGTCAATACATCGAGAAAGATGGTGCTTTAGCTCGTCGTTTCCAAACCGTCATGGTGGATGCTACGACAGTCGAAGAAACCATCGAAATCTTACATAATATAAAAGATAAATACGAGGACCATCACCACGTTATTTATACGGATGAATCAATCATTTCCGCGGTAAAATTATCAGATCGTTATATTTCAGATCGTTTCTTACCAGATAAGGCGATTGATGTTTTAGATGAAGTAGGTGCGAGAGTGCATATTTCGAACATTAACGTGCCAGAAGATATTGTGGCATTAGAAGGCCAAATCGAAATCGTGAAGAAAGAGAAGAACCAAGTGGTTAAGTCTCAGAAATACGAGGAAGCAGCTCAGTTGCGTGATCGCGAGAAGAAATTAATCGATCAATTAGAACAATCGAAAGCAGCTTGGGAAGAGGATTCGAAGAAGCAGAAATTTACTGTTACAGAAGAAAATGTGGCTGAAGTTATAGCACAAATGACGGGTATTCCTGTGAATCGTGTAGCAGCAAAAGAAGGGGAGAAA
Organism: Aquirufa sp.; assembly: GCA_030833145.1. Next base: position 7,259 of record JAURHT010000073.1, read on the forward strand.
TTATTGCAAATGGATGAGCAGCTTTCGAAGCAAGTGATTGGTCAGCCAGATGCGATTAAGAAATTAGTAAAAGCCATTCAGCGGACGCGTGTGGGTTTAAAAGATCCAAAGAAACCAATTGGTTCATTTATCTTCTTAGGCCCTACGGGGGTAGGAAAGACGGAGATGGCTAAAGTATTAGCCACTTATTTATTTGATAAGGAAGATGCTTTAGTGCGTATTGATATGAGTGAGTACATGGAGAAATTCAGTGTATCTCGCTTAGTAGGAGCGCCTCCGGGATACGTGGGTTACGAAGAAGGCGGTCAGTTGACTGAAAAGATTCGTCGTAAGCCTTATGCTGTAGTTTTATTAGATGAGATTGAAAAGGCGCATCCTGATGTGTTTAACCTGTTATTGCAAGTATTAGATGATGGTATTTTGACAGATGGCTTGGGTCGTCGCGTTGATTTTAGAAATACAATTATCATTATGACTTCGAATATCGGAGCACGTGATTTGAAAGATTTTGGATCAGGTATCGGATTCTCCACGAAGTCTAAGGTGGATAACTTAGATGAATACGCTAAGACGACCATTCAAAATGCGCTGAAGAAAGCTTTCGCTCCTGAGTTTATTAACCGTTTAGATGATATCATCGTATTTAACTCGTTAGAGCGCCCTGCCATCCATCAGATCATTGATTTGATGCTGACGAAGTTGAAAACGCGTTTAGCTAACCTTGGTTTTGAAGTGGAATTAACGGAGAAAGCAAAAGACTTCATGGCGGACAAAGGCTATGATCCGCAATATGGTGCGAGACCTTTGAATCGTGCGATTCAGAAATACCTAGAGGACGCTTTAGCGGAAGAGATATTAAAAGGCGCTTTAGCAGAAGGCGAATACATTGTGGCGGATTTTGAAGTAGGGGCTGATGCCTTGACTTTGGCCAGAAAAACAAGAAAAGAATTAACCAAACAAAAAAAATAATATGTCATTAGTACAAAACAAAGTCGTTTTAGTGACAGGTGCCTCTCGGGGTATCGGTCGGGCTATTGCGACAACTTTTGCCAAAGCCGGCGCCAATGTTGCTTTTACTTATTTGTCTTCCGTAGAAAAGGGTCAAGCATTAGAACAAGAATTAGCTGCTTTTGGTATTACTGCCAAAGGTTATCGTTCAGATGCCTCTTCTTACACAGAATCTGAGAAATTAGTGGAAGATGTGTTAGCGGATTTTGGAACGATTGATATATTAATTAATAATGCTGGGATTACGCGTGATGGTTTGTTAATGCGTATGTCAGAAGAGCAATGGGATGAGGTGATTCGGGTGAATTTGAAATCTATTTTCAATTTAACGAAGGCAGTAACGAAGCCTATGATGAAGGCGAAGTCTGGTTCTATCATTAATATGACTTCCATTGTCGGTATCAAGGGTAATGCAGGTCAATCTAATTACGCAGCTTCCAAAGCGGGTATTATCGGTTTTACAAAATCCGTTGCATTGGAATTAGGTTCTCGTAATATTCGTTGCAATGCGATTGCTCCTGGATTTATCGAAACCGAGATGACAGAGGAATTAAATGAGGCAGCTATTGAAGAATGGACAAAATCTATCCCAATGAAAAGGGGAGGTCAAGCAACAGAAGTAGCTGATGTTTGTTTATTCTTAGGTTCTGACATGTCTTCTTATGTAACAGGTCAAGTAATTTCAGTAAACGGTGGTTTATTAACCTAGTTTAGTATTTAAATATAATTAGACCTCAGTCTTTACGTTTAAGATTGAGGTCTCTTTTTTTATGCGCATTTATCTATTTCTACTTCTTGTCTTTATCAGCTCTTGTGCTAAAACACTAGTTCCGGCACCCATTGCCGAAAAGTCGGTTTATGTGGATCGTTTTCCTGCTATCAAGTCTGGATTAACTACGATTGATTTTTCCCTTTCTTATGATAGTTTATTTGCTTTAAGTCAATTGAAGCCGGGTTCAGTACTTTACCAAAATTCAGCGGGTTCTTCTGCGATAGATTTCCCTTTAGATGTGCGATTATTAGCCCCTATACAATTACAGGCGATTCAAAAGGATCACATTAGCCTTTCACTTCCCGTTCGAATGGTGGCTAAACCGGAACTTGCAGGCATATCTGCTGGTACCGTTTCTGGCGATTTAGCGATGAAAGTGCAATTGAAGTGGAATCTAGCGAGTATTAACGCTTTACAAGTGAAAGACGTGGCTTATGATTACCAATGGATCCAAAAACCTTCGGTGAAAGTGTTGGGTTTTCCGGTAAACGTTTCTGGTGTGGTGGATCAACTCCTAAATCAAAAGAAGGCATTGATTTTAGCCCAAATGCAAGAGCAATTAAATGCTTCGATTAAGAAAATAGCTACTAAGCCTTTTGCCTTCCAATCCTTTTTTACGGATTCACCATCTGGATACCGAATAGAACCTGCCGCTAGTTCTGCCTTGGATTTGCGTGATTTGAGTTTTGATCAAAGCAGCATCAAAGGGCAATTGAGGTATAAGGGTGGATTTAAGGTGGTTTCGGGTCAAAACAATCCGACGACTTTGTTAATTCCGGTGAAGGATTTACCTGGTGCTGGAAAGCCGATGCTTCCTTTTCAATTTCAATTATCTGGGCCTGAATTAATGGCAGCCATTAAGGAGAGCAATCCTTCCTGGAAGGGAAATGGGGTATTTTTGTTCCAAAAAGAGGGTCTTCAATTTCAATTAGCTCAATTTAAGGGTAAATCATCACGACTCGAGGCGGACTTTGATTTTGTGATTTATCCCGATAATTCGCTAGGAATCCAGGTAAAGGAAACAAGACTTCAAGGTTTATCTTTTCCAGCCTCTTTATTTAAGAAACGCATTCAGCAAAAATTGCAGTCGCAAGCAGCGGCTTTCCGTTTTCAGTCGAAGCAAATTCTTAATCGCCTTCCTAGTTCTATCACTTTGGCCAAAAATGGTCGAGTTCGTTTTCAAAAGATCTATTTCGACAGCAGTTCAGTTCTAATAGAGGGCGCTTTTGAAGGGAATTGGTCTTTGGCCAAATAAAATCCTACCTTTGCATCAGAGAAAATAGACTATCCTATCGCTTTTTAAAGAGGAAAGTCCGAACAACATAGAGCGGCGTGCTTCCTAACTGGAAGGGGGATCTTCGGATTCAACAGCAAGTGCCACAGAAAATTACCGCCTTCGGGTAAGGGTGAAAAGGTGGGGTAAGAGCCCACCGCTGGTTTGGTGACAAAACAGGC
>JAURHT010000131.1 GCA_030833145.1 Aquirufa sp.
TAAATCACAAACGTGGACTAAGTGATCTATGAGTGTGTTAAGGGTTACATTTTTATTCAATGGAGTTGATTCTCCTCTCACCCATCCAGGTACCATCATCCACGCATCCATCGGCATTCCAATGACCGCTCCGCGCGAAATTATCTCTTTCAACTGTTCATCGCTGAATTGACGATTGTGATCGACTAAGGCACGGCAGTTTTGGTGACTAGCCCAAACCGGACCTTGGTGGTATTCCATCGCCTCCCAAAAACTATCATCACACAAATGTGTCGCATCTAAAATGATGTTTAAATCCATCATCTTGCGCAATAAATCACGTCCCTTTACTCCCATTCCGCCCGTGGCATTGGTTCCTTGCGCATAACGTCCCGGACCATAATGGGCTGGCCCCAAAGCACGTAAACCGGCTGCATGTGCTATTTCTAGGTATTCTAAGGAAACAATAGAATCAGCTCCCTCTAGACTTAAGATATAGCCGATGGTATGCCCATCAGTTTCCCATTGTGTTAAATGATCATGTAATTCGGATCTATTTCGAATAGGACGTAGATCGCCTGTTCTTTCTAAAGCTTTGTAATAAGCTAATTGACCTTGCGTTTGTGCCCAGGCTTGTTCTGGACTATTCCAGCCGGGTAATGTGGAATCTGGGGCCACATAGCGAGCGATTTGAGTGGCAACGACGATGCCTACATTTCCTTTTCGTAATTCGTCTAAGTTGACAGTCGCATTGCCACGGTCAGGCTTATCCGTTAAATGCTTTTCTCGATCATTTATTTCCTGAATACTAGCGCGCAAATCTCGATTCCACTCAAGCGCGTTCATACTTAAATCTAAATGGGCGTCGATTAATAACATAGTCTGCGATTTCTAGCTTTTACCTCCCATAAACCACCGTCAATGACTTGGAGATGGGAATGGAGATTAACTGTAGGGCAAATATGATAAGGAATCATTCGTACGATTTCACCGATGGTATAAGCTGAATTATCTCCCACTTCTACGATACCGTGTTCTTCGCTTTGGGACTTTAAAATCCATTCTGGATGATTCAGGAAGCGAACGCGATTATCAATTGGATTTTCAGCTGCCACAGATTTATGGCCTAAATCGAGGCAAATAGTCGTATCGGTGGGCTTTGAGATGATTCTAGCGATAATCTCTACCCCGAATTCAAAGGTATTTTCCGGAAATAAAGCCGCATAGCCCGCATCAAAGAAGATGAAAGTCCCTGGACTGCAGGTAAATCTTGGATTTTTATGGTGCACTAGGAAACTAGGAGTTCCTGATACGACTAATTCTAGATCTGAACGGTTTAAGCGCTCCAAAAGTTCGTAGAATGGGGTAAAATCAGTCTCCACATGTTTGGCACGGTCTTCGTATACTTTGTCCCGAATATGACCATCATAGGCGTGTAAGCCGCGTAAAGTTACGTTAGGTAACGTTTGAATATGTTGAATCAAAGCCAAAGCCTTCTCAGGTGTAATTCCCGTCCGATTCATTCCCATATTGAGGTCTACATACACTTCTGTTGAAAGGTCCGCAAAAATGCGATTCAGTTCTGAAGCAGCAAAGGCATCATCTACGATAGAGGAGAATTTAGTTTTAGGGTAATGGGCAACCAATTGTTTAAATCGTTCCAAATTAGGTCCGATCAATTGCATCGATATAAGTACATCAGGAGCTTTTGAAAGGGCTAATAGTTCCGCTTCTGCGATGGTAGCACATTTGAATTTAGTGATACCCGCCGCTAATAATAAGTCGTTTCCCTCCTTCGTCTTATGTGTTTTGATATGTGGGCGAAGGCGTGCTGGATTGCCATCTACCATTTCAATTACTTTGGCAATATTACGTTTTACCCGATCGGGATATACAATTAATCCCGGGCTTTCAAATGCGTCGAAAGTTTTCATGAAATTGCTCGATCTAGGTGAACATAGCCTCCATCTACGTGGATGATTTGCCCAGTTGTATGACTTGATTTAGGTGACATTAAAAATGCTACCATATCCCCTATCTCTTCTTTTGTGGTCATACGCTGTCCTAAAGGTATTTTGCTGGTGATGCTGGCTAATTTTTCCTTCGGATTTTCTAAAGTCTCAATCCATTTCTCATACATAGGCGTATAGCATTCTGACACGATGACCGAATTCACCCGAATGTTATAGTCGCGTAATTCCAAAGCCCATTCCCTAGTTAACGCATTGCGTCCTCCATTCGAAGCAGCATATCCAGAAGTGTTTCCCTGGCCAGTTTCTGCTGTTTTCGATCCGATATTGACGATTGCGCCTTTGCTTTTTTTCAAATAAGGTAACACTGCTTGAGCCATTAAATAATAATGTGTCAAATTCGCATTAATGGATTGTATGAATTTTTCATAATTCCCCGTTTCTAGGCCCACTCCATCATTTAAACCTGCATTATTCACTAATCCATCAATTTTACCAAACATCTTGGCCACCTTTTCCACTACTTGATGGCATTCGGATGGATTACTTAGATCGGCCACAAAAGAGAATGCTTGTCCGCCAGTCGCTTGAATCTTCTCAATACAACGAAGATTATCAGCTTCATTTCTTCCTACGATGGCTACCATAGCGGATTCCAAGGCCAATGACTCGGATATTCCTTCCCCTATACCTTTGGCTCCACCGGTCACGATGATCACTTTTTCTCTTAATCCTAAATTCATAGTGTTTCTAATTGATAAAATTCGATAGCGTTCTGACGGTAAATTAGTTCTTTTTCTGATGCGCTTAACCCTTTAAGCGCTTCTTGAAATGAAGCAACCCAACGTTCTAAGGTTGAATTTACTAAAACAACCGGATAATCACTTCCAATCATCAGTCTCTCTGGACCAAAAACATCCAAAGCTACTTCCACAATTTCATTCACTTGTTGCTGAGTCCAGGATTGATCCGCGGCTTCCGTCACAATCCCTGATATTTTAGCAGAAACGTGTGATAGACTGGCAAATCCCTGAATTTCCTTCTTCCATTCTTGAATATTACCTGATTTGAGTGGGGCTTTAGCCAAATGATCTAACACGATTTTTTGCTCATCGCAAGTCTTACAAAAAGCAATGGCCGATTTGATTTGATGCGGATAGATCAATAAATCATAGCTCAAATCGAAGCTGTCCAGTGTTTTGACGCCACGTATAAATGCTGGCCTGGCTAGAAAATCAGGGTCTTTTTCCCCTTGAACAATGTGTCTGAAGCCCTTGATTGATTCAAACTGAGAAAAATAAGCCAGTCTGTCCTCGATATTGGCGCTTTGTAAATCGACCCAGCCCACGACTCCTTGAATGAATTCGTTTTGTTCCGCTAGTGCCAATAGAAACAAGGTTTCCTCTTCTGAGGAATCGGCTTGAACAGCCACGCAACCAGTAAAGCCTTGGGATTTAAAGAGTGGCTCGCTGTAGTTTGGATAAAAATCAGCCCGAAGAACGGACATATCCGGTGTTATCCAGGTGTCTCGTTCTTCGTTATAATTCCAAAAATGTTGATGTGCATCAATCATCCCTGATAGGCTATTGCTGTTTGTTGTTGTTCTCCTAAGCCGTCCATGCCTAAAGTAACTACATCGCCAGGCTTTAAATAGATTGGTGGATTAAAACCTAATCCTACTCCGTGAGGCGTACCTGTGCTTATGACATCGCCAGGCAATAAAGTCATGAATTGAGAAATATAGGAAACGACTTGTGGAACATTGAAAATCAATTGATTGGTATTACTCGTTTGGAAGCGTTTACCGTTTACATTTAACCACATGTTTAAATCATGTACGTCTTTGATCTCTTCTTTTGTTGCTAAATAGGGTCCCAAAGGCGCAAAGGAATCACATCCCTTCCCTTTTGACCAATTTCCACCACGTTCTAATTGGTATTCACGTTCAGATAAATCATTATGCAAACAATAACCTGCTACATAATCGTAGGCATCGGCTTCAGAAACGTAGGAGGCTTTTTTGCCGATCACAATGGCTAATTCAACTTCCCAGTCTGTCTTTGTGGAGTTTTTGGGTATGATGATATCGTCATTTGGACCAGAAAGAGCTGTCGTGCTCTTGAAGAATAAAATGGGTTCCTTCGGAATTTCAGCACCCGTTTCTTTAGCATGATCAGCGTAATTTAAGCCTACGCATACAATTTTACTAGGTCTAGCCACACAAGAACCTAATCGTCCAGAAATTACAGGAAAATCACCTGGATTTAATTTGGCTAATTCTGCCAATCCATTCTGTTGAAAAAACGATTCATTGAAATCTGTAAAACGAGATGAGACGTCGTAAAAGGTTCCATCTTGGTATATACAGGGCTTTTCTGTCCCCTCATTTCCTATTCTTGCTAACTTCATCTTATAATTTTTTAATAACGTCCCACATGGTATCAGCTAAAAACTGATTTCCCGTTTCATTTAAGTGAACGCGATCAGAAGTTAAAATACCTGATGCTTTGTTTTCGATGTTGTTTTTTGACTCATAATCCATAAAGGCTTTGCGCAAATCGATCAATTGCAAGCTATTGTCTTTAGCAATTTTCTTGATGATTGCAGCATAGGCATTTAGGTCTCCATCGTTCTCGTTCGAGTTATCAAACTTCTCTCCAATTACCGTAGGTGTACAGATAACTACCTGAGCATTAGATTTTTGAATCTTCTTAATTAAAGCAGTATAGAATCTTTCAAACTTGTCCGCATCCGTACCGGTACGTGAACTTGTTTTATGCCAAACGTCATTAATTCCAATGTAAATAATGACTAAGTTGGGATTTTTGGCTACCACATCTTCTTCATGACGTAGGTATAAATCATAGATTTTATTTCCTCCAATACCCGCTCCGATCAATTCATATTGATTAGATAACCCTTGAGCGGCAATCATTTCGGTCATTTTAGTGATGTACCCCGTTTTGTTAACTCCAGCTTGTGTGATGGAATCTCCAAAGAAAATAATACGCTTAGGGCCATCCTTTTTAAATGAACTTAAAGAGGTTCCCAAAATCAATAACAGGCAAATAAGTTGTTTTTTCATAGGTTTAGTTGTTTAGATAAATGAATCCACCGTCAATTGGATAATCACAACCCGTGATAAATGCGGCTTCATCGGAACATAAATATAAAGCTAAATGGGCAATTTCTTGTGGTTTTGCCATTCGACCTATCGGTTGAGTAGCAGAAAGTTTTTCAAACATTTCTTTTTGCTGATCTGGGTAGTTTTTGGCAATA
>JAURHT010000200.1 GCA_030833145.1 Aquirufa sp.
GTTATTTTTGCTTATTTTACGTCGTTTTTTTTCCATAAATGTCCCAAGAATTAGATAAACTAGATTCAGTAAAAAAGATCTTCACTGCCTACCTGGAAAACAAGGGTTTGCGGAAGACTCCGGAGCGCTTTGCGATCCTGGAAGAGATCTATTTACGGGACGATCACTTTGATGTGGAGGAGTTGTATATCTCCATGAAAAACAAGAAATACCAAGTCTCTAGGGCTACCGTTTACAATACGCTCGATGTGTTAGTGGAATGCGATTTAGTGGTGAAGCACCAGTTTGGTCGCAATCAGGCACAATTCGAGAAATCCTATGGACGTCGTCAACACGATCATTTAATATGTACCGATTGCCACAAAGTCACAGAATTTTGTGATCCTCGAGTACAAACCATCCAAAGTTTAGTAGGCGAAATGCTGCAATTTAATGTGATGCACCATTCGCTTATTTTTTACGGTTCTTGTACGAACAAGAATTGTGAACACAGAGCAAATTACCAAGCAAGAAATCAAGAATAAAACAATATTATGGCAGTTGATGTATTATTAGGCTTACAATGGGGTGATGAAGGGAAAGGAAAGATCGTAGACGTTCTAGCACCCAAGTATCAAGTAGTTGCGCGTTTTCAAGGCGGACCTAACGCGGGTCACACCTTAGAATTCGACGGTTTTAAGCACGTTTTGCATCAAATTCCTTCTGGAATTTTCCGCCAAGAAGTTCAAAACATCATCGGTAACGGGGTAGTTTTGGATCCCATCATCTTCAAAAAAGAAATCGACGGTTTAGCGCATTTCAATTTAGATTTACGCAAGAACTTAGAAATCTCGAAGAAAGCGTCCATCATCTTACCTACACACCGATTATTGGATGCGGCCTATGAAAAGGCAAAAGGGGATGCCAAAATTGGATCTACTTTGAAAGGAATCGGACCCACTTACACGGACAAAATCTCACGTCAGGGATTGCGTGTAGGAGATATGATTTCACCTGATTTTTCTGTCAAATACAAGGCATTAGTCGATCGCCACAAAGCGATTTTGGACGTATATAAATTCGAATACGATTTAGCGGCAGCAGAGAAGGAGTTCTTTGAAGCCGTTGCTTTCATGAAAGAATTCCGCTTAGTGGATTCAGAATATTCTGTGAACCACGCCATTACGGCTGGGAAAACGATCTTAGCTGAAGGGGCACAAGGTTCACTACTAGACGTTGACTTCGGTTCTTACCCATTCGTTACCTCATCAAATACCATCACCGCAGGTGCTTGTACGGGTTTAGGTGTAGCGCCTAAAAACATCGGTGAGGTTTTCGGTATCTTTAAAGCCTATGCAACTCGCGTGGGTTCTGGTCCATTCCCTACGGAATTAGAAGATGAAGTAGGCGAGCGTATGCGGGTGGAAGGCCGTGAATTCGGTTCTACGACTGGTCGTCCCCGCCGTTGTGGTTGGATTGATTTGCCAGCGCTTAAATACGCGATGATGATTAATGGGGTGACTCAATTAATTATGATGAAGGCTGATGTCTTGAATATCTTTGACGAGATTCAAGTGTGTACAGCTTACGAAATGCCGGACGGTACGATTACAGACCAAATCCCTTTCGAAATCACCGATATCAAAGTGAAGCCGGTATACGAAACCTTGAAAGGTTGGGCTTGCAGCTTAGAGGGAATGCGCGATTTCAACGAATTGCCAGTTGAATTAGCAGATTACATCAAATTCTTAGAAAAACACTTGAACCTTCCTATTAACTTCATCTCCACGGGTCCAGACCGTGAGGCTTGTGTGTTAAGAGGTTCATTAGCATAAACCATCAAAATGGAGGGGATTTCATTAGCTGATTTGTACAAGTTCGACGAGATCTATTGGGTCCCGCAGGATAAGTCAGAGGCACAGCTAGCGGATTCCCCTGCAGTTGAAATTGTCGCTGATACCATAGCGGAAGTAAAACCGAAGGTCTCCACTCCTTGGGTCGTTGTAGGCCAAATCGCCGAAGCCGAACTTGCTCGTTTAAAACTCATTTTCTCTGCTCCTCCAATGGTTTTAGGGCCCGCTGATTGGTCTGTTTACACACCTTCTGACGAAGAACCAAGCTTCACAGAATTCCTGAAAGAGACGAGCGCAAAACGGTATATCTTTATCGGTCAACAACCGGCTGTTTGGCAAGGAGAGTTACCTACTACCGAAATCGATACGATTGAATCTAAATTAGTCTATTTCTTTCCTCGCTACATTTCGTCGTTGACGGATGCAGAGAAGACGCTGAAGATGGCGTTTTGGAATGCTTTAAAAGAAATGAAAGCATAGAGCATAAAGAATAAAGCACAAAGTAGGAATCGCCGAAGGCGATGGATTTGTGAAATATTTCTGAAGGCATCACCAGAGGTGATTCCATCTTTATTCTTTGTGCTCTATTCTTTGTGCTTTAAATTATAAAGAATACCTCGCCAGCGGACTCACATCCTGACCACAAAATTCTCCTGCTTCTGCTTTGAAATGTCCCGCCATGGCGATCATGCCCGCGTTATCGGTGCAATAGCTGAAGGCTGGAATGAAAACTTTCCAACCTAGTTCGGTACCTAATTCTTGAAGTCGAGTGCGTAAACCGGAGTTGGCGGAGACGCCACCGGCGATGGCGATTTGGGTGCAGTTCATTTCTTTCATCGCCTTTTTCGTTTTGCGAAGCAGCATATCGATAAGGGATTTTTGAACGGAGGCGCAGATGTCTGCTTTGTTTTCTTCGATGAAGTTGGGGTTGTTTTTGACTTCTTTTTGGAGGAAATATAAAATGGCTGTTTTGATGCCAGAGAAGCTAAAATTGAGGCCGGGCATTTCACCTAGTGAGAAGGGGAAGCGGTCCGGGTTACCTTCTTTGGCTAACTTATCAATCAAAGGTCCACCCGGATAAGGTAGGCCGATCAGTTTTGCCGTTTTGTCAAAGGCTTCACCCACTGCATCGTCCTGTGTTTCGCCAATGACCTCCATATCAAGTGCCGATTTTACCCAAACCAATTGCGTGTGGCCGCCACTCACGGTCAAGCAAAGGAAGGGAAAAGAGGGCTTGGGATCTTCAATGAAATGCGCCAAAACGTGCGCCTGCATATGATTCACCTCGATTAAGGGAATGTTCAAACTCAAGGCCAAAGACTTCGCAAACGAGGTGCCGATTAATAAAGCTCCTAAAAGCCCAGGGCCCCTTGTGAAGGCAATGGCATTCAGTTCATTTTTGTTTATATTTGCTTTTTGCAGGGCCTCTGTCACGACAGGGATGATCGATTTTTGA
>JAURHT010000046.1 GCA_030833145.1 Aquirufa sp.
AGTACAAACCCCTCTTCTTTGTGGACAAGAATCCAAAGCTGGTGACTTAGATTTCCAAGTCATTTGCTCACGTCCCTTGCGCACTAATTGCTGAATAGTTGGCATTTTGGAATAATTACCGTTTAAAATTTAAAATTCTTTTAATCCCTTCAAGCGCGTCAAACTCAATAAGATAGAGTTATCCCACACTAATCGGGGTGCAAAGTTAGCAATAAGATATAGAAATCAAAAGGGGAAAATGAAAATTATTTCAAAAACCCACGGATTCCCATTTCCAAACCACGTAACTCCGCTAAACCACGTAAACGACCGATGGCCGTATAACCTGGATTCGTCTTCTTCCCTTCCTGTAAATCATCTAACATCCGGTGTCCGTGATCTGGACGGAATGGCAAGCGAAAATCCCGGCGACCTGAGGCAATGCGTTTGTCCTGCTCATTCACTAATCCCTTCATTACTCCGAACATATCCACATCACCATCTAAATGGTCTGCTTCGTGGAAATTTCCGTATTGATCGCGTCGCGTTGCGCGCAAGTGGATAAAATTAATGCGATGACCCAGGCGCTCAACCATGCCCACTAAATCGTTGTCTTCTCTAACGCCGTAACTTCCCGTGCAGAAACACAATCCATTTACGTTGCTTTCGTAGGCATTTAATAATTGAACCGCATCGCTTTCCGTACTCACCACGCGTGGCAAGCCCAAAATCGGATACGGAGGATCATCCGGGTGAATCGATAAATTGACCCCAGCCTCCTCGGCTGCTGGCGTGATCTCCCGAATGAATTCATATAAATTCTCGCGCAACTCCTTCTCTCCTACTTCGGAATAGGTATCTAACGCTTCTTGGAAAGACTTCAACGTGAAGCTTTCTTCTGAACCCGGTAAACCGGCGATGATATTGCGGATTAATTTCTCTTGTTGTGCGGGAGTGGATGCATCGAACCATTTTTGAGCTCTGGCGATTTGCTCGGCTGTGTAATGTTGCTCTGCTCCTGGACGCTTTAATAAGAACAATTCAAAAGCACAAAATTCTGCCGCATCAAAGCGCAATCCGGTACTTCCGTCTGGAAAACGAAAATCCAAATCCGTTCTTGTCCAGTCCAGAATAGGCATAAAATTATAACAAACCAGGTCTAAACCCGCCTCGCCTACATTACGTAAAGACGTTTTGTAGTTTTCGATGTACTGCTTGTAGTTCCCTGAACGCGTTTTGATATCCTCGTGCACCGGAATACTTTCGATCACGGACCAACTCAATCCAGCCGCCTCGATGATGGCCTTGCGTTCCAAAATATCGGGCAACTCCCACACTTTCCCATTTAGAATTTGGTGTAGAGCACTCACAATACCCGTTGCGCCAGCTTGACGCACATCGGATAATTTTACCGGATCATTGGGGCCAAACCACCTCCACGTTTGTTCTAAAGCCATAGTTTTTTTGTTTACTACCTATTTAAAGGCTTTATGCCCTCATTTTTACCTATTAACAGGCCAAATAAAAAACCTTGCCTGGAAACCGGGCAAGGTTTTTGTAATCAAGCATTTATATACTTCCTTTAAAATCTCTTTCTCAGGGGCGACAAAAATAGCTAGTTTTTTACAAACAAAAAATAGCCTAGCCGTTTTGGTGTGCGGGCCTCACTAAATCAGTCACCGTTTTCACCGGGTTGAATGTTTCTAAAGGCACTTCCACAAAAAGGGTATTCCAATCTGACATCGCTCCGTTCCAAAGTCCCGGCAACTCCATCGCCTTTAATTCTTTTCCGTCTTTGGTCTTATCTGTGATAAAACCCGTATTCATGTCACGGTAGTTCAATAAGTTCAAACCACGCGTAGCGCACACTAAATCTACCGGATTGAAGTGAGAGGCTTGGTGGAATTTGGCTTTTTGATCTTCGTTCTTCATATCAATTTGAGCAGATTCCACGAGTTGAAGGGTGAAATTTCCTTTCGCATCTTGGCACCAGAACGGGCCTCCTCCCGGCTCTCCGGTATTTTTTACCACCCCGCAAACGCGTGTAGGACGGGCTAAAACTTCGCGAATTTTTGCAACTTTTTCCGTTTGCGGTAACGCTGCAAAATCTGCCGACGGCACAAAACCTAAATAGGTGGCCATCTCTTGTAATGCCTCATTGATCGTAGCCTCTGATGGATTTTCTTGCAATTGCTTATCCAGGTGTTCTATACCTTCTAAAATCCACAACAACAATCCTCCTAAGGCCTTCTTGTATTCAATGGTCGGCTGCTTTAATATATCTGGAACGACGTTATCTATATTTTTGATAAAGATCGCATCGGCTTTTAAGTCATTCAAATTCTCTAATAGCGCTCCATGGCCTGCTGGTCTAAAGAGCAATGATCCATCGGCTTCACGGAAAAGGGTATTGTCTGGATTTACGGCAATCGTGTCTGTCGCGGGCTTTTGTTCCGAGAAAGTGATCTCGAATTGGATGCCGGTTTGGGTTTCCCATTTCGGTACGAGTTTTTTTACTAAATCCTCGAAACCGCTGCGGTGTTCTGGAGATACGGTGAAATGCAAGCGGGCTTTTTGGCCATTCGACGCATACGCCGCTGCCTCCACGATGTGTTCCTCTAGCGGAGTCCGTGCTCCATCAGGATAGGAATGGAAAGATAGCAAGCCTTTCGGTTTTTGGCCATAATTCATTCCCGCTGAACCGAGTAGTTTATTCAGTATTTCCGCTGAGTCATCATTCGCTTCCAGCAACTCTTTCAGCTCTGGGTAAAACGCAAAGTGATCTAGCTCATCGAAAAACTTCGTGCATTCTTTGTTCTCCTCCCCCGTCGACAAGCATTCGAACAGTGATTTAAACATTCGGGTGGCTGCTCCTGAGGCAGGGACCATCTTCAAAATAGAAAGCGCTGATTTTTGCTGATCGAAGCGAGTAATGAATTCTTGTAATTGCTCTTCTGAAAACTGGAAAATCCCATTCCCGATCGATGCTGATTTTTCCAAATTCATCCAAGGAAAGCCGGATTTAAAAAAATCAACTTGTTGATTCATTTCTGCAGGCGTAATTCCTCGTTTCGATAATTGGGCTAAATCCTTCTCTGATAACATATGCGCTTTCTTTTGTGTCTAAAAATTAGCATTTCTTCTCAGGAATTCCTAAAAATCCGGTGGAGGAGTTCATTCTTTTTTGGTAGATTTGTTTAGACGATGGCGGACATTCAGGACATATTGCAAAAATACTGGGGGCATTCGGCCTTCAGGCCCCTGCAGGAGGAAATCATTCACTCGGTGCTGGATGGCAAGGATACCCTAGCTTTGTTGCCCACCGGTGGGGGAAAGTCCATTTGTTTTCAAGTGCCAGCCCTCGCTTTGCCGGGAATTTGCATCGTCATTACGCCCCTCATTGCCTTGATGCAAGACCAGGTAGCGCAATTAAACCGCCGTGGCATTCCAGCGACCGCCCTTTTTTCCGGCCTCCGCAAACGCCAAATCGACATCTTATTAGACAATTGCATTTACGGCAACACGAAATTCCTTTACGTTTCGCCAGAACGATTAAAGACGGATTTGTTCATTGAACGGGCGAAACAGATGAACATCAGTTTATTGGTCATCGATGAGGCGCACTGTATTTCGCAATGGGGTCACGATTTCAGACCGCCCTATTTAGAGATTGCTGAGTTTCGCGCGTTGATTCCGAGCGTTCCGTGCATCGCTTTGACGGCCTCCGCGAACGAGGAAGTAAAACAAGAAATTCAAGAAAAGCTGCAATTCAAGAATGCAGCCGTATTCCAAAAAAGTTTCAGCCGCGCTAACCTCTCCTATTCTGTTCTCTATGAAGCGGACAAAGAGAAGAAGCTTTGCTCTATGCTGCAGCGGGTTCCCGGTTCTTCCATCGTCTATGTACGGAATCGCCGACGAACCCAAGAGATTTCAGATCTGTTATCTAAAGCCGGTATTTCCAGCACTTTTTACCACGCCGGTCTTCCGGGCGAGGTCAGAAGCGCTCGTCAAAAAGACTGGATCGAGGGAAAAATCGATTGTATCGTGGCGACCAATGCTTTTGGGATGGGTATCGACAAACCAGACGTTCGTCTGGTGGTGCATCTCGACTTACCCGATACCATCGAGGCCTATTACCAAGAAGCTGGCCGAGCGGGTCGTGACGAGAAAAAGGCCTATGCCGCCATTTTATACGAGGAAAAAGATGTGTTGGATTTAACAGCTCAATGGGAAAAATCATTTCCAACAGCTGAGACAATTAAACGCACCTACCAAGCGGTATCTAATTATCTACAAGTAGCCGAAGGAAGTGGCGAGCTACAGAGTTACGATTTTGACTGGATGGATTTATGCAAGCGATTCAACTTACCCAGCTCGCAAACCTATTTTGCCTTAAAGACATTGGAAGCTGAGGGTCTATTATTATTAAACGAGGCCTTCCAAAATCCCTCGAAAATCCGTTTTATCGTCAGCTCCACGGAACTATACGATTTTCAAATCCGAAACGAGAAATTCGAATCTTTCTTAAAAGGGTTGCTTCGCATTTATGGTGGTAACTTATATACTCAATTCGTCAGCATCTCTGAAGCGGACTTCGCTCATCAGATAAAGATTCCTCCCGCAGAGGTGGAACGCAATTTAGCCTTGTTAGAGAAGTTCGAATTAATCGAATATGACAAACAAAATGGCCTGCCTAAATTGGTCTTTTTGACGCCTCGGGCGAACATCGAAAACCTGCCCATCATCTGGTCTGAATACTTGAAGAAGAAGGATCGGTCGAAGAAAAAGATCGATGCGATGATTCACTATGTGAAACATCCGGAGGCATGTAGAACGCTTTTGATTACCTCGTATTTTGGGGAATCGTTAAAAACCTCTTGTGGCATCTGCGATCATTGCTTGCAGCGCAAAAAAGAAGCCTACGGGAAAAATATCCCCGAAGGCCTCGAAGCAGAACGCAAATTGATTCTGACATATTTGAAAAACGGACCTTTATCCGTTCAAGATCTAGTGGAATGCCTCCGCCCTTTGGCATCTGCTGAGGCACTTCGCATCATCCAATTCAGTCTTGAATTAGGCGAAATTCATTACAATGCCGCGGACGAACTTGCTATTGGTTCTGCCTGAAAAACAAATTTCACCGGATTCTTCACCTGCTCTTTTAATAGCGCTAAAGCTAATACTTCTTTCGCGTCGTCCACGTAGTGGAAGCTCAAATCCGAAATATAATGTGCCTCGATTTCTTCCACATCTTTGCGGTTCTTCGAGCACATAATGATCTCTTTTATTCCTGCTCTTTTAGCCGCTAAGATTTTCTCCTTAATTCCTCCTACTGGTAATACTTTACCGCGTAGCGTAATCTCCCCCGTCATCGCTAGTTTCGATTTTACCTTGCGCTGCGTTAACGCTGAAGCGATTGCAGTTAACATCGTGATACCGGCGGATGGACCATCTTTAGGTACCGCTCCAGCTGGAACGTGAATGTGTAAATTGTATTGGTCAAAAATACGGTAATCAATGCCGTATTCATCCGAATGGGCCTTTAAGAAACTCAAAGCGGCCATCGCGGACTCTTTCATCACATCACCTAATTGACCAGAAAGTGTTAAGACGCCTTTCCCGCGGTTCAATAAGGTTTCGATAAATAAGATATCTCCACCTACCGGTGTCCAGGCTAAACCTGTTACGACTCCAGCATATTCGTTATTCTCGTAGGTATCCTTATCAAAGTGCTCTTGACCCAGTAATTTCACGACATCTGTCGCCGTGATTTTATGTGGATAGTCTTGATCCATCGCAATGGATTTCGTGATCTTGCGCACCACGCGACCGATCTCTTGTTCTAATTTACGAACACCTGATTCGCGGGTATATCCTTCGATGACCTTTTGTATCGCTCCATCATTCATCGCAAATTCCGCTTTCTCTAAACCGTGCTCTTTCTTCTGCTTAGGCAATAAGTGTTTTTTCGCAATTTGGACTTTCTCCTCCATCGTATAGCCACTTACCTCGATAATCTCCATCCGGTCGCGTAAAGCAGGATGAATCGTATCTAAATTATTCGCCGTCGCGATGAACATCACGCGAGATAGATCGTAATCACACTCCAGGTAATTATCCATGAAGCTGCTGTTTTGTTCCGGGTCTAATACCTCTAACAAAGCAGAGGATGGATCTCCACGGTGATCCGAACCTACTTTATCGATTTCGTCTAAAATAAACACGGGATTCGAAGATCCTGCTTTTTTAATGCTTTGAATCACCTTACCAGGCATGGCGCCTACATAGGTTTTTCTATGGCCTCTGATTTCGGCCTCGTCACGCAGACCACCTAAGGCCATACGTACGTATTTTCTTCCCAAAGCTTTGGCAATCGAACGCCCCAAAGACGTCTTACCCACGCCCGGAGGGCCATAAAGGCACAAGATAGGCGCTTTCATATCTCCTTTCATCTTCAATACCGCTAGGTATTCGATGATGCGTTCTTTCACTTTTTCTAGTCCAAAATGATCGGCATCCAACACTTTCTTCGCCTTCACCAGATCAAAATTATCTTTCGTGAATTCGCCCCAAGGCAAATCCGCTAACAACTCAACATAATTCATCAACATCGGATATTCTCCTGACATGGAATTCGTGCGTTGAAGTTTGGAGAGTTCTTTTTGGAAGAAATCATTTACTTCTTTTGACCATTTCTTCTTTGCCCCTTTCGCACGCAGACCGTCCAATTCTTGCTCGGGACTTTCCACTCCTAATTCCTCCTGCAAGACTTTAATCTGCTGGCGAATGTAATAGTCACGCTGTTGCTGGTCAATATCACTCGAAGCTTTGCTTTGAATTTCTCGCTTCAGTTCTAAGTGCTGGATGTCTTTCAACATATGCTCCAACAAATGTGTGGCTTGTTCGATTCCGTCCAAAGTCTCTAACAAGGCCTGCTTTTCCTTTAATTCCGCGTTGATATTCGAAGAAAGGAAATGCACTAAAAACGCAGAGGATTCGATGTTATCTAAGGCAATTTGGGCCTCGCGAGGAATCTCTGGATTCAGGTTTAATATCTTCAATGCACACTCTTTCAGCGTAGAAACGAGTGCTTTATTTTCCTTATTTAATTTCTTAGGGAACGTGTCCTCGATATAGGAAACGCGAGCTAACAAATTGGGCTCCGTTTTGATGTATTCGCTTACTTCAAAACGCTTGCGGCCTTGGACGATAATCGTTGTGTTTCCTCCTGGCAGAACAAACATCTTCACAATGTGCGCGACCGTTCCAATTTTGTACAAATCATCTGGAGTAGGTTCGTCTTTGGAATTATTAGCTTGTACTAAAACACCAATCGTGCGATCGCCTTTGTAGGCTTTCTTTACGAGGCGAACAGATTTTTGGCGGGAGACAGTGATCGGAATCACCATACCTGGAAACAAAACGATATTGCGAATGGGAAGAATAGGCAATTGGTCTGACAAAACGCCCATTTTGTCATCATTGTCCATCCCTTCTGACCCAATAGGGATCAATTCTATATTTTCAAAATCAGACATCTCTGAAAGCTGTAAATGCTTAAAAAGGTCATTTGGATTATTCATACCACATTTTTAAATTCTGCTCCACTTGAGCGGACGATATTAATCAATTTTTATGCCAAACGTCAAGATGGCAGTATGATTATCTTGATAATTGTTGTACCTCTTGGCTTTTCCGAAAAAGGTAGGATTTTTTTGCGCCTTGAAAAGACCAGGAAACGAGGTTCGTTTGGTCTTCAAATTCATCTAAAAACAGCGAGTTCTCTAAGTAAGATCCCGCTAAGTCTGCGGTGGTAGGAATTTCTAGATACACCCAAATCGCGTCTTGCTGTTGCTCCGTTCCTAACCAGCGATACGGAGTTGAAAATTGCTTTCCTGAGCGAAATCCAAAGTGTTTACGGACATAGGCCTCCAACCCTTTTTCAGACGCCTCATCTCCAGGAATCATTCGAAATTTCTTTCCAGTCGCCGAGCTTAACGTTTGCTCCAAGTCATCTTGAAACAGGCGAATGCTGATTTCCCAGCTTTGGTCCTTCACATTATAACTCATCTCCGTCACCGAACTATGAAAGGGATGCAGTTCCGGGAAAAACAGACCAAAAAATAGAACCAGCAGTTTCAACTAGAAAAAGGCTTTGAAAATATCGTTACCAAACGTGTAAGCCATCAAAGCAAGCAAGATGAGCATACCTACCTGCTGCGCTTTTTCCAAGACCTTTTCGGATGCCGGCTTCCCCGTAATCATCTCATAAATCAAGAAAATCGCGTGTCCCCCATCTAAAGCTGGAATAGGCAAGATATTCATAAAGGCCAAAGCCATCGATAACAAACCCGTCAGCATCCAGAAACGATTCCAATCCCAAACTCCACCAAACATTTGGGCGATACCAATAGGTCCACTCAAGGCTTTCGATGCTGAAACATCACCCGAAGCAATCTTCTTGAAACCTTTGATGTTATCCGAAATCACCGAGAAGGCACGGCCCGTTCCGATGCTCGCTGCCTCCGCAAACGAATAATCTTCGTGCGAAACTTGAATTAACATCTCTGGAACAAAACCGATTTGGCCAGAGGCAGTCACCTCCATAGACAAGGTGTCCGCTACGCCTCCGCGTAAAATACCTAAGCGAATAGGCTTACCGGCTTCCTTCGTGATTAATTCTTTTACCTCGTGGTAGAAATGAACTGGGTTTGCATTCACAGAAGTGATCACATCGCCCTTTTTCAATCCTGCCGCATAAGCTGGCAATAATTCCGCTGGCTTAGAAGCCGAGAACTTATCAAAGAAACCTGGCTCTTCCGGAGCGGCCACTTCTGCTACTTTAAATGGAGCAATTGGCTCAATGAATCCCGCTTTCTTATCGCTTAATTTTTCGATGAAATTCGAAGGAATTTTGATCTCCAAAGTCTGGTCGCCACGCTGAACTGTATAGGAAGAATTCTCCCCTAATAACACATCCGAAGCACGTAAATCAGACAATTGCTTGTAATCAGCGCCGTTTACACGAATGATTTTATCCCCCGTCTTGAGCCCGATTTGTTTGCCTAAATCCAAGGCCACAATTCCATTCTTGTTTAATTCTTCTTTCGAAATAAAGTTATTTCCGTTCGAATAGGTCAAGCAAACGAAAATCACCACGCCGGTAATAATGTTGACGATCACGCCACCTAACATCACGATCAGACGCTGCCAAGCGGGTTTCGCGCGGAATTCCCAAGGCTCTGGATCTTTAGCTAAGGTAGCCGCATCTTGTGTTTCATCAATCATTCCCGCGATAGAAACGTAGCCACCTAAGGGGAACCAACCTAAACCGTATTCGGTGTCGCCTACTTTCTTTTTGAATAAAGCGAAGTTTAATACCGTAGGAATAGGGAACATAAAGTCGAAGAAAAGGTAGAACTTTTCGACGCGCATCTTAAACCATTTGGCGGTAATAAAGTGCCCAAACTCGTGCAATGTTACTAAAATCGACAATCCTAAAATTAATTGCCCTGCCATCACTAAACCTTCCATAATTCGCTATTTTCTTTGTTTTTCAACCCATTCTTGAGCCAAAATTCTACTTAATTTATCACTTTCAATGTAATCCTCTAATGACGGATTCGCGATAAAAGTTCCCTGATTCATACAATATTCGTTCAAATCAGACATCGCTAAAAATCCAATCTCATCTTCCAAAAAGGCCGCCACCGCCACCTCATTCGCCGCATTCAATAAACACGCCTGATTTCCTCCTTTTTCCAAGGCCTGAAAAGCAAGACCTAAATTACGGAAAGTCTGTGTATCTGCCTGCTCAAAAGTCAAAGACGGATAGAGTCTAAAATCAAAACGTGGGAAACTCGCCTTCATTCGATTCGGATACCCTAAGGCAAACTGAATCGGTAATTTCATATCCGGCAAACCGAGTTGCGCCTTAATTGATCCATCTTCAAACTGCACTAACGAGTGTACAATCGATTGAGGATGTACGACCACTTCAATTTCCGAGGGTTTCACGTCAAATAACCAAGCCGCCTCGATCACCTCTAAACCCTTGTTCATCAAACTAGCTGAGTCGATAGTAATCTTAGCTCCCATCGACCAATTCGGGTGTTTTAATGCCTGCGCCCGCGTTACTTGAGCTAATTGCTCCCGACTAAAACCTCTAAAAGGTCCGCCCGAAGCCGTTAATATCACTTTCTCAATGGGGTTATGGGATTCGCCCACCAAGCATTGGAAAATAGCTGAATGCTCTGAATCAACCGGCAAAATGGGCACACCCATTTCCCGCGCTAAAGGCATAATCAGGGCTCCCGCCACCACTAAAGTTTCTTTATTCGCTAAGGCGATTGGTTTACCCGCCTTGATTGCTTTCACCGTAGGCAATAAACCAGCGTATCCCACTAAGGCAGTCAACACGATATCAACAGAATCGAGGGTAACCACTTCTTCTAGGGCTTTGGCCCCGGAATGCACTTGAATTTCAGTTCCTGCTAAAGCCGCTTTTACCTCCGCATATTTCGCCTCATTACCGATCACCACGTGAGCCGGTTTCCAGGCTAAGGCTTGGGTGATGAGCAGATCAGCTTGGTTTTGAGCGGTTAAGACCTCAACAGAAAACTCGGAAGGATGCTCTGCAATCACCTCCAAGGCCTGCGTCCCGATGGACCCCGTGCTACCTAAAATCGCAATTCTTTTCATCGTAGCATCGCCGTTATTTGTTCGACAAAACTGATCCATACTTGTGGATACAACAACGTCATCGCCACGATTCCAAACAAGGCCCCATACAAATGCGCGCTGTGATTCACAAAATCACGACTTCGTTTATCCATTTCTACCGAGTACCAAGTAAACAAACCAGCATAGATAAATCCAGGAATTCCGAAGAATCCAAACAAGTATATTTTCTCTGTAGGGAAGAATAAAATTCCCGCAAAAATGACAGCCGAAACCGCTCCTGAAGCACCTAGAGAGTTATAATTCGGATTGTTTTTCTGTTTGAAAAAAGTAGGCAAATCTGCCACCACAATCGCTAACACATAAAAGAGAAGGTATAATTCCGACGCGATCGACGGAAATAATTGATTGAAAATCTGTTCTAATTGAACCCCAAAAAAGAAGAAGGAAAACAAGTTAAAAAACAGGTGCGTGAAGTCTGCGTGGATAAACCCCGAGCTAACAAAACGCCAATATTCGTTTCTGTGTTGAATCCGGTACGGATTCATGAGCATTTTTCCCATCAAGTCTGGCTTTTGCCAAGCCACCAGGGAAATAATAATCGTCACAGCGATAAGTACAATCGAGACCATATAAGAACAAAACTACGTTAAACTTCGCGATCAACCAACCCGCTCATAAACTTTACCAAGGCTGATTTTTGCTCTTCGGAAATGGCTAAAGATTGAATTTCAATAAAGGCGGCATCGAAATAGGAGGCGATGACAGCTTCCGTTTCAGCCTTCAGATTCAAGGAATCGTAGATCGCCGTGACCGCCTGTACTTTTTCGGTAGCGTCATATTCGGTAGCTGCTATCCATTTTTCTAATGACTCAAGAGTAGAACCCGTCGCTTTTTCAAACGCTTTTATCAGTATATAGGTTTTTTTATTGGCCAAAATATCTCCGCCCGGCTGCTTCCCAAATTTCTCCGGGTCTCCATACACGTCCAACAAATCATCCTTTAATTGAAATCCGAGACCGATCGTTTCACCAATGCGGTATAAGGAATCAGAAACATCTGCAGGAGCTGAAGCAAGCAATCCACCCATCTCCATCGAAAATCCGATCAAAACCGACGTTTTCAAACGAATCATTTCAATGTATTCTTCCACCGTCACATCGTCACGGCTTTCAAAATTCATATCGAACTGCTGTCCCTCGCACACCTCAGCAGCGATCCGGGAAAGACGACCCAACAAGTGTTGAAAAGCCTCCAGGCTTAATCCTTTGACCTTATTCAAGTATTGATAAGCATTCACTAACATCACGTCGCCGGATAATATAGCGATGTTATCATTCCATTTTTCGTGCACCGTTTGCTTGCCGCGACGAAGAGGCGCTTTGTCCATGATGTCGTCATGCATCAAGGTGAAATTGTGGAAAATTTCGACCGATAAAGCCGCAGGAACTTGTTTTTCCCAATCGGATTTGAACAAAGAATAGGTCAATAGACAGAGTACAGGGCGAATCCGCTTGCCCCCTAAACTCAGGAGGTAATGGATGGGGTCGTAAAGTTCGCTAGGGTTTTGGCCTATATCTAAACGACTGATTTCCTCTTCGAGGGCTGCTAAAAATGCTTTGTTCATCTTATCTGTCTACTTCGCCCATCACTAAATCTAAGGATCCGATAATGGCTACTAAATCTGCTAAATATGTTCCTTTCGCCAAATAAGGCAACACGGAAAGGTGGTGGAAAGAGCACGCGCGCACTTTCAAGCGTTGTGGAATATCCGAGCGGCCATCCGTACGAATATAGAAACCGAGTTCTCCTTTCGGATTTTCGGCTCTCACATAGGCATCCATCGCTTTCGGACGAATTTTTTTAGGGACCAAAGCCTGAGGATCAAACTCCCTCGTCCTTTTCTCATCGCCTAGCAAGGCCACGATACATTGTTCAATAATCCGCAGCGATTCCTCGCATTCGCGAATCCTAACGTGATTTCGATCCCAGCAATCCCCCACCGAACCCATCGCACCTTCTCCTACCGGAATTTCAAATTCTAATTCCGGATACACCGAATAAGCATCGATGCGACGTAGGTCAAAAGGCAAGCCAGAACCCCGCAACACCGGACCGGTACATCCATAATTAATCGCCGCATTCAGGGGTAAAACACCCACATTAGCGGTCCTCTTGATGAATATACTATTATCTTCTACTAATTGTTTTACTTCTTTAATCGTGTTCTTTATGACCGGTACTAATTCCTGCACCTTCTCTTCAAAGCCCAAAGGCAAATCATAGAACAATCCACCCACCCACACATAATTATACAACATCCTAGCACCCGAAAGCCATTCTAACATCCGTTGAATGTCTTCACGATCCCGCATCAACCATAAAAAAGGGGTATACGCACCGATATCCAAACCATAGGTCCCAATCGCCACAAAGTGCGAGGCAATCCGATTTAATTCTGCTACGAGTACACGAATGTACTCGATACGCTTGGGCAATTTACCAGTCAAATCCAGCATCTTCTCCACCGCCATCACATAGGCATGCTCCGAGTTCATCGCCGCCATATAGTCCAAGCGATCCACATAAGGGATGATTTGGTTAAAAGGCAAGGCTTCAGCATGCTTCTCAAAACAACGGTGTAAATAACCCAGATGTGGAACGACTTCTTTAATCCATTCGCCGTCTGAAATCACTTCTAAACGAAGAACCCCATGGGTCGAAGGGTGTTGAGGTCCCAACGAAATAATCATTTCCTCTGATTTCAGATCCTCTACCCGAAATTTATTAGGGTCCGAGTTCTCGAAATTTTCTGGAAGAAATTGGTACTGGATGGGATTCATTAAGCAAAAATGAGAAATCTAATGGGTAAAAATAAATTTTTCTATCTATTTTTAGCAAAGGCTTTGGGAAAAAAAGAAATTCTTCTACCTTTGCATTCCGTTTCGAGCAGAGGCGGATAAAAGATTTATCTATTATGGCAAAGAAAGGAAATCGCATTCAAGTAATCTTAGAA
>JAURHT010000136.1 GCA_030833145.1 Aquirufa sp.
ATTCTCTTCTTTGTCTTCGGTTTTGTGACCTGGGTGAATTCCGTTTTGATCGCCTTTTTTAAGGATGCCTTTCATTTAAATAACTTCGACTCGCTCTTAGTAACTTTTGCCTTCTTTATCTCTTATTTCGTCATGGCGATACCTTCTTCTTGGGTGCTTGCCAAAACTGGATTTAAGAAAGGGATGTCGCTTGGTTTATTAGCTATGGCAGTGGGAACCTTATTATTTATTCCAGCCGCTCAAATGGCCAATTATCCGATGTTTTTATTTGGTCTTTTTGTCATAGGAACAGGATTAGCGCTGCTTCAAACGGCTTCAAACCCTTACGTAACGATCCTAGGACCTGCCGATTCAGCTGCTCAACGTATTTCTGTGATGGGAATTTGCAATAAAGTGGCAGGGATTTTGAGCCAGTTCATTTTTGGGGGATTGTTTCTTTCAAGTGCTGTAGCTGGATCTAAGAAATTAGCGATTGTGATTATGCCTTATGGGATTATGACCGCGGTTTTAGTGGTTTTAGCTATTTGGGTCTGGTTTTCTTCATTGCCAGAAGTGGAAGCGGAGGAAACCGTGGAAGAAGCTGGAAATGCTAAATCAAGTGTTTGGGCCTACCCTAGTTTAGTTTTAGGACTTGTTGCCTTTTTCGTTTACGTAGGTGTAGAAGTGATCGCGGGAGATACCATTATTAATTATGGGGTTTCTCAAGGATTTAGTCAAGATGTAGCTAAAAGTTTCACGACGTATACTTTATATGGAATGTTAGCGGGTTATGTTATTGGTATCTTCTTTATTCCCAAATACTTATCGCAACAAAAGGCCTTGAATTATTCGGCCATTTTGGGGGTGTTATTTTCGATAGGTGCGCTTGTTTTTACCGGTTTTAACTCTGTCTTGTGTTTAGCCTTATTAGGTTTAGCGAATGCGTTGATGTGGCCAGCCTTATGGCCTTTGGCGATTAATGGATTAGGGAAGTTTACCAAAATCGGTAGTGCTTTAATCATTATGATGATTTCAGGTGGTGCGCTCATGCCTTTGTTATATGGTAAAATTGCTGACCAAATCGGGAATACGCAGACCGCTTACCTGATTTTGATCCCTTGTTATATTTTTATCTATTATTACGCAACAATTGGGCATAAAAAGAGTTCTTGGAAGTAGAATTGCCTATTTTTGCGTTTTGTTTCTACTATGTCTAACACTTTGAATTTGACGGATCCTCTTATTGCTGATGGAAATCAGTACGCTTCATCGCTGTATGCGTATGAAAGACGCATGACTATCCCAGTGCAAATAGGTGATCTTTATTTAGGATCAGATTTTCCGATTCGGATTCAATCCATGACGACGGTGGATACGATGGATACGTTAGGATCCATTGAGCAATCCATTCGAATGATCGACGCGGGGTGTGAATTAGTTCGCATTACAGCTCCCTCTGTGAAGGAGGCCCAAAATCTCGAGAATATTCGTAAAGGATTACGTGAGCGTGGCTACACTACGCCTTTAGTGGCAGATATTCACTTCACGCCCAATGCAGCGGAATTAGCGGCTAGAATCGTGGAGAAAGTCCGCATTAATCCGGGTAATTATGCGGACAAAAAGCGCTTTGAAACAATTGATTATACCGATGCTTCTTATGCATCAGAACTAGACCGTATTCGAGATAAATTCCTTCCATTGGTCAAAATTTGTAAGGAATATGGAACTGCGATGCGTATTGGGACAAACCATGGTTCGCTTTCAGATCGCATACTAAGTCGTTACGGGGATACACCGCACGGAATGGTGGAATCGGCTTTGGAATTCTTACGTATTTGTGAGGATGAAAACTATTTCAATATCGTGCTTTCGATGAAATCATCAAATACACAGGTGATGGTGGAAGCCTATCGCTTATTGAGTAAAAAGTTGAAGGATGGTGGATTTAAGGCCTATCCAATGCACTTAGGGGTAACAGAGGCTGGTGATGGTGAGGACGGTCGTATTAAATCGGCTGTGGGTATAGGCACTTTATTAGAAGATGGATTAGGAGATACTATTCGTGTTTCCTTAACAGAAGATCCGGAATTTGAGATTCCTGTGGCGCAAGATTTAGTCCGTCGGTATGATACAAGAGCTTCGTCACAAGATCCTATTGCTGTTTTTACTGGGCATTCTGACAGGTTCGACTCCCCTATTCATCCGTTCGCTCATTCCCGTCGAAAAACTACCGAGATCTTTTCGATAGGTGGAAATCAGGTTCCTCGCGTAATCGCTGATTTCTCAGCTAAGTCAACCATTTCAATTACGGACTTAAAAGCGATTGGTCATTTCTATTTACCAGAACCGGATAAATGGGCGATGAATGACCTTGGAGCTGATTTTATTTATACCGGTGAACAGTCACTTGATTTTATGTTGCCTAATGGCTTGCGTCAAATTCAAGATGCATCGGTTTGGACGCCTTCCGAATATGTTTATCCGTTATTTGACTATGCAGCCTATCAAACTGCGACTCAGAAGCATTCTACATTAAATTTCGTTTCAATAGATTCAGCTGAATTAGCGGCAGGATATGATGTTTTTGATCCTACATGTGTCCTTCTGTTAAGTGCTACGAATTCACATCAGATGCCTGCAATCCGCCGCGCTTTCTTTCATTTGATCGAAAAAGGTATTACGAATCCAGTCATTATTCATTTAAACTACACTTCTATTTCAGATGATCAATTCCAATTGTTCGCTCCTACGGATGGAGGAGCCTTGTTTATTGATGGATTAGGGGATGGATTAATGTTAAGTTTGAAGCATTCTAAGAATAAAGAAGCCTTGTGTAATTCGACGAATTTTGGGACACTTCAAGCAAGTAGGATGCGAATTTCAAAAACGGAATACATTTCTTGTCCGTCTTGTGGCCGCACCTTATTTGATTTGCAAGAAACGACGGCGATGATCCGCCAAAAAACCGATCACCTTAAAGGCATCAAGATTGGAATTATGGGTTGCATTGTGAATGGCCCGGGAGAAATGGCGGATGCAGATTATGGGTATGTAGGGATTGGAAAAGATAAAATTGCGCTCTACAAAGGGCAAGACGTAGTGAAAAAGTCAGTTCCTGCCGTTTCTGCAGTGGATGAATTGATCACCTTAATAAAAGAAAATGGAGATTGGCGTGAGCCGTCTGTAAACGACTAGACTATGAGCAGATTAAAAGAACAATTTAAGGTGGGTGAAGTTTTCACGTATTTCATTCGTGTCTTCCAAAAACCTAAGCCAGGTGCACCCGCAAACTTTAATATCCGCGCGATGCACACGATTAACAAGATTTCGATCTTAATGTTTATTGTTTGTTTGATCGTAATGACCTACCGCGCGTTTATTCGCTAGTTATTTCGTTCCGTATAGGCACCAATTAGACTTTGCTTTCTTCAAAGCAGCAGCATCTTTTGTTTTGCCTTTGACATAATCACACAAGAATTGATTCTCTTTAGGCCCTAAAGCGCCCGGCATTGAATTAATTAGTTCATCGATTACCTTCATCGCTTGCGAAGCTTTTCGTTGCTTGAAAAGCATATCCGATTCGACCATCCACGTTCTACGAACGATACTGGAACGGTCTAGGCCTGTTTTAGCCATTTGAACTTTCAATTTTGAAATACCCGCATCGCCTAATTTAGAAGCTCGTGAGCTAGTTAAGGTGATTTGGAAAATATTCTCGTAAATCATGCGCACCACTGACGGATCATAGATTGAATTATAGTAATTCAAATTGCGAATGAAATAATCAAAAAGTCGATTGTCGTGGTTCATTAAGGCCACTTGCATTAAGTTAAAGGTAGATTGTGAACTGTATTGCGCCGGCGTTAATAAGGCGATATAGGCATTCATAGCCTTGATATTTGATAAGGTATCACCGGTGATTCGCGCAAACTCAGCGTAGTTCAATAACATACCTGGATTCTTTTCTCCTGCGGCTAAACGTTTAGGGAACTGCGAAGTTTGCTCGGCAGGATTTGCCGCTTTCGCCCCTATTCCATTTACCATCGTCACGGTGTTCTCTTTCTCACCAAAAATCCTAGCCTGAACTATTTTCATCGATTTAGGCTCGAAGAAAACAAACGTTGGTGTGGCATTTACTATAATCCCGGCTTGTTTTAAGACCATTTGATTCGCCGGATTACGAATGTCTAATTGGTAATTGACGAAATTTTTGTTGTATACTGCTCCTACGGCTGGTTGAGTAAATACGCCTTTGAAGGAATTACAAATGTGGCAATCCGGGGCATAAATTTCCATGAAAAGCAATTTGTTTTGCTTAATCGCTTCTGCTCTAGCTTCTTGCAAGGAGGAAGCGGTGCTGAAATTGATGCCTTGTGAGAATCCTATAAAGGGTAATAGCAGGAATAGGAGTATTTTTTTCATACTTATTTAGCTCCTTTTTCTAACGCTACGATTTCTTTCTGTAAATGCGAAGATAACGTGCGACAGGTGGCCTCTAATTCTTGAGCGAAGAAATTATCGCCGGTTGCTTGCAAGGATGCATCTGCCACCGTTCCTACGATTTCGATGAAAAAGCGTTTCATGTCTAACACTTCCATGTCTTTCGTCCAAAGTGGTAAAGTCAACGTTCCTTTGTGATAGGGATCCCACGTGGCTACTAAAATGGCCTTCGTTTCTTCGATGCCTTCGTTCGGATTATCGGTAGCTGACCAAGAGATTTGCTCAGGGATATTTTGGTCGTCTAATTGTATTTTAAAATTGATTTCAGAATGTTTCATGGATGTAAAATTAATCGTATTTTCGTATAAATTAAGGAAAATTAATGGTTAAGGCTGAAATTATTACCATTGGGGATGAGATACTTTACGGGCAAATCCTGGATACGAACACGCAGTGGATCAGTCTTGAATTAGATAAGTTGGGGATTAAAACCGTACGGAAGTCTTCTGTAGGGGATCAAAAATCAGAAATTTTACAAATCTTAAACGAAGCTGCTCAGCGTGCTGATGTCGTTTTTATTACAGGTGGCTTAGGTCCTACTAAGGATGATTTGACGAAAAAGATTCTAGCGGAATATTTCAATTGTGAATTAGCCATGCATCCTGTTGCTCTAAA
>JAURHT010000280.1 GCA_030833145.1 Aquirufa sp.
CTATGGCAGTGGCCCTGATACAAAAGGATTAAGATGCAGATAGATTTAGAAAAGGAACGTTTAGAGATTTTAAAGCGCTACCGCAAATTGCTGCGGACAGCGAAGCCTTTTTTAAAGGATGATGATGCGAAGCAGATCAAAAAAGCATTCTTAATTTCTGCCGACGCGCACAAAGACATGCGTCGTAAGTCTGGAGAACCCTACATTTACCATCCTTTAGCTGTCGCCCAAATTTGTGTAGAGGAAATTGGTTTAGGAACGACCTCTATTATTGCTGCCTTATTACATGATGTGGTAGAGGACACGGACACGACGTTGGCAGAAATTGAAAAACAATTCAATCCTAAAATCGCCTCTATTATTGATGGTCTGACAAAGATTGCGGGAACATTTGAATACGGAACCTCGCAACAAGCGGAGAATTTCCGGAAAATGCTATTGACCCTGTCTGATGACATTCGGGTAATCCTGATAAAACTCGCAGATCGCTTGCATAACATGCGTACGCTGACGAGTATGGCCAAAGAAAAGCAGCTGAAGATTGCTTCTGAGACGATCTATTTATATGCACCACTGGCACACCGCCTCGGTTTGAATGCAATCAAATCCGAATTAGAGGATTTAGGGTTGAAACATACGGAGCCAGAAGCTTACAAAGAAATTGCCCATAATTTGATGGAGAATAAACGTAGCAGAGAAAGCTTCGTAGATAATTTTATTAAGCCGATTAAAAAGACCTTGGATGAGCGCGGTCTGAATTATAGCATCAAAGGTCGCCCAAAATCGATCTTCTCTATTTATAATAAAATCAAAAAAGGGAATATTCCTTTTGAGAAAATATACGACCTTTTTGCGGTCCGTGTAGTTTTAGATGTTCCACTAGAGCGGGAAAAATCAGATTGCTGGGAAGTGTATTCCGTTGTAACGGATCATTATCGCCCTAACCCGAGTCGCTTGAAAGACTGGGTATCTACCCCCAAATCAAACGGTTACGAATCTTTGCACACTACGGTGATGAGTAAGCCTTTTGCGCACGACAAAGAAGGTCGCTGGGTGGAAGTACAGATTCGTTCGAAACGCATGGATGAGATTGCGGAGAAAGGGGTGGCGGCGCACTTTAAGTACAAAGGGACAGATACGCGAACAAGCGAGGCTTTCGAATCTTGGTTATCTCAAGTTCGGGAGGCGATTGAAGCAAACGATAAGAGTCAATCTGCCGTGGAATTAGTGGAGGACATTAAGAACTCACTTTATCATGAGGAGGTTTTTGTCTTTAGTCCAAAAGGTAAGTTGATTGTCTTGCAATCCGGCGCTACGGCTTTGGACTTTGCTTTCGAGATTCACTCGGAGGTAGGGGCACGTTGTATCGGGGCAAAAGTAGGGGGGAAACTAGTTCCATTATCTCACAAATTACAGAATGGGGATCAAATTGAGATCCTGACTTCCTCGAAGCAAAAGCCATCTGAGGATTGGTTACGCATCGTTTTTACAACGAAGGCGAAAGCGCAAATTAAGAATTACATCAAGGAGGAGAATAAGTCTCACTTAATCAAGGGCCGCGATTTAATTGAACAGCGTTTGAAACATTTAGGTTTTCCGTTGTTGACATTAGAAATTACGAATCAGCTGCGTGCTTATTTTAATGCCAAAGACGCGAATGATTTATTCTACCGTTTTGGCAAAGCCTATATCAATATCGATCAACTAAAACACTGGAAGTTAGATCGGGAATTACACGAGCGCAAGCAGGCAGAGAAAGCCATTCAAGCCCCTATTGTAGATGGTAAATCCTTTAAAAAGGAGATGCAAGAATACCACAAGGAACGCAAAGAATCGGATACCTTGTTAATAGGGGAGGATATGGATAAGGTGGATTATACGCTGGCGAAGTGTTGTAATCCGATCTCTGGGGATGAAGTATTTGGATTTGTGACCATTAATGAGGGCATCAAAATCCACCGGGCAGCTTGCCCTAACTCGCCGGAATTACTTTCCCGTCACGGAGATCGAGTAATTAAAGCGCAGTGGACCTCCCAAATCGCCATGTCTTTCGTGGTCGATTTAATCATTCGAGGTATCGACCGTGTAGGTTTAGTGAATGACGTAACGCGTTTGATTTCAGAGAAGTTGCAAGTCAATATAACGGCCTTGTCGATTGGGGTGAAAGATGGATTATTTGAAGGTCAAATTTCACTTATGGTGCAAGACACGGCGCACCTTGATAGCCTAAGTGCTGAAATGGA
>JAURHT010000148.1 GCA_030833145.1 Aquirufa sp.
CCTATATTTACCGAAACCTATTTACCCTATGATATCCATTTTTGCCCAAGCTGAGAAGCACCTGGAGAAGACCGCCATTATTTCGGATGGCACAACTTATACTTATTCCAAGCTATTAGACGCTTCGAAAGCTTTTGCTTCGACCTTATTAGATAATAATACGGACCTAAATGAAGCCCGAGTTGCCTACATGGTTAATCCTGGTTTTGATTATGTGCGGGTGCAATGGGGGATTTGGCGTGCGGGTGGTGTGGCCGTTCCGCTTTGTTTGACTTATCCGTTGCCCTCATTGCGCTATACGATTGAGAATTCTGGCTCGAGCATCGTGGTCGTTTCCCCGGAATTCGAAGACCTTTTGAAGCCCCTGTGCGATGAGTTAAGTTTACGAATAATAGTCCTATCGACTTCGGACTCTCTCCCTTCGGACTCTCTTCCTGTTTTCCCTGATTCCCGCCGCGCCATGATGCTCTATACTTCTGGTACGACGAATTTGCCCAAAGGTGTAGTGTCCACGCATGCGAATTTGAATGCCCAAATTTCGACTTTGATCGATGCCTGGCGTTGGAGCGAGAAAGATTATTCGATCTGTATTTTGCCGCTGCACCACATTCACGGGGTAATTAACATCGTTTCTTGCTCGCTTTGGGCGGGGGCGACTTGCCAGTTTTTGCCTAGTTTTTCGGCGGAAGCGCTGTTTGATATCTTTAAAAAAGGTCAGTTGAACGTCTTTATGGCTGTTCCTACGATTTATTATAAGTTGATTACGCATTGGGAATCGTTGTCGGAGGTGGACCAAAAAGAAATGACCCATATCATATCCAAATTCAGACTCATGATATCTGGATCTGCCGCGCTGCCTGTCTCGGTGATGGAGCGCTGGAAGACGATTAGTGAACATAGCCTTTTGGAGCGTTATGGCATGACCGAAATCGGGATGGCTTTGAGTAATCCATACGACGGTCCGCGCGTTCCTGGTCACGTGGGATATCCACTTCCGGGCGTTCAGGTGCGTTTAGCGGATGAAGATGATAATGTAATTCCAGGTAATGAGATAGGGGAGATTCAGGTCAAAGGGCCAAACGTCTTCAACGAATACTGGCAAAAACCAGAGTCCACAGCTGAGTCATTTACCAAGGATGGTTTCTTCAAAACCGGCGACATCGCGACGATGGACGAGCTGGGGGGCTACCGGATTTTGGGCAGAAACTCTGTCGACATCATCAAGTCAGGAGGATATAAAATTTCCGCTTTGGAAATCGAAGAAGTCCTCCGCACCTACCCAGGAATCGATGATTGCTGCGTCGTAGGCGTTGAAAATGACGAATGGGGCGAACTAGTAAGCGCCGCCATCGTCTGTAAAGAAGAGCTCGACACCAAAGCCTTAAATGCCTGGATGCGCGAGCAAATGCCTGCCTACAAAACCCCTCGGGCTTACCACCGTTTGCCAGAATTGCCTCGCAATGCGATGGGAAAAGTCACGAAAAAAGACGTCGTTAACCTAATTAAAAACTAATATGCTATTACGCGGAGTTGCTATATTAGCCGCCTGTTTCGTTGCAGGCCAAATCCTAGGGGAAACCCTCGGTCGTTTATTGGGAATCCAAGCCAATGTAGGTGGCGTCGGATTTGCGATGCTTTTCCTGATTTTATCCCAAAACGAGCTCGAAAAACGCGGCCTCTTTCACCTCGAAATGGGTGAGGGCGTACACTTTTGGTCCAAAATGTACATCCCCATCATCGTCGCCATGTCATCTGTCCAAAACGTCCGCGTCGCCTTCTCTAACGGCCTACTCGCCCTTTTGGCAGGCATCATTCCCGTCATCGCCTGCCTCGCCTTAATGCCCCTTTTATCTAAACTAGCGCCCAAAGACTAATGGAATACATCATCACTTTCCTCGACAAAAACGGCCTAGTCTTCGCTTTCCTTATCACGGGCCTCATTATGTATTTTTCGGAAGCAATTTCGAAAACCCTCACCCGCGGCAAAATCCCCGGCTCCGCCATCTCCATCTTTATGGGTTTGGTCTTAGCCTATTTCGCTGGCCTAGAAACCTTGGGCAAAAAAGGCATCGCCGATCTTCCCGGTTTCTCCGGCTTTGAACTCATGGGTGGCCCCATGTTCCGCGACTTCGCCATTGTCTCTACCGCAATGGGCGCCAGCTTCACCATCATCAAAAAGACCGGCCCCATCGGAGTCCTATCTTTATTATTAGGTGTCATCATTTCCTTCGCAGCCGGTGTAATCATCGCCTATGCTCTGGGAATCACAGACGCCGAAAGCCTCACCACTATCGGTGCCGGTGCCTGCACTTTCGTCGTAGGCCCCGTTACCGGAACAGCTTTGGGAGCCAGTTCAGATATCATCGCCATTAGTATCGCGGCAGGAGTAGTGAAATCAATTCTAGTGACCATTGGAACCCCTCTAATCGCCCCTTACATTGGATTGAAGACGCCACAATCGGCGATGAT
The DNA here is from genome assembly GCA_030833145.1 of Aquirufa sp. Next base: position 2,470 of record JAURHT010000148.1, read on the forward strand.
TTTTGGAGGATTGATGGGAACCACCAGTGGAACGGCTGCCGGTCTTGCAGCCACAGATCCTAAATTAGTGCCTTATGGCGCGATGACCGCTACTTTCTATACGGGCTTGGGTTGTTTGATGTGTCCGTCGGTGTTGTATTTTTTGATGCGCGCTATTCTTTAAAAGAAAGCACAAAGCATAAAGCACAAAGAATAAAGTTGGAGTCCCAGCACGGGACAAGTATACTGATTGAATGGTAAATGGTGAATGTCTTTTCCGGACTCTTTGACTCAGGCGCAGGCGATTAAATCGCACGGAGCGATGATATAAGTAAATCTAGATCAAACTTTATTCTTTGTGCTTTTTGCTTTGCTCTTTGGAGCTGCGTAGCAGCGACTCTTGACAAAAGTTGTCAATACCTCAAAACCCCTCTCAATACCTCGCGCTTATTTTCACACCATATAGCCTTCAGGCCCCGCAAACTCACATAACATAAAAAAAGGGTGACAGAATCTGCCACCCAATCTTTATTCTTTATGCTTTGTGCTTTATGCTTTTAATTTTTCGCAGAGCGAAAAATTAAAGATTCTTCTTCTTCAACTCACTCACCGCAAAGTCAGCTGCACGAGCTGTCATCGCCATGTACGTTAACGAAGGATTCACGCAAGAAGCGGAAGCCATCGCAGCACCATCTGTCATGAACACGTTTTTCACCTCGTGAACTTGGTTGTGCTTGTTAACGATCGAGTTCTTCACGGACGTACCCATACGAGCCGTACCCATTTCGTGAATACCTAGACCGATATGTGTGTCTTGCTTGTTGTATGCGTTGATGTTTTTGAAACCAGCCGCCTCTAACATAGTTGCTGCTTCGTTCATCATGTCGACACGCATTTGTAATTCGTTTTGGCCAAAGTCTGCAGAGAATTCCAATACCGGTAAGCCCCACTTGTCTTTTTGTGCACTAAGAACGAAACGGTTCTCTGGGTTTGGAAGAATTTCTCCAAAACCACCAAAACCAACCGTCCATTGTCCTGGGTGTGTTAAGCTCTCTTTGAAATCTGCACCGAAGCCATCCGCTCCCACGCCACGGCCCCAACCCTCGCGGCTCGCGCCACCTTGGTATCCGAAACCACGTGAATAAGCACGCTTGTCTTTGCCCCAGTTTTGGAAACGAGGAATATATAAACCATTCGGACGATTTCCGAACATGTAATCTTTCTCAAAACCTTCCACAGTCGCACTTGCACCTACCCCTAAGTGGTGGTCCATGATGTTACGGCCTAATTGATCTGAGTCGTTTCCTAAACCGTTTTGGTAACGATTCGACTTCGAGTTCATTAAGATCGAAGTAGACTGGATGGCACCTGCGTTTACGAAGATGATTTTAGCGAAATATTCTTTCGACTCCATCGTATTTTGGTCGATAACGCGAACACCTTTGGCCTTCTGCGTAGCCTCGTCATAAATGATTTCAGCGGCAATCGCATTGTGAACCATTGTTAAACGACCTGTGCGCATCGCTGCCGGTAAAGTCGCTGATAATGACGAGAAGTACGCGCCATATGGACAACCGCGCATACACTTATTACGGTAGTTACAAGACGAACGACCTAAATCAGTATGTTGTTTGCCAGGGTTTGTTAAGTGTGCAACGCGACCTACGGTTACGGGACGACCTAATTTCTTATTCACTGCATTTTTGAAGTGAACCTCCGGCGCCGTCATCTGCATCGCCGGCATGAAATCAGAATCGGGTAATACGTCTAAGCCTTCAGCTTGACCAGAGATACCTGCGAATTTCTCTACATACGAATACCAAGGAGCTAAATCATCATAGCCGATTGGCCATGGTGTACCTACACCTTCTTTTTCATTTGCTAAGAAATCCTCACGGTTCCAACGGTATGTTTGGCGACCCCATAACAACGATTTACCACCCGTGTGGTAAGCGCGAGTCCAATCGAATCCGCCTCTTTTCTCTAAATAAGGGTTTTGCTTATCGTTTTCGAATAAGTAACGGTGCTCTTCGTTTGCGGTATAACCAGTACGCATACCTGCCCAATATTCTTCAGCCGCCATATTCGTAGGACGACCACGGTGATCAAATTCCCACGGGTTTTTCATTGCCGTTTCGTAGCCTTCGATGTGCTTGATCTCGCGACCACGCTCTAAAACCGCTACTTTTAA
>JAURHT010000152.1 GCA_030833145.1 Aquirufa sp.
AAAGGTGTCGTGAAGGGGATTGGTGATTATGGTAATGCCTTTGGAATTCCTACCGTAGGTGGTGAGGTTCAATTTGATGATTGTTATAATGTGAATCCGCTCGTTAATGCGTTCTCAGCAGGTATATTAAAAGTAGGAACGCAGGCATCTGCAATCTCCTATGGCGTGGGTAACCCGGTATTTATCGTGGGTTCAGCTACCGGTAAAGATGGAATCGGGGGAGCGAGTTTTGCATCGGAGGATATTACGGCAAAATCGTCGGAGAAATTACCTGCTGTTCAAGTAGGGGATCCATTCCAGGAGAAATTGTTGTTAGAGGCTTCTTTGGAAATCATTGAAGCAGGTTGCGTGATCGGTATTCAAGATATGGGTGCGGCGGGTATTATTTGCTCGACGTCTGAAATGTCTGCGAAAGGGGAGCACGGTATGATTATTGATCTTTCCAAAGTGCCTACGCGTCAACCGAATATGCAACCATTTGAGATCCTTTTATCGGAGTCTCAAGAGCGTATGTTAATCGTAGTAGAGAAAGGTCGTGAGCATGAGGCAAAACGTATTTTTGATAAATGGGATCTAAACTGTGAGCAAATCGGTACCGTTACGGATACAAAACGTCTAGAATTCTATCAAGATGGTGTTTTAGTGGCAGATGTACCGGCGGATGATTTAGTATTAGGTGGTGGGGCTCCGGTCTATCACCGCGAATACAAAGAGCCTGCTTATTACCAAGAATTCAAGAAATTTAAAATTGATACAGTAGCAGATTTGCCTAAGGAAGAATTGCCTAAGGCTTTGAACTACATGATGAATCATCCGAATATCGCTTCGAAGAAGTGGGTAGCTCAACAATACGATTCTTCGATTGGTCGTGCGAACCGAAACACGAATGCGCCTTCGGATGCGGCTGTCGTAAAAGTACACGGTTCACAAAAATCAATTGTCATTACCGTAGATTGTAATTCACGCTATGTAAACGCGGATCCAGAAGAAGGATGTGCGATGGCTGTGGCGGAAGCAGCTCGTAACATTGTCTGCTCAGGCGGTGTTCCGGTGGCGATTACGAACTGCTTGAATTTTGGAAATCCTTATGTTCCAGAAGTTTACTGGCAATTTGTGGGGGCGATCAAGGGTATGAAGAAATCTTGTGAGGCGTTTGAGACTCCGGTAACGGGTGGTAACGTTTCCTTCTACAATCAATCATCTGATGAAGGTCCAGTATTCCCAACGCCGACGATTGGTATGTTAGGTATTCTAGAGAAGCCAGAGAATAAGATGACGTTGGACTTCAAAAAAGAGGGCGATGCCATCTATTTAGTAGGGGAGTCGGTAAATGATATCGCTTCGTCTGAATATGTGTATTCTTACAAAGGTATCAAAGCAACTCCAGCGCCGCATTTTGATCTAGCGACAGAGCAGAAATTACAAAAGGCGATTACGTCTTTAATTGAAAATAAGTTAATTGAATCAGCGCACGACGTGTCGGATGGTGGTTTATTAGTGACTTTGGCTGAGTCGGCTTTCCCACGTGGCTTAGGATTTAGTGTCAATTCAGATGCTTCGATTCGCCAAGATGCATTCTGGTTCGGTGAGGCGCAATCACGTGTGGTTGTTTCAGTGGATGCTTCTAAGAAGGCAGCTTTTGAGTCAGCTTTGCAAGCACACGGAGTTAAGTTTTCTGCCTTAGGATCTGTTCAAGGAACTGATATCATAGCAGACGGAGCTAAATTAAGTTCGGTAGCTGCAGCTTATCAATCTTTTGATACAGCTTTGGAAACTGCATTAATGAAATAAGTAAAATGAGCCGCTATCTAATCGCTTTTTCGTACGATGGCGGCTCTTTTCATGGCTACCAAATTCAGCCAAATGCAACGACAGTTCAGTCGGTTTTGCAGGATAAATTAAGTCTTTTACACGGTTCACCTTTGGAAATTGTGGGCAGTTCCCGTACTGACACGGGGGTGCATGCGCACGAGCAATTTGCGCATTTTGATCTACCAGCTGGAAAATCGGTGAAAGAAAATTGGGTTTTTCGACTTAACCGGATGTTGCCAGATTCTTTAGCGGTGCTAGGAATTTACCAAGTAACAGATGATTTCCATGCCCGATTCGCAGCTCTTTCGCGTACGTATGAATACCGCATTAGCCCACTGAAAAGTCCATTCAATAGCCAATATGCCTACCGTTTCAGTGTAGACCTAGATATCGAAGCGATGAATCAAGCTGCCGCTTTGTTCTTTCAGCATACCGATTACCAATGTTTTTCGAAAGTAAAAACGGATGTAACAACCTTCAATTGCACGATTTTGCAGGCTTTCTGGGACTTCCGGGGCGAAGAATTGGTCTTTACGATTCAAGGTAATCGATTCCTGCGAGGCATGGTTCGTGCCGTAGTGGGTACTTTATTAGAAGTAGGGCAGGGGCGCTTATCGAATAAGCAATTAAAAGAAATACTCGATTCAAAAGACCGGTGCAAGGCGGGTCGTGCGGTTCCAGCTCATGGACTTCATCTGTTGAAAGTAGAATACCCCTCGTCTACTTTTGACGCCAAATGTGCAGAATAACATCCAATAAAGTGGCTGCAGACTGCACTTTGATCTTATTCGCTTTGTAATTCAACCCTTTCAGATTGTACTTACTGATCCAAATCTCCTTAAATCCGAGTTTCTCAGCTTCAGCGATGCGCTGATCAATACGCGTCACGGATCTTAATTCTCCGCCTAATCCTACCTCAGCTGCGAAACAGATAGAGGAATCAATGATTTTGTCTTCATAGGATGAAACCAGGGACATGCAGGTAGCTAAATCTAAAGCCGGGTCATCTACTCGAATACCCCCAGTTATATTTAAGAAAACGTCTTGCGTGGCTAATTTATAGCCGCCTCTTTTCTCCAATACAGCAATCAACATGCTAAGGCGCTTGCCATCATAACCGTTCGCTGTTCTTTGGGCATTACCATAAGAGGATGCGCTAACTAGGGATTGGATTTCGACTAAAAGAGGTCGATTTCCTTCCATTAAGGTACCGATAGCGATGCCAGATGAGGGTTCGTCGCGTTGGGAAAGTAGAATTTCTGAAGGGTTAGTTACTGGTCTCAAACCACTTCCTAGCATTTCGTAAATCCCTAATTCAGAGGTAGAACCGAATCTGTTCTTCGTCGTACGTAAAATACGGTAGATCATGTGGCGATCTCCTTCGAATTGAAGTACCGTATCAACCAAGTGTTCTAAAACCTTGGGGCCAGCGATGGATCCTTCTTTCGTAATATGTCCTACTAGGAAGATGGGTGTACCACTTTCTTTCGCAAAACGCATTAATTCCAAGGCACATTCTCTAATCTGAGATACGGAACCTGGGCCTGATTCGATTTGATCTGAAAATAAGGTCTGTATGGAATCTACAATGATTAATTCCGGCTCAAGGTCGACTAGGTGGCGGAAAATGGATTGTGTATTCGTCTCAGTTAAGATATATAAAGAGTCAGATTTTGCAGCTAAGCGATCAGCTCTGAGTTTTATTTGTTGCTCAGATTCTTCGCCAGTTACGTATAAAACACGTGTTTTTGTTAAAGAAAGGGCAACTTGTAATAATAATGTTGATTTTCCGATGCCGGGTTCTCCACCGATTAATACGAGGGAGCCAGGAACGATTCCACCACCTAAAACGCGGTTGAATTCAGGATCTGAACAGGTAAGTTTAGGTAGGTTTTCGAAGCTTACTTCGTTTAATAATTTCGGTTTTGTGGCCGATTTAGGACTTCCTTTGGTCTTCCAAACTTCCGCAGGATGCACCGTCGCTTCCACTAATTCCTCCACGAAGGTATTCCATTCTCCACAGGACGGACACTTGCCCAGCCACTTAGGTGCGGAATGTCCACAGGATTGACAAAAAAAGGAAGTTTTAGCTTTGGCCACGATTATACGATTTGTGCTCAAAAATACGTTTTGATTTCGGTTTTTTCTTTTTTTTCGGATGAAAAAGGATAATTTTACAAGTTAATTAATGACAACTAAAATGAAAGCAACAAAACTAGCACTGATGTTTGCCCTAGTGATGGGTTTTATGTCTACCGCTTCTGCTCAGAAGCATGCACCTGCAGATTATTTTCGAATTGGATTAAAGGGCGGGGTGAATTTATCTTCGGTTAAAGTAGCCAGCTTGAGTGCTAATTTAGAAAATAAAACGGGCTACCAAGTAGGTGCTTTTGCGCGCATAGGACGAACTATTTTTATTCAACCTGAGGTCTATTTTGCTGCGAAGGAAGTGAATGTGGATGTGTTAAATTCCTTGACTACGAATCAAGGTGTTGTTGGTTTTTCTCAAAAATCTTTAGATGTTCCGGTATTGCTAGGGATTAAATTAGGTCCTCTTCGCGTATTGGCTGGCCCGGTGGCTACATATGCTATCAGCGCATCGACTAATCCAGATGCTGCGGTTAAATCGTATTTTTCAGGAACCTCTCAGGATGTGATTAATCGTTCTAGCTTTTCTTATCAGGCGGGTGTAGGTGTAGATATCTTG
>JAURHT010000286.1 GCA_030833145.1 Aquirufa sp.
GAATGATAAACACATCGCAACCTCGTACTGATTCATCAAAACTAGGGGACATCTCACCGTCTGAGAATTTTAAAGTAGTAACTGCGCCCAAATCTTTGCCATAATACTTAGCAATATCCTTTGCTAAATAATTAGATGCAGAACCAGAAAATATTTTAACTGCGTTAATCGCTGCCATGGGTTTGTTAGGGCTTATTTTAAATAATAAGGGGCAAAATTAAGCAATTTCGCCCCTATTTCAAATTATTTTACGGATGCACGGATGATGTTTAAAGCACCACCAGCTTTGAACCATTCGATTTGTTGCTCATTGTACGTGTGGTTCACAGCAAAACTATCTGTGCTACCATCCGCGTGAACTAATTCAATCGTTAATGATTTTTCAGGAGCAAAGCTGCCTAAACCAACGATGTTGATTGAATCATCCTCTTGGATTTTATCGTAATCAGCTTCGTTTGCGAAAGTCAAAGCTAACATACCTTGTTTCTTCAAGTTCGTTTCGTGGATACGAGCGAATGACTTCACTAAAACAGCACGAACACCTAAGTGACGTGGCTCCATCGCTGCATGCTCACGAGATGATCCTTCACCGTAGTTAGTATCTCCTACTACAATGGTTCCTACGCCAGCTGCTTTGTAAGCACGCTGAGTAGCTGGAACTGGACCATATTCACCTGTTAATGCGTTCTTCACGTTGTCAGTCTTCTCATTGAAGAAGTTCACCGCTCCGATCAACATGTTATTAGAGATGTTATCTAAGTGACCACGGTATTTCAACCAAGGACCCGCCATGGAGATGTGATCAGTTGTGCACTTACCTTTGGCCTTAATTAATAATTTTAAACCTGTTAAGTCAGATCCTTCCCATGCTGTGAATGGATCTAATAATTGTAAACGATCAGAGGTAGCGGAAACTTTCACCTGAACACTTGAACCATCAGCTGCAGGTGCTTGGTAGCCAGCATCTTCTGCAGCGAAACCTAATTTAGGTAATTCGTCTCCTGTAGGAGCGTCTAATTTCACTTGCTCCCCTTTATCGTTTGTTAACGTATCCGTTAATGGATTGAAAGTTAAATCACCTGCAATCGCTAATGCCGTAACCATTTCTGGTGAAGCTACAAAAGCAAATGTGTTTGGATTACCATCCGCACGTTTTGCAAAGTTTCTATTGAACGAGTGAACAATCGTGTTCTTCTCCCCTTTTTCAGCACCTGGACGAGCCCATTGGCCAATACATGGTCCACAAGCATTCGAGAATACGGTCGCTCCGATGGAATCAAAAGTAGAGATAAATCCATCACGCTCGATAGTATAACGTACTAATTCTGAACCTGGAGTGATGGTAAATTGCGCTTTCGTCTTTAAACCTTTTGCTGCTACTTGCTTTGCTAAAGAAGCTGCACGTGCGATATCTTCATAAGACGAGTTAGTACATGAACCAATTAAACCCACTTCCACTTTCGTAGGCCAGCCGTTTTTCTCAGCCATTTCTTTCATCTTAGAAATAGGCGTCGCTAAATCTGGAGTGAAAGGACCATTTAAATGGGGCTCTAATGTATCTAAATCGATTTCGATTACTTGATCAAAGTATTTTTCTGGGTTTGCATATACTTCAGGATCAGCCGTTAAGTGTTCTTTGACGCCATTCGCTAAAGCAGCCACATCCGCACGACCTGTTGACTCTAAGTAACGAGCCATAGAAGCATCGTAACCGAAAGTAGAAGTCGTAGCTCCGATTTCAGCACCCATGTTACAAATTGTTCCCTTACCAGTACAAGACATAGAAGTAGCACCTTCGCCAAAATATTCAACGACTGCACCCGTACCCCCTTTTACCGTTAAGATACCTGCTACTTTTAGGATAACGTCTTTAGGAGACGTCCAACCATTTAATTTACCCGTTAATTTAACACCAATCAGTTTAGGGAATTTTAATTCCCAAGCTAAACCTGCCATGACATCGCAAGCATCTGCTCCACCTACACCAATGGCAATCATACCTAAACCACCCGCGTTAACCGTGTGTGAGTCAGTACCAATCATCATACCGCCTGGGAAAGCATAGTTTTCTAAAACTACTTGGTGAATGATACCTGCACCTAGTTTCCAGAAACCAATACCATATTTGTCTGAAACAGACGATAAGAAGTCATAAACCTCTTTATTTTTATCCACTGCTAC
>JAURHT010000177.1 GCA_030833145.1 Aquirufa sp.
GGAAGCGAATCGAAGCGAATTTTTTCACTCATTTGATATATTTAATTACGATGCCCGAACACATCCGTAATTTAACTCCTGCCGATAGCCTTTGAAAAAAGGAAAAAAGAGAGTTCCTGCGGATGTATTTAATAAACAAAGTACAAAAGTACTGCATATTAAAGTAGCATCCAATAAAATTGTACTATTTTAATGAAGAACGCTTCTTAAAGCTGAAAATGATTTGATTATTCGAGGAATTAGGCAAAGTAGCGACGGTGATTCGCTTCTGATTTAAGCCTTCCCCTACTAAGCGATTCTTTAACACGTAAGCGTGTTCTTTAGCTACATTTACCCCTTTTTCAGACGATACTTGCACCTGCACATCAACGTCTTTGAACTTATTCATTCCAGAGGCAATCTGCTTAAATAAATACGTTTTAGGAGAAGCCAGCAACTCCGTTTTATCACTAAAATCAAGCTCAGTACAGGTGATATCCAGAGGCGTAACCACTGTTGAATCAGTTACATATGCATGAAAAGCAACCACCATCGACTCTTTAGGTACTTGAAATGGCTTACCTTCTGGCCACGTTAATGAAACTAAGGAATCATTCGAGGCCTTCGCTGAATCAACTACCGCCTTCGTTAGGCTATCATTTAATTTAGTTAAACTATCAATAGGGATAATTTGATCCGTCTCCTCTTTATCATTCACCTCCTCAGAGCCATCATTTCGTAAGAAAAAAAACAAACTGATTGCCACCACTAAGATTCCAACAATCACACCTGAAATCAATATATAATTACGTGCAGGACGATCATCAGCTGCTACAAATGGTTCATCGAAGACGAACGTATCACCTTTCAATACATCTTTTAAAACTAAGATATCGACTAAAGCTACCTGTATTTTAGTGGGAGCTAAAGTATAGAAATCGCTAGTAGCTGGTAGATAATATTCGCCAAAAGATTTGTAATCGCGAAGCGCGTCATAATCAAATTCCTTCAACCGATAACCGTATAAAGCATAACTTAAGGTTAAACCCTTGATAATAGTCGAACTTTTGGCCCCTAATTGACCTCCTAATAAGGTCGCAATTGCACTTTTTTTGTCAGGTAACAAAATACCCATCATTCCTTCACCAAAGCGATACATCGCCTCATAATCCGGCATCCCCTTCCCTGAACTCAATAACTTAGCTACATCTTCCGCCGGAGCGGACTTCGCTAACATAAAATTATAGAGCGCATTGAATCGAATCCGGTTTCTAAATAGCTTTAACACACTCCCTAAAACAACCGCTTCGAAGGCAGGAATCAATTCCAGCACCTTCTCCTGCTTCTCTGTACAAAGATCTGCAAGACGCTTTGCAAAAAATGCTTTTTCTTCGGGTGTGATTAATGTAAAAACCTGGCTCATATAGATTATTTCTAACACAAAATTACCTTATTTTTTTTATTTGCTTACCTTTGTAAGATGAAAAAGGTGTTATTTATTGATAGAGATGGGACTTTAATTGAAGAACCTAAAATTGACCAACAAGTGGATAGCTTTGAAAAGCTTGCCTTCTTGCCAGGGGTTATCTCTAATCTAAAGAAAATAGACACGATTACTGACTACGAATTAGTGATGGTGACTAATCAGGATGGTTTAGGAACGGATTCTTTTCCGGAAGAAACGTTTTGGCCAGCACACCAAAAGATGTTAGATATCTTCGCATCGGAAGGTATCATCTTTCAACAAATTCACATTGACCGTAGTTTTGCTCACGAGAATAAGCCCACGCGCAAACCAGGAATTGGTTTATTAGGCGAATATTTTTCCAATGAATACGATTTAGCGAATTCATTCGTCATCGGGGATCGTTTGACAGATATTGAATTAGCGAAGAATTTAGGGGCCAAAGGTATTTTTATCGGTGATTTAGAAATCCCAACTGAATTACAGCCCTATATAGCCTTGCAATGCGCGAATTGGAACGACATTCATGAGTTTTTCCTTTTGCCGGCTAGACGTGTCCTACACGAGCGCAATACTCACGAGACAAAAATCTCCATTGATTTAAATTTAGATGGAAAAGGTGTTGCAAAGAACGAAACTGGCTTAGGCTTTTTCGATCATATGCTAGACCAAATAGCGAAACACGGAAATCTCGATTTAGCTATAAAAGTAAATGGAGATCTTCATATTGATGAACACCATACCATCGAAGACACTGGCATTGCTTTAGGTGAGGCATTTGCCCTAGCACTAGGCAACAAGAAAGGAATAGAACGATACGGCTTCTTATTACCCATGGATGATTGTTTGGCACAAGTGGCTATTGACTTCTCGGGACGTAATTGGTTAGTTTGGGAGGCTACATTCAAACGGGAGATGATAGGTGAAATGCCTACTGAGATGTTTTACCACTTCTTCAAATCCTTTTCAGATGGATCTAGATGTAATTTGAACATCCAGGCTTCTGGAGAAAACGAGCACCACAAGATAGAGTCGATCTTTAAAGGGTTTGCAAAAGCCATTAAAATGGCAGTGAATCGCGATCGAAAAAATTTAGATTCTTTGCCTAGTACCAAAGGACTTCTTTAAAATAATTTGTAAATTTGCATCATTAAACAACAATACAATGGGATATTCAGGAGCAGCGTTTTTTATCATCTTATTTGCAATTTCAATTGTAGTAGGTGCTAAACTTCAAAAGATCTATAAAGAGAGAGGGAAATAATCCTCTCTCTTTTAGTTTAATTTCCCATCGTCCGCGAAACTATAAAAAGTAGACGACCCTATGATGAGGTGATCTACCACATCAATATCAAATATCTTTCCTGCCGCAACGACTTGCTTTGTTAAATCCACGTCTGACTTACTCGGTCGCATTTGATCGCTTGGGTGATTGTGCGCGAGTATAATAGAAGAAGTTAATCTTTCTAAGGCAGACTTATACAATAACCTAAGATCTACTGTCGTTCCCGAGACACCACCCATACTTAATTTCTCTGCTAATACGACGGTAGAGGCTCGATTGAGATGAAATACCCAGAACTCTTCTCGGATCAAATCAGCTAAATAAGGCTTTATTAAACTATACGCATCAATAGAATTCCGAATTACCAGTTTAGAACTTGATTCATAAATCTGACGTCTTCTTCCTAATTCCAAAGCCGCCACTAATAAAGCCGCTTTAGCAGGACCTATTCCCTTTAATTTTTTAAAATCAAATGAATTATAACGGGCTAATACACACAAATCCCCATCGATGGCATCGATTAAAAGTTGTGCTAAATCAGCGGCTGAATGTTCTGCGAAACCAGAACCTATCAGAATGGTCAAAATCTCGACCAACGACATATCACTCGCACCGATGCGAGCTAATTTTTCCCGAGGCATATCCTCACTCTTGACCATTTTCATGCAAGAAAGATAAACCTTATAAACGAATAAACCCCTCTTGTGGAGGGGTTTATCACTATCTTGGTAATCTAAAATTAAGCAGCTACTTTATTCACTAACTTAGCTAATTTAGATTTTTGATTTGCAGCTTTATTCTTATGGATGATGTTTTTCTTAGCCAATTTATCCAAAGAAGAAGAAACTTGCTTGAAAAGCTCGATTACCACCGATTTTTCAGTCGTCAATCTCAATTTCTTGATCAATGTACGAGTTGATTTGTGTTGGTAACGATTACGTAAACGCTTTGCTTCGTTA
>JAURHT010000243.1 GCA_030833145.1 Aquirufa sp.
ATCCACCATCACGGCAGCCGAAGTTTCATCGCAAGAAGATTCAATAGCCAGTAGCTTCATAAAAATAGAATTCTGCGCAAAAATACGGCAATATGGTCAAATATCTCAAAATCTTCGTCAAAACAATCCTATACGGATTGCTGGGGATTTTTTTGTTGATTTTTGCAGCCATCCTTCTCCTAAGAGCTCCGATCAATCAAACTTTGTTGGCGAATTATTTGACTCCTAAAGTCGAAAAGGCGATTGGCTATCCAGTCAAGATGAGGGGGATACAGATCAAGTTTTTTGATGAGGTAAGTGTCTACGATTTGGAAGTAAAAGATCCCTGGGGGGCAAAAATGATCCAAATCGAACAGTTGGATGTCAATTTTAGCATTTCCCATTTATTCCTGCAACCGGGTAAACCGAGCTTAGATTATGCGCGTTTAACACGACCGAATGTCCATTTGATCTTTGAAAAAAAGACCGGAAAAATGAACATTGAAGAGTTTATTCTTCGCTTAGAAAATTGGATTACGGGCGGCGTTAAAACGGTGGAAAAAGGCCCTTCTTCCATTTTTACCATACCGGAAGCTGAGGTGATTGATGGCTCTTTTTCTCTCGATGATAACACCAGAAAGAGCGAAGCAACTCGCCGTCACTTTGATATTTCACACTTTACACTAGCGAGGGTCTATTCGAAAGTCAAAAATTTTTATATCAAGAATGACACGCTTGGACTTCAGGCAATCGGGCTTCGGACGAGGGATCCTTTGACGGGTTTTGATGTGAAAAGTCTGAATACCATTTTTATGATTTCGGATCACCAGATGCGCTTTGATCAATTGGATTTGCGCTTTAATGATTCCCGCGTCACCCGGAAATTCGTGGTGAATTACCGCGATATGAGTTCGATGACGCGTTGGATTACAGATGTAGACATGCAAGCGGACTTTAACGGCGCTTTAGTGAAAGGGGAGGATTTAGGTCGGTTTGTAGAGGCGATGTACGAATACAAAGGCATGTATCGCTTGAAGGGAGCTCTTCGTGGTACGGTGGCGAAATTGAATCTGAAGAAATTTGAATTAGGCTTTGGGACGAAGAGTGTTTTGAGAGGGGATTTTGGCTTTACCGGTTTACCTAATGTGGACAAAACGGATATGGATTTCACGATGAAATCGTCTCTTTTTTATCCTCAAGATTTAGGTACCTACATCACGAAGTCGGCGGCTGAAAACATGGTTATTCTAGGCCCTGTGGCTTTTGATGGCTTATTCAAAGGGAATAATACCGTGTTTAGAACGGCTGGAAAATTAAAGACGGGGTTGGGTTATGTGGAGGCAGATGTCAAAATGAATCTGCAAGATTCGATGGCTTTTTCTCGCTATGATGGGAAGATCAAATTGCAAAAATTTAAGTTAGGTAAGCTCTTAGGAATGGAGTCTGTTCTGGGGACTTTGGATGCTGAGGGTCAATTGAAAGGCAATGGCTTTGCGAAGAAATCGGCTAATATTGACTTTGACGGTAAGGTTTCAGAGATCTATTTTAATCAATACTTGTACCACAAGATCGCCTTGAAAGGAAATTTTCAGAAGCAATTATTCAAAGGTGAGGTGATCGCCAAAGATACCAATTTAGTGGCTACGATGAGTGGTTTAATAGACCTTCGGGGAGCTAAACCGGTGTACAAAATGCAGGGGGAAATCACCCATTCAAACCTACACAATATTCGTTTGTTAGACCCGCAGGTCAGCTTGTCTACCGATTTTGAATTGGATTTCAAGGGTGATCGTTTTGATGATTTAGAGGGACGAACTGTTTTCTATAATTCGACATTGCGTACGCCAAATAAGCCGGATCTGCATGTCGAATTAGTCACCCTCACTTCTGAGAATGGTCCTGGGCAGAAACGTCATTACAAGTTGACTTCCGATTTAGTTTCAGCGGAAATAAGTGGGGAATTTACCCCGAGTATTTTACAAGCTCAGTTGCGTCAAGTTGCAGAAGAATATGCGCTGTATTTCCAAAAAGGGTCAGACGAGCGTTGGGGATATTATGCAACTCGTAAACACGAAATTGACACCAAATATAAGGCAGATTTTACAGTGATTTGCCACCGGGCAGACCCTATTTTAGCCCGCTTTTTTCCTTCTGTTCAGATTGGGGAGAACACGGTGTTTTCAGGTAATATTTCGAAAGGACGTACGCTTTCACTCAGTTTAGAGGCCTATCCAGATACCTTAGTGTTAGGAGGTTATCATTTTTATCAATCCGTATTTTCATTCCAAAGTTCTAAATTCTTAGGTGCTCCTCAGGTTTCTTCTAGTCTCGTTTTCACCTCTCGTAAGCAGCAATTAAATTTCTTGACGCCTACGGAGAATTTTAAGTTGGATGCCCTATGGGATCAAGATCGAATCAATTTTGGACTAGATTTTAAACAACAAGGAGAAGAGAATTTAGCTCATTTAGCGGGTGCATGGAACTTCGAGGAGGAGGGTTTATCGCTGAAATTTAAGGATACCTATTTCCGAATTTTAGGTCAAGACTGGGCGATGGATCCGGCTAATAAAATTACCATCCAAGGGCAAGAATGGAAGGCG
>JAURHT010000011.1 GCA_030833145.1 Aquirufa sp.
CGAAAACGGGAATAGGCTGAGGTCCCAAAACGCTCCGGGATATCCGAACTATTCCATAAAACGAGCATAGGCGCGCGGTATGCCCCTTGTAACGAGAAAGTCTCAAAGTCCCGGTTCTCAGCGTACACGAATTCCGGCATCAGCTGTAGACTCAGTGCCTTGTATTTAACAAAATAACCGGCCGTTAAATAAGTTTGTAGGCCACGTGCGGGGATCATTGCCCCATCATTCCAGCCCATGGGGGCGAAGGTATTCAACGAGGTCAGGACAGAAGCCGGCAGCAAACCTTTTGCAGTCGAATCAGAAACAGGCCGTATAGTAAACGAATAGGTGGCTCCAGAGATCAATTGCTGATTACGGAGGCGTTCTTCAGAGAAATCTGGCCGGCCCACGGGAATGGTTTGGGCGTAGATTTGTGCTGTCAGAAAGAAAAAAAACATCTTTTTAAGCATGGACAAATTTAGGGAGGAATGGGCGCAATGTTGTAAATTTGGGTCATAAAGATTTCGATGAACAAAAAGTCCAACCGTTTTGCGCTGATCCGTTACGTGAACGATGCCCTTGTGGTGATCGCGGCATATTCGATTGCGCTTGCTAATCTTGGACACCTAAATCAGTGGAATCCGGCCTTCGCGGGGCTTTCGATTGGGATTTGGTATTTTGTCTCTTCATTTTCCAAATTATACGCGGATCGTCGCTCGAATAAATTTGCCGAGGAGATTATCTTTATTATCTACCACCTGATATTATTTACCATTTTATTGAGTTCCAGCCTCTTCTTTTTGAAGCCGACCGGAGATTACCATTTTACCTTTTTTGCCTATTTTATCGGCGCGAATTTCCTCTTTGCAGCGATTTCGAAGTATATTTTACGGAAGAATCGCCACGCGGCCTTTTACCAAGGACGCATGAATGACGTCGTACTTTTAGTGGGTGCGACGGCCGCGGCGAAGAATTTCTTTGACACCGTTCAAAAGTATTATTACTACGGATATAAGGTAGAAGGCCTCATCGATGACGAGATGAATAACATTCCGGGCTGCGAATATTTGGGAAAAATCAGTCAATTGGACCTCATTTTAAAGTCGCGCTATGTGGACGAGGTGGTGATTGCCTTGCCTACGGAAGATTATTCGACCATTCAGCGATGTATTAGTATTTGTGATTATTACCGGACCAAAGTCCGTATTTTGCCTGACTTCAAACAATACGCCACCTCCTCAGTCAGCATTCAGACGATCGGACAAGTGCCTGTGATGAACGTGGGGCGCCTTCCCTTGGATCGCTTAGAGAACCGGATTTTGAAACGCATTTTTGATGTGACTTTTTCGGTGGTGTTTTTCCTGACTTTTGGCCTAATTCTATTTCCGCTGATTGCCTTATTGATTAAGTTGACGTCCAAAGGGCCCGTCATCTTCAAACAAGAGCGCTGGGGCCTGAATAATGAGACCTTAATTTGCTATAAGTTCCGTACGATGATTCAGGAAAGTGAAGATGTGGATGAGGACGGGCATTACCAACAAGCGCACAAGGATGACCCGCGGATTACCCGGATAGGGGCCTTTTTGCGGAAGACGAACTTGGATGAGATACCCCAGTTTTGGAATGTATTGATCGGAAATATGTCGGTGGTGGGACCGCGTCCTCACCCCACTCCGTTGAATATCGAGTCCATGAATACGGTGGATAATTACATGTTACGCCACATCGTTTTGCCGGGAATCAGCGGCTGGGCGCAGGTAAATGGGTGTAGAGGGGAAACGCGTACGACGGAAGATATGCAGGAACGCGTGGACTTTGATTTGAGTTATATTCACCGCTGGTCGTTTTGGTTAGATTGCCAAATCATCCTCCAGACCGTTATTAACTTCTTTAGAGGCGACCAGAACGCTTACTAAAACGTTGTTTTAGTATCAGCGGAATAAACACCGGCGCCTCCACGAAATAGCGTTTAAACATCCGCTTAGGCTCCTGCAAGAAGCGATAAAACCATTCCAAACCATTTTTTTGCATCCAAAGTGGCGCCCGATGAATCATCCCTGCGGCCACCTCGAAGGCCCCGCCTATGCCGATGGCTAGGTGCGTATCTAATTTCGCAAGATTTTCCGCGATCCAAATATCCTGCTTAGGAGCTGTTAAACTCACCAACAAAATATCAGGCTTCACCGCGTTAATCGCGCCGATCATTTCCTCGTTTTCTTCCTTCGAGAACACCGCTCTGAACGGCGGCACAAAGGTTCCCACAATCTTTAACCTAGGATACTTCGCCTCCATCACCGTTTTTAGCGTTTCTGCTACGCCGGGAGAAGCGCCGAGTAAGAAAATAGAGAAATCGTGTTTTGAGGCAAATGGAAATATCCGCGGCAACACATCCAAGCCCGTAATGCGCTCCTTAATGGGATCACCTAAGAATTTCGAGGCCCATTTCACGGGAACGCCGTCGCAAAGAACGTAATTCGCGTGCTTATATATCTCTTGAACGCGCGCTGTCGCGCGCGCCGCCAATATCGAATTCACCGGCGTGATACACACCTGTGCCTTTTTTCCTTCTTTAATCACCGTCTCCCAATCACTGAACAATTCGTCCATTGTTAGAGATGATACCGAGGTGCCTAGAATATCAACCTTGTGGTGTGTCATAAGATTCAGTTTCCGGAAAGAAATCCCCTAAAAAATACAAGCCCACCCACGTCCAGAAGGGAAATGCCCCCATAGGTCCCTCTAAAAAGACGTCGAAGCTACCGTTCAGCCAAAACGTGAACAGCACGCAGGAAATCATCAATTGCTGGTCGTTCAATTGCCTTTTGAACATCGGTTTAAACAGACAAACCAGCCAATAGCACCAAAGCAAGAACAGCGGCCAGCCGAAGCGCGCTAAAATCGTCAAATTGAAATTATGCGGCGAACGCAAATCCTCCACATCCGTATTAATGTCATCACTTTCCGCTAAACTCATTCCCAATCCTTTCCCCTGCAGCGCATATTCCGGCGTCACACTATAATCGATAATATTCGCCCACCAGATCAATCGCCAGACTTTATTTTTGTCCAACGTCGCATCCTTACTCACCCCAAACATCGAACCCACATTCTCCACCAGCTGTTCCATGCCCACCTTGCGCCCCTGGAAGTTTTCCTTCACCTTAATCGAGGCATACAGGGGCAAAACGATCAACAAAATAATAGGCAAGTAGCGCGCATATTGCTTGAATAAATCCCGCATCTCTTGGCGCTTCGTGTAGAACACGAAAAGGCCTAAACTAAGCAAATAAGCTAACATTCCTGACCGAGAATAGGCCGTAATAATCAACAGATTCAGCAAAATCGCCACCGCTAAAGTCACTTGAAAACGAATGGATCTGTGATTCAGATAGAGCATCAGCACCAAAGAGGAAATCAACAAATGCACCCCCATATCGCCGTATTTATACAGAGCAAAGGGCACAGATCCGAAGAGGATGAAGTTTTCGAAGAACTCGGAGAAGTTTTGGAAATAGAAATTCAGTAAAGCGAAAAACGGGAACCACGTATAGATCCAGATAATGTATCCCCACATTTCCTTCCGCAAATCCTTAAACAGAAACATGAAGAACGCAAACCAAGCATATTGAATCACAAAAGAATCACGAATCACGTCAAATAATGCGTAAGAGCGCAAGCCCCAGCCAATGTAGCCTACCGTCACCGCCAGCAAAAAGGCTAAAATCTTCGTCCGTTTATCCCATCCAAAAGCATAGTCTTTGCGCGTTAGAAACAACACAATAAATCCCCCTGCCCACAAAGCCTCCGCCAAAAAACTATACGCAATCCCCTTATTAAAGAACACATACAGTGCCATAACGAAGAAATACGCCTGTAAATAGAGCTTTTTAACGACGTCCATTGATTTCGTATTTAAGCGAAACCTGCCACTGCTGGTTCGTGTAATCTGACTTCGTCGACGAATCTGACCAATCCGCTTTACCATCCTCGATGCGCACCCACATGTAATTGTTTACGGAAGTATACAGATAAGAAGCTCCTAAAAGCAAATTCTTGGTGAGACCGATTTGTGTTTCCACGCCAGTCAGCAAATTAACCCAATAGCGGTTTTCATAACCACTTCCATAGTATTGGTACACATAGAAATCGTTGTTTTTCGCCACACGTTCCGCGTGCACACGAATCAAACTTCGGCCTCGGTGAAAGCTCAAATGAATCGTTTGGCTATTCGAACCCGGCCCGATGGACGCACCCAGCAATTTCGCGTTTTGGGTATAACCCTGGCGCACCTGCGTGCTCGTGTACCAGCTATTGCGTAGCGGTTCTCCCCCTGGCTGGGTATTGTCGATCACTAAACCCGGATCCATCAACTGCAATTGCGTAAACTCGATACCTAGCTGTAAGTAGGATTTCTTCTTTTTGCCCAAAGGAAATAACTTCCGTCCCCCTAGCACAAAACCCGTCTTCGTAGAATCCCCGAAAAAACTCGCCGGCCCCACCACCTTATCAGGCTGACCTAGTTCCGCATAGAATTCTGCGTGATCTTTTGGCAAAGCAAAACGCATTAAGAATGCACCCAACTGCATTTTGGGATTTTCAATGAACGGTTTACCCGGTTGCGGACCCTCATTCGTGAAGTAATTTTGCTGCGCAAAAGAATACCCCAGGTAGAAATTAGGCACCCACTTCGGCTGCCAATTCACAATAATGGCCTTCAGCATGCGAACCGAATTGTTCTTGTTTTCAATACCTCCCGCCCAAATCGGCCTGAAGTTCTTGTCCTCAGGTGAAAGAAAAGGCGAATTCTCTAACATCCCTATTAAGCCTTTCCCCTCAAAAGTTCCGATGGGGGTGATTACCGGCTTTCTGTTTTGGACGAAATAATGTAAAAAGCCCGACGCCTCATTTGTCAGCACTAAACTATTTCTGAAGCCCGGCCCCCACCAATTATTCTCCGTAGAAACTCCCGTGGCTACATTCCCCACTTTGAAAGCAATGCGCGATTGGCCCGGGAAGAAATATTTCAATGGCTCCGTTCCAAACCGACTATAGGCATCGATGTTATTATTGATGATAAAGAACACACGTGTCCAATAGTTCCCGTCCTGCGGACTTCCGGCAAAAGGAACGGTGGGCGAATTTTCCGCCAATACCCATTCAGGCTGTAAGTTTACATCCAGAAATTTCCACGTAAAATGGACTCCCAGACTCCAGCGACGCTGAAAACCAACGGACGGATACATCGTCCCTTGGTTAAAGCCGAAGGGCATTTTGCTGTTATTTTGAAGCGTGTGACGCAAGGTTATTCCTTCCAAATTAAATTTATCAGATGGCGCGTATGCGTTCATTTCTTGCCATGCAGAAGTTGAGCGAATCATAAAGGACTGATTCTCATACTTAGCTGAATCCTTGCCATTCAACAATTGAGCGTTGCGCTGCAGATCCTGCAAGCTAATATCATCCAGTAAAGTCGTCTGAGCGAAGACCGAGCAAGAGAGCAATAAGAGGCCTAGAACGTACTTTACCATAAGAAAATCGTATTAATGAAGGCATAGACATTCGATTTCGAATGATCCTTTTCCCATAAATAATTCGTCGAATTCACCCATTTTACATCCGCTGTAAATAAAAGCTTTTTGTAGCGATATCCGCCTTGTAAGCCATAGGCATAATCATCCCATTTCGTATTTCGAGTGGCGACTGCATTGCCTCCCGTAACAGTTGTAGGTCGATTCGCCACATGTTGAAAGGTGAATCCCAGCTTCGTCCAGCCTTGGTTCCAGCTGACCGCGAAAGATTGTGCATCATTTCCATGCCCCACCCCATTGGCGATAATTTGATTATTATTCGTAAAACCCTCGTAAACTTGTCCATGCTCGTACCAGTTTCCTGCCCCCCTCATTAAATAAGATGGAGTTTCTGACATCTTAGTCGCCTCCGCTTGCAAGGAAATAAAAGTTCGCGCATTTAGCGGATGTAATTTCTTAAATCCGACTACCCAAGCAGCAGAATGAGACATATCCAGCCACAAATCGCGCAGGTTTTGTTTCGCATCATTGTAACCAAATTCCGCATAGACCTCTGCGTGATTCTTTGGCATTAACCAGCGGGTGGAAATACTCAAAATTTGGTCTTTACTTAACGTATCATCGTTATAATCGCTCTTAAATAAATTGTTCAAGACCGGCAAATAGGTATTCATGAACTTCGCATTAGGCAGGGGCACCTCGTAATTTTGAAAAGCACGAGAGACCGAGAAAAAGACGTTTTTCATGAATCGCGGCTGGTAGGTCAGGATGATCCCGTTGTATTGGCGATTCTTCGGATTAAAGGATAAATCCCGTCTTTTCAAGCCATTATTCTCAAAGCCTTGCAGAGAATCCCGCGTCATCCGGCCTAAAATCAATTGAAATTCGAACGAACCGATGGGTGTTTTCAAGGGACGGGTAGTATTCAAACTATAGTGTAGAAAGCCCGCTGCATTATTCGTCATTAAAAGCGATGAATAATGACCTGGGCCCCACCAAAGATTCTGGTTCGACACCCCTAGCGATATTCCACCCGCCTCTAAACGAGCCGAAGATTGTCCTAAACTTACCCGATCTAACGATGGATTTACCTGTCCCCAGGCATCGCTGGTTTCATAATCTGCTGAACCAGTGTGTACAAATTCGGGTTTAAACTGCACATGTAAAATGCTAAAACGCGCATAAATACCAGCGCTAGCCTGCATTTGATAGCCATTGGAGATGGACATTGCCTGATCGTTCCAACCGTAAGGACGGGACGTATTCAGCTTTTGGGAAAGAGATGCCGGTAATAAAATGGCTTGAAACAGCCCTTTTTTATAGCTCTTAATGGAGTCGTTTGCCGCGGGATCGATCAATCGGTACAAATCTTGCATGCTCTGCTTTCCCGTAGAATAAAAGGGCCTGGCCAGCATAGATTGATTAGCGTCTACTTTACCTAATAATTGGAGGTTGCGAACTTGTTCATCGATGTCGGAGAATCCGACAGGGATGGCGTTTTGGGCCCACATTGGAGTCAAAAACAAACACAAAACGAAACAAAGCGACAGCAAAAACTTCATAAACAAAGTTAGGAATAATCCGGTGCTGAACAAAAGAGGGGAAAATGCTAAAAAACAAAGTATGCATTAGTAATATAAACTCTTGTATATTACTAATGCACACCTTTCGTAATATTATTTCTTATATTTGTTAATTATAACAATTATGAGAAACAGAATAAGCTTTCTGGCCTTCTTGGAACAAATGGAAGTCTTCGGTGTTTTCAGCACGCAAGACATCTATAAAGCATTTCCACACTTCGACTCTAGGCGTCTAGTGGAGTGGCAAGCGAAAAATTACTTGCAAAAATTATCAAATAAGTGGTATTGTTTCACCAAAATGGAGCATTCGGAATTCTCCCAATTTAGGGTAGCGAATTTGCTGTGCAAACCTTCTTACATCTCATTAGAGTCTGCTTTTGACTACTTTGGGCTGATTCCAGAGAGTACTTTTAGTATCACATCAGTCACCACTAAAAAAACATCCCATTTTGAGAATGATCGAGGTAATTTCACCTATCGATCCATCAAGAATAGTGTCTTTTTTGGCTACAAAACAATCTATTCAAGCTCTCAGCCCATATTAATGGCAGAATTAGAAAAAGCTATTTTAGATTACCTGTATCTACATCCTGAAATCCAAACAGTGGCAGATATAGAAGCCCTTCGATTTAATGCCGATGTTTTAGGGGGAATCGATTGGCAAAACTTTGCGATATATTTGAGCCTATTTAAATCCCGTGCTTTGGAAAAAAGAGTAAAGGTATTTAAGCAAACCTACCACTATGCTCAGCTATAATTCCATACAATCGGCTTATCCCATTTCGTTACATTCAAAAGGCAGATTTATCATCCGAGAGTACTTGCAATATAAACTTCTCGAGATAATCTATACAAGTGTGTTTGCTTCCAAACTCATCTTTTTAGGCGGCACAAATTTGAGAATTGTGCATGGGAATCAGCGCTTTTCAGAGGATTTAGATTTTGACAACAAGGGAATGAGTACGATTGAATTCGACGAACTCGGCGAACTAATCATACTAAAACTAAGCGCTGAGGGATATCAGGTAGAGATCAAAACGGTGTTTAAAGGTGCCTTTCATTGCTACATTCGCTTCCCATCCGTATTATTCAATTTGGGTATGTCAGGTCACTCGGAAGAAAAAATTCTACTTCAGTTAGATACCGAACCACAAAACTACGCATACGAGCCTAATTTAATCTTCTTGAACAAGTTTGACATATTTACGCAGATTTATACGACGCCATTAGAAACCCTATTAGCTCAGAAATATTATGCCGTTTTGAATCGTCCTAGAAATAAAGGGAGGGATTTTTACGATATTGTTTTTATTTTGTCCAAAATTAAGGAGCCTGACTACTCCTATTTAGAACAGAAACTGGGAATAAAGACCTCAACACAATTAAAGGAAGCAATTTTGAGTCATTGCTCTACACAAAATATGAACGAAATGGCGAACGATGTCGCTCCTTTTTTATTTCAGCCCTCTGAAGTCATTCAGGTACAAAATTTCCCTTCCTACCTTCGAAGCATTCTATGAAACTCTCCGTCTCCATGATCACCTTCCAGGGTGCGGCTTATCTACAGGCGCAAATGGATTCGATTTTAGGCCAAAGTATTCCTGTTCACGAAATTATCGTTTGCGATGACGGTTCGACGGATGGCACACGAGAGATTTTAGCTACTTATGCGGCGTCCTATCCACAAATTCAGCTCCATTTTAATGCGAAAAACCTAGGCACCGTAGCCAATATGCAGCAATGCCTGCGCAAGACGACGGGGGATCTTATTTTCTTAGCCGATCAGGATGATGTTTGGTTACCAAACAAGGTCGAAAAGACCCTTGACTTTTTCCAACAAAACCCAGATGCGGATGCTGTTTTTAGTAATGCAGACATCATTGATGAAGTGGGAGAAACGCAATTCGGCATGACTTTATGGGACATTATTGGGTTCCCGTATGGTCAAGTTGACCTAGCCGATTTCGAAAGACGCGTGGACAATGTGGTGACGGGTGCCGGATTAACTTTTAAGCGCAATCACGAACTCCTTGAAAAGGACATCCCCCAGATACCCGGGATATTGCACGACGGATGGATTGGACTCTATTTTGCGGCAAAAAATACCCTTAAAGCAAACCCAGATAAACTGTTTCAGTACCGCAGCCACGCAAACCAGCAAGTGGGAGGTAAAATAAAAGAGAGACAAGCCTTATTAGACTTTAACCTAGCCTTGTACGATGGGGTTCCGGTGATTAAAGACTTTACAACCTGGAAAGCGGCGATGAAACGCTTGTATACGAATTTAGAATTGCCTTATATGGACAAGGCGAAGATTCAGGATCAAATTGATTTGTACGCGGAATATGGGAAAACCTATTTCCAGCTGCGTGCCAGTTTATTCCTCTTTATTAAAGCGATCCGCTAGGCGGTTCCATTGGGAACGAAATACCGTTTCCGGTAAGATAAAAAGCTGCAACACGACAAACCAAGCCAGCGAAAACACCCCTATCACCAGTAAACGCAATAATAGCGTTGGGACAAAAAGCTTAAACAAGAACACAATTCCCAAATAGGGAACTAGTCCCAGCAATTGTTGAAAGAAGACCGTCGTATAATTCGACAGTGAAATCTCCTTGCGCGTGAAGAAGACAAAAGCAAGACAAACCGCTAATTCCGTCAACAGAATCGTAATGGCCGCCCCTTCTTCTTTCAGCGTAGGAACTAATAGGAACGCTAGAATAATACTGATAAACATCCCAATCAGCGCAGAGATGAGGATAGATTTGTCTTTGCCTACGGCGCTGAGGATTTGGAAGCCAAAAATCCCTGACATACTGATAATCAAGATCAGTGGCGCCGTGATTTGCAGCGGCAAGATTGCTCTATCAAAGGCTGTTCCTAACAAGATATGAATGATCTCTGGCGCACAGGTAACGATCCCTAATACCAAAGGCATCGAAAGACTCACGAGGACATAGAAACATTGCTTCACGAGTAAAACGAAGGCCTCTTTCTCTCCCTTATGATATAAGCTCACTAAACCAGGAAACATAGCCACCGAAATAGCGCTCAAGACGCCGATAAAAAGGCGGTTTAATTTCAAGGCCGAGGAATAATAACCCACACTCTCGTTGTCTGCCAGGAAACCCAATAATATCGTATCCAGCGAGAAATAAACCGAGATCGTGAAGATGGTTAAAAACAACAAAGCCATCGGCTTGATGTGTTTCTTCAGTTCCAGATTTGCGAAGGAGAATCCAGAAAAGTCCAACAATTCCCACAGCCTTTTCCCATTGAAAGCCGCTAATATCACGGCTAATCCCACCTGCATCCGGAAATAATTCACATAGTCATTCGTGTTACGAATGAATAAAAACACGGCGGCGATGAAGCAGAGGCGAATTACGAGGGAACGAATGGCGATGAATTTGAATTGATTCATTCCGCTGAAGAACCATTCTAATTGAAAGACTTGCAGGATAAAGTAGCCCAAAGCCCAAGAAAACAAGGGTTTCTCTGCTGCTAATTGTGGAAGAGCGACAATAAAGACCAGGAAAACAAGACTTAAGAGTAAGGTCCCCAGCGCATTGATGATGAAAATTTCGCTAAATGTCTTCGTTAACAAAGAACGATCAGAAGCGGCTTTTGCCACTTCGCGAACCCCGTAAATGGGAATTCCCAGGGCGGCTAATAAAACAAAATACTTGGCAAAACTCTCGGCGAAATTCAAGACGCCTACGTGTTCTGGACCTAGCGTACGCGCTAAATAAGGAAACGTGATTAGCGGGAATAAAACCTGCGTAATCGCTAATAACACATTATAAAAGACATTTTTCCGGGTCTCCATTAGCGGTAACTCGCGTCCACGATCAGTTTATATAGGTTTCGAATCATTCGCGGAATGCGTTGGATTTTATAGGCCAAAGGCACTCCGTGCACAAAGCGACGGTCTAACACATGGTAATGAAAATCCGAATCGAAGTGTTCTGGATTTTCGGCGGCCATCTGGCGGCAAACACTTTGCACATAACGAATCTCCTCAAGATTAGTCTTCCCATTCGAGAACACCCGGTTATCCGTACGAATCGGACGTGCGTGCTTTAATTGCACCCCGTGAACTACGGCCGTTTTCGTCTTGCCTATCAAACGTTGAATTGTCGGGATCAAATACACATCGAGTCCCGTTCCGGAAATCGAATGTTTAAAATGAGGTCCAGCGGCCTGAAAAACGGCCTCGCTGTAAAATGGCGACATGATTTCCACCCACCAAGTATCTTGAACCAAATAACCCGGCTTGTGGATGAACTGGCGTAAATTATAATACGAATCGTGGTTCAAGCTAGGCTGAAACACGTCTAATTTTTCTAAGGCAGCAATGAAAAAGAGCTTGTTCAGGTCTGAAACGGAGATGATTTGGTCATCATCTAAAAAGCCGATGTAAGTCAATGGCGTTGACTGCAATTTGGCATAAATGTTCTGCATCACATCCCCTTTGCACTCTGATTTTAGGGAGATATAATGCGCCACCGGAATCGGTGCTTCTGAAATCAAGCCACTGTATTCGTACAATAACCAATCGAATGCAGGATCCACATCGAAATGGATGTGGTCCATGGGGCTGGATTTGCCATCCCAGGTAATCGCTACGATAGATTTAGGTGTACGCATAATTAACAAAAGTACGATTGTATCGTGTTTCGGCAATAGAAAATCATCCGAATTAATTCAGCGGTCAACAGATGTCTGCGACTCTCCCGTCGAATCATCGAATCAGACGTGCGCCAGGTCGAAATCACTTCCGGCACTATGGCACCCAGAGAAATCTCCGAGGAATCCACAAAACGCTTGTACATATCCACAGGATAAGCTATCCGTGCCGTTTTTTGCAACAAATACTTAGCGGCTTTCGCATTCAAGGAATACCCATAAGCCCCGTAAACGGATTTAATCAAGGGTTCGCCCACACCCTGTTGAGCCGTCGATTTCTTCAAGCTCACATAGCCATTCCAAGCACCCCAGAAGAATAAATCATATTGCTGAGCCGTTTTCTCCTTCAAAAGTTCTGGCTTTAAAATTCGGCTGTCAGATTCTAGCACCAAGAAATGTTCCTGGGAATCTTCTTGTGAAATCATACGCCACAATTTGCGATGACTCAAAATCACCCCTATTTCGGTGGGCAATAAGGCCTTCCCGGTCCGCGCATAAGATTTCTGCATCAGCGCTTCTAAAAAAGGGACATGCACCAGTGATGGAAATACCGGTTCCACAACTTCTAACGCAGGAAGCGCAGATCGCAACGCTTCCACATGAGCCTTACGCTCCGTCTCGTGTTCTGCAAAAAGGACAAAGGCGCGCTTAAACATGAGTGAATTGGCTAAACGTGCTGAAAGAACCAGCAGCTAAGGCATCTGGCGTAAAGAAATCCAGTTTACCTCCATCTGGGAACAGAATAAAATGAGGTTTCCGGCACAGGTAGGCTAGGTGTAAGGGCAATGAATCTGCCGACACTACATAATCAGACTCTTGAATCAGTTCCACTAATTGCTCGAACGAAGTATAATCTACACCAAAACGTGCCACTCGCCCATCGATTCTCGCTAAAATCGAGGAAGGGATAATACGTTTATGCAATCGAGCATCTGGCAAGATTAATACCTTACCTGCTTTTCTTTCG
Organism: Aquirufa sp.; assembly: GCA_030833145.1. Next base: position 12,750 of record JAURHT010000011.1, read on the forward strand.
AGTCCCAGCGCAGACATACCATAGGCCGCATAAACTGGCGCTCCTGTCTCGAAAATCGATTGAAACGAATGTCCAGTAAAGAAATTCAAGAGTCCAAGTCGTGCACTTTGTTCGACGAAATCGTTCGAACCTGGATTTGCGCTGATATAATCTTTGATTTTCGATAATTGACGAAATGTGTCAACACTGAAAAGCGCCTTATTCGTAAAGAGATTTAATTGTGTGCCCTTGATCCCGAAATCAACGAAGTCGATCGAAAGAGGCGAAATACAGCCCCGAGATATCAGCGCGTCATACAAAGGTTTCAAATGCAATGAGGCTACGATCACATCAGTCGCAGCTAGACCTTGCACCGCTATCGCAAAGTCTCCATAAGCGCGCAAAAGAAACACCCGACGCATTATTTATCCGTATAAAGGTAGAGGCAAAGGAAGAATCCGACAAAAAGTCCAGCCAGCAATCCGGCAATTCCTAGGAAAACATAAGACTTACGATCGTCCATTAAAGGAAATTTAGGCACATCCAATAATTGAATCACCGGCGTTTGAGAAACCAAGGCGATTCGACTCATTTCTAAATTTTTCGTCACTTCCGCGTAGATGCTGAATACAATTGATTTATCTCGTGAGCTAACTTCCGCCGGAACAGACATCGACTTGTATGCCACGTTCGGATCCAGTATTTGGAAAGAGGCCGCATTATACGATTTGGCATTTAAAACGCGCAATAAGGAATCTCCACGCGCCTGCAAACGCTTCACATTCGCTGCTGCAGTGCTTGTTTTGACATTCACATAGTAAGTGGTCGTCTCTTTCAATAGGCGTTCTGCAAAGTTTTTCGAGAACACTTGGTTTTGAGATACGGTCACAATCTTAAATATGGATCCTTTCTTGTTCAGACGATCTACAGAAACATTTTTCTTGGCGATTTGCTCATACATGACGTACAAAACTGAATCTTGATATACTGTATGAGCCGGTGCCACAACAGAAGCGGCCGGAATAGCAAACGAAACTGGAGCCGGCAAACGCTCCCCTAAACCCGAAAATTCCAAATATAAATCCGCTAAAGTCTTCCCTGAATCACCTGAAACAGGCGTCAAAAGCACTTTCTCAATAATCACTCGGGACTTGATGATGTCCAAAATATTATCTCCGGTAAACAAACTTGAACCACTACCTAGGCTTCCTATATCCAAGCCCACTTGTGAGGCAAGACCCGCTAAACCTCCGCCACTTGCTGATTTCTCTTCCAAAATAAACGTGGTCGAAGCCGCATAAGCCGGCTTTTGCATAGCGCGGTAGATCAAGGGTAAAGCAAGTCCGATAATAGCGCATAAAGCGATCAATCTAAATTGAGAACGCAGGTAGCTAAAGAATCGTTTGATCGATTCGATGACATCCCCTAAAACGATAGTTTTCTTTTCTGCCATTATTTCACCGTGTTGATTAATGCAATAATTAAGCCTCCTAGCGACGCTAAGCCTGTTCCCATCGCGATGTATTCAGGCGTAGAAATCGGACGTTTATCTTTGCGAGCAGGCACGTATACCTCCGCACCAGGCTCTAAACTAGGGTAGAAGCGGAAGAATAGGAATCGTTTTGTCGTTTTGATCTCACCATTAGGACGAACCAAATAAGCGTAGCGACGAGCGGCATTAGGAGCAAACCAACCAGACTCTGAGATTAAGCGACGGAAACCTAAACCACTGTGGTAGGCGATTTGGCGTGGTACATTCACTGCCCCAAAAGTCTGCACCGTCTGCGTTAATTTAGGCACTTTGATTACGTCTCCCTCCTCTAAAATAATATCATACAATGATCCCGGCTTCTCCATCGCCTCCGCTAGGCGAATGCCCACCGGTTTTTGGTCCACTAATAAACCATTCACATTCGAAGCAATCTTTGCTGTATCAGTCGCGGCAAAGGAATTGACTGAACTACGCTTCGATTGATTCGAAATCGTATTAATCTTAGATGATGATAAAGCCTCATCAGCAGACGTTTTGTTTACCCGCGTCTTTCGCAATAAAATGGCCCCCGTTGCATAGCCTGTTTGCTTCAACCCTCCTGAACGAGCGATGATATCCGAAAGGCGCTCCTTGTTTCCTGATAAGGTATAATTACCCGGATAAAGCACTTCTCCCTCTACAGAAACCGTAATTTGTGTACGATAAGAAGGCGTTTTACGCACAGAAACAATGTCAAAAGGTTGTAACACGAAGTTCAAATCGGTCGCGGAAGAAGATCCTAAATCAATCGAATGAATAATCGAATAGGCCGTTGTATCTGATGTCGATGAAGATACTAAACGACGCGAAACTTCAATGCGAGAACGGGATGCGCCTTCCTTAAATCCATCAGCTAACAGAATCAAATCCTGCACACGCATATTATCCGCAAAAGTGAACGTCGCTGGACGATTCACCTCACCATTAATTGTTACAGAATAAGCCTCGCGCAAACTCGTGATGGGGTAAATATGAATCTTATCTTCGCGTTGTAAGCGGATATCGGTCTTACCAGAAAGCACATCCTTCACATTAAAAGGTAACACAGCTGGCGTTAAATCTAGATTCAAGCGACTCAATAAAGCACGTTCCGTGTAAGCATCTTCCTTCACGTGAACCGCCGTTAATAAATCTTTCAGGTTGGCGAATTCGTTCAAACCATATTCCCCTGGATAGTACACGGCGCCATCGATAAAAGCTCTATTTATAAAGCGATTAGGCAAAGCATCCACCACCAAGGTGTCTCCAGAATATAATTGAAACGCCGAAAGTCCATCAGACTTCACAGAGAAAACCTCAAAACCGGAAGCACCCATCCGCTTCACGCGAATACGTTCCTTGAACGCATCATCTGAAAAACCACCTGCATAACGCAAGATGTCAGCTGCCGTTTCGCCTTTCTTTACATCGAATAAGGCTTTTTTCTTCACGGAACCACTCACCGCCACGCGTGACTCATAAGTTCCAACGCGAATCACATCGCCGTCTTGCAAAAGTCTATTTTTCGATAAATCCCCTTTTAACAAGAAATCGTATAAATCTAATGTGGTAATCGTTTTACCGTTACGCACTAACTCAATCTTGCGGAAAGAACCTAAATCTGAAGGACCTCCAGAAGCGTACAAAGCATTCATCAAGGTAGATAGGGAGGAAACAGAATAGTTCCCTGGTTTCATTACCTCTCCTACTAGAGTAACTTGAATAGAACGCAATTGGCCTAAAGAAACCATCACTTTCGTACTACCGCCAGCAATGGTCGTATAGATTTTCGCCGCAGATTCACGAATGCGAACTTGTGCTTCTTCGATGGTTAAACCGCTTACTTTAATAGGCCCTAGATTAGGAAAACGAATAAAGCCCTCCGTGCTAACCTTTAGTTTTTTTGTACTTTCACTTAAACCATAGATATCGACGATTAACTCGTCACCCACGCCTATCACGTAATTGTGCGGTGTTGAAATGGTTAAATTAGGCTCGAAGCTCAGGTTTTGGTTTTCAAAAATCTCAGAACCAAAAATAGGCAAGCCCACACGAACAGAAGGCCCGGCAATTTCTATCTTCTTACGCGGAACGGTAATTTCGTCCTTTGTTTTGGTCTTATACGCATTCTGAGAAACCCCCGTTAAAGGATCTAAAGAAGCAATACGACGATTTAGAATGATGATTTGATCTGCAGGAACACCCTTCTCTTTTAACACTTGGGAAATCTCATCCGGTGTTTTCCCCTGCAACTGGTACTTCACCATAATCTGCGCTATTTGCTGATCGCTAAAATTATTAACGTCTACCGGAATCTCCTGGGCAAAAACGGGAATTGCCAGAATCAATAATATAAGTATGCGGAATGCTTTCATCTCTAATTTATTTAGGTCTAGTCCGAAGACAGAAAACCAGTCTATAAAATTACTATTTTATTTTATAAGATGAATGATAATTTATTTAGTGGGTGAGTGGATTGGTCGACATTAAAATGGCACTTATCTACCAATGCCTAAATTTTAAGGCCGATCTCTTACTATTCCGTGCGAAATGATTAAATTTATGTATGATTTCTCTATTTAATCTAGCCTATATTGATCCCGGAGCCGGGAGTTTGATTTTTCAAGCGCTCTTATCTGGTCTATTAACGATCGTCGTATTTTATAAACGGGTGATATTATTCGTGAAAAACCTATTTAGAAAAAAGGAAAAATGAACGGAATAAGACCTGAAAATTTTTCATTTAAGGACTATTCCGCGCGCGTTTTCCAGCAAGAGGGTATCTATTACCGAGCCATAACACCAGAATATCAAGCTGAATATGAGCACTTAATGACTTCTGGTCTATATTCGAAACTAGTACAATCGAAATTACTCATCCCGCATCAAGAGGTTGAATTATCTACTGATCAAGAGGCCTACAAAATCCTTTATCCACAACAGATTGGTTTTTTAAGTCTTCCATTCGAGTGGTGTTACGCGCAATGGAGAAAAGCCCTATTAGCCTATTTGGAAATTAATCTCATTGCCCTTAACTATGGGATGATTTTGAAGGACGCCACCCCTTATAATTTTTGTCTGCAAGGCGGGAAAGCGCTGCTATTTGATACCAGCTCTTTTGCCTTTTTCGAGGAACCTAACTATTGGGTCGCCTATAGGCAATTCTGTGAGGAAATGCTTGGCCCCTTTACTTTGATGCATTACCGGGGTATGCGGTGGGGACGCATGACGTTAGCGAATCACCAAGGATTGCCTTTGGATTTTATCAGTCAAAACTTACCCCTGAAATCCTACCTCAACCTGAGCTGTCTTTTGCATTTACATCTGCATGCCAAATCTTATGTAAAGCATGGCCTTCAAAAAGATCAGTCAAAAGGCTTTACGCGCGAGAAATTGCGCGAAATGTTTCACCTGATCAAAGGCACTATCGAAAAATGGGATACTTATCACCAGTACACGGATTATTGGTCGGAATACTACGACATCGACATTGAGACGGAGGAATACCTACAGGACAAACAGGAAACGGTCAAAGCCTATCTACAATCATGTCCCATAAGAACGGTATTGGATTTAGGGGCAAACACAGGAAAATTCGCTGAACTAGCCTGCGCTTATGCGGACCGAGTGATTGCCTTGGAATTTGACAAAAAATGCGTTGATGAAATCGAGAAAAAGATAACAGAAACGGGGAACAAAAAACTCCATGCGCTATTAGGGGATTTATCCCAAACTAGTCCTGATTTTGGTTTACTAGGAAAAGAGCACCCCTCTATTTTTAAACGGGCGAAAGCAGATTTAGTGCTTGCACTAGCCCTTGTGCATCATTTAGCCTTAACAAAACTGATCCCTTTTGAGTTAATCACAGAATTAGTCTATGCCTTTTCGAACCGCTATGTGCTCATTGAATTCATTGAAAAATCAGATCGAAAAGTCAGCCAATTATTACAAACTAATCCCCGTTATTATCCCAGCAAAGAAGAGTTTGAATTAATTATTCAGCAGAAGTTTCACATTCTACAACAGAAGACCTTGGATAAGTCCGTGCGCACCCTTTATTTGGTAGAGAAATGGGGATAAAATCAGCCATTCCTTTCCGTACATCGGTGCTGTTGAGCTTGGTCTTCCTGCCTTACTTGTTCTATCTGCCCGCCACCTATCCTGACAGAATCCCCTTTATCGTATTGTTTTTCAGTGTAGTGCTCTTGGAAATTGGTTACCAAAAGACGAGAACGGAACTATTGAATCGCCTAGAAGTAGACCTAAGTATCCTGGTCGTTCCTAGTTTGATTTTGTTGCTCTATTACCAACCCCTGATCCAAATCTGGAGTAAATTCAATGCCTTTTTTGTCCACCTCCCCACCATCCGTGCGCGGTATTTTTTACCCTTCAGCTGGCTAGTCATCTTAGCCTTGAACTACCTCCTATTGAAGAAACACAAAAGCCGCGCTCACCTGATCAACGTCTTTTTGTGTATTTTTTCGACTACGCTGCTCATTCATTCGCTGATTCCACCTAAAAAATCGATTATAACATACACCCCTCATTTATTACGCATTGAGCCATCCCAAACAAAACCAGTCCTCTTAATCATCTTAGACGAATATGCCTCCCCCAGTGAAATAGCGCGCTATGCCCCACAGCGGAATCCGCTGCAATTCAGTACACGATTACAAAACACTGGCTGGCAAGTCTCCACCGCCTCGTCCACTCAAAACAAAGCCACGGTGAATAGCCTCGCCTCCCTATTTAATTATAATTTGAAAGTAGCTGATGCAAACCTCGACGCTCCCACCGCCATTCAACTATTGCGGCAATCTTCTTTATTAACCGATTTAGCCAATAAAGGCATCACCTGTTATAACGGAGGCATCTTCGATATCGGAAAAACACAGGCCTACTCTAAGATCTACTACTATGAAAAGGAGGAGAAACAAGCGAATTTCATAAAGCATCTTTTCTCCAAATCGATGTTTAGCCTTCTCTACCTCCTCACACCAGATGAAAAACAGGCGATGCATAACCGATCGATCGTAGAGCAAGCAGCTCATAAAATAACGCGCCTCTCCAGCCGTAAGACCTTTATCTACCTGCACCTACTCATGCCACATCCGCCTTTGTATTACATAGGCTCTAAATCCTATCAACCCTCTCCTTACCAAGACAAAGTAAGCAACTACCTCGATTTTTGGCAGTTCACGAATGAACACGTATATACACATTTAATTCTGCCCCTAATCCAATCCCAAAAATTCAAGATCATCTTAACCGGTGATCATGGCTATCGATTTTACCCAGAAAAAATCAATCCCTACCTCACGATGACAGCCTATTATGGATTTCCTAAAAGTCAAATAGATCGAGTGAAGTCCGTTCAGGATTTAGGTAGTTTAATTTATGCTAGTTATTGAAAAATCTCATTAAACTAGTTCAAAAACCCTAACGTGTTTGCCCTCTTCTTTACGCCATTTCTTTTCAGAAGAAATAGTCTCCATAAATTTATCTTTTAAAAAGACCTCGAGCCAGGTATTGCTTTGAAAGTGGCAAACGTTTTTAAATACTTTCTCTGAATGAATAATAAGTCTTAGAATAAATTCCTCCTTGGGTTCTCTATGGTTATTTATGACCTGGCTTAAACTAATCGGATTTACATCAATATCCTGAGCAAAGAGCTTTCTTTTAGGGTAGATAGTATCCACATAAAATTCTAAAAATAAAGGGAATTGACTTTTTGTATTATTCGAGTTAGAAGACAAAAATTCTTCCATTTTCAATTTTAATTGAAGTAAACGAGCACGCATAACATCATGTGCTCCTAGATTATGCTTTCTCAGAGCCCGCGCCTTTGAAAGAGCCTTTAATTCCTTTTCCTCATCCACTCGGGAGCAATCTCGAGAGTCTAATAAACTCTCTGGATCTAAAATAAGGCTTTCATTTATCATGGTCATACATGTTTATCACTTCGAAAATTTCAGGCACCTCCAGACTAAGTAATCTGCCCTGTTGTTTCATTTTATATTTTTCTTGATGATTTACTTCCTTCATCCAATCGAAATGGAAGTTTTCATTTTTTAAATCAGACAATTCTGCAGGAATTATTTCTACCAAAATCACATGACCAGTTCTCACTTCAACTACCTTCATGCTTTAGTAAATATAATAAAAGTTTACAAAAAATGTAAACAAAACTGAGTATTACTTTTAGAATTTCTAACAGTAGATTAATTACCCTAAATGTACCCCCATTTACTTCAACACCCTATCAACAAACTGATAATCCCCTAAAACAAAAAAGCCCACCTTCCAGCGAGCTTTCTTAACTCACTTCCAGCCTCTCAACTATTTGCTGAAAATATTCTTGAGACCAAATTTCTAACTCTTGTGGATTAGGAATAAAACGAATTACGTCCTCTTTCACTCTATTGATATCTAAGGAGGTGATTTTCAATGCTAGCAATTCAAGCAATTGTTTAATTCGGCATAAATCCGAATTGCATTATTTTTTTTAACATTATTTGTCAAATTTTTAAATACAATTCGGAAAATTACAATGCAGGCAAAAAATGATGTATTCTTTCCAAGACTTCTGAAAAGGGAGGTTGCCCTTTGTAATAAAGTTTAGCAGTTGATTTATATCTATTTTCAAAAGCCATTCTAATTTCTCCATCCCCTAGTAAGAATGCAGGGTTTTCAGAAATCTGAATTAACTTATCGTCCCCCTTTATTCGTTTTAATTTGTGATCTAGGTATTCTTGCGATCCGATGAACTCAATAACTGTTTTATCTCCTAGCAGACAATATACATCGTAATACTGACGCATAAAGTTTTTTTCTGTTGATTCTGAACCCTTATCCATGTTTCTAAACTTACGAATGATGGTTTGTAACTTCTCGATCAACGTAAAGCCAGGATGATAACAAGGAACCGCTAGTGCGGTATTATTTTTATATTGTGAATGAATATCGATAGAGACTAAATGTTCCCAAACCCATGAACTTATATTTAAAAGGCTATTTGGAGTAATGGTATCAAAGCCTGCCTCTAATAAAATCCCCTCTTTTAATCCATCTAATATTGGTGTACGTGTTTTATAATATAACCTTATTCCTCCACTCCTATATTTTAATTGGTCGTCAAATTCATAATCTCTTTCTACTTGAACAATACCATCTATGATGATATTATTTGCTAAAACATCATAAAATTGTTTCCGAGCATCAATGACACTTCGCTTATCCTCTTTGCCTTCAATCGCAAGGCCAAAGTTAGTCCTAATATGAATATCAATATCTTCAGAAAAGCGATGAATTAAGCCATAGCCTTTGGAAAGAGATGTTCCACCTTTTAGCTCAAACTCGATATTTTGTTGTTTTAAAGAATATAGAGCGTGCATTATCCAATAATCTTTTTCGACTAATGTAATATCAACTCCTAAATAAGATGAAACGATGGCTAGTAAATCACCGAAATCTGGATCATTATGAATGAAGTCAAGCATATATCTTTTCTTTACGCACTAATGATTTAAGGATTTTCTTGCTTTTCCCTGATCCATAAGTTTGGGCCATTTTCAATAATGAAGTAATATCAAATTCGTTAAATTTGTTAGAAATACGTTCCAAAGTAGGGATTTCAACTAACTCATCCATATTATTCAATAATTCTACCAGTAAGAATTCTCTTGTTACCTTACTTGGGTAGGCTGATTTTAATTTAAATTCAAGCGTTTTCCCATTTAACTTAAACTCGCCTTTTCGCTTGTGATTATACACCCAAGTTGTATTGTATAGCTGTGTCAAACCTAATCCTAATGCATTAAATGAATTAGGGGATACAATTAAGAAATCATCATCTTTCAAAAAACGTTCTATCCATTGATTATCATCTGGTGGCAAAATCCCAAACTTAGAAACTTGCGGTGAATAATATAAGCCTTGGCTTAATCGCTTTAATACCCCCTCTTGAACTAATTGTGCTAAATGACGATCGATGGCCGTAGAAAAATATTCTAGGTCAGATCGGCGATAAACAACCCCAGGTTTGATATGTTGACGTAATGCTTTCATTAATTTATCAGTAAAGGTATCAAATTAATTTAATTTTGCATGAATTTTTCTGAATTTTCATGCACGCCATGCTCAAAAACCAACTGATATACATTATCCCTAAATGTACTTCCATTTACTTCAACACCCTATCAGCAAACTGATAATCCCCTAAAACAAAAAAGCTCACCTTCCAGCGAGCTTCTTTTTATTAATTCGACTAAGTCACGTAGTGACGACTAAATCGCAAAGCGATGACTAAACGACGTAGTCGTGACTAAATCGCACAGCGATGACTAGACCGCAGGTGACTCCATATCTTTATTCTTTGTGCTTTATGCTCTATGCTTTCCTCTCTACTCTATACTCTATTATCTCTACTCTAGAGCTACCCAAGTAGCTCTTTAAAATTCACCTCCTTAAAAAACACATAAATCAACGCCGCAAAAACCCCCACAAACATAAACCCGATCGTAATCAAACTACGCTTAGGACCATCTTTCTGAACTGCCACCTGTGCCGGTTCCAACACTTTAAATACCGGTGTTTCGCGGTGCAATTTCACCTTAGCCTCTTCGTATTGTCCACTGATAGTCGTGTACAAATTATAGGCCATGTCTACCTCGTATTGTAATTTCTTCTCGCGGTCTTTCGCCACATTCAAGAACAAGTTCATGTTTTGATCGCGGTAAGCACTTAACGTAAATAAGGCTTGGTCGTAGCGCGCACGGGATTCCTTCAGGCGATTTTCTAAGAAGGACAATTCTTGTCTAGCCTTCTGCGTACGGTAATCCGTTACATACTTCGTTAAGTAGTGCTGAATTAAGGAGGTAATATTCGCGGCAGCCACCGCATTAGTCAGTTTCGTAGTCAAAGAAATGACACCCGATTTCTTATCGATTTCCAAAACAACAGAAGCTCTTAGCTTTTTAATAGCCGCCTGTTCTTTCTTATTTAACTTCATTAAATCAGCAGAAAGAGCTGAGGAAGGCACCTTATCTAATTTTACATCTGAAACTACATCCTCCTCAGACGGATCTCCGCCTAAATCCAATGGCGCCGTATCTTGTTTCTCAGATAAGAAGTCCAACACCGTTTGCCATTTCTTGTGCTTTGTGCTGTAAATCTTTGCCTTTAATACTTCTTGTAACAAAGGAGCACTCTGAACAATGTTAGGGTATAAATCTGGACGAATCGCCTCCGCGCTAGATGAACTTCCACCTAAATCCACACCGGCTAATCCGGCTAAAGATTTCAATCCTCCCATTCCTCCAGCACCACCGGATTTAGAATCCAATTCTGGTAAAAGCTTCGCGTTAGAGCTATACTCGTTAGGCTGTGTCAAGGAATAAATAGCGCCTAAAGCCGCGAATAATACTGCACAAGTAGCAATTAATATCCGATAAGACTTGAGCGTACGGAAAATCTCACCAAAATTGATCGAAATCTCCCCGTTATCTTCTATTTGATTATTTTCTATTGTAGACATGGAAAGGAGAGATTAAAGTTTGCTAATTAACGTAGTTAATGTCAACGCCAGCGATACGAGTGCTGAAGTTAAACCCATCACTTCCGCAGTGGTCAGTCCCTTCTTCATATTCGTAGGGAATTCAGGAACAACAATCTCTGAACCTGGTAGCACCTTCGGGTTAATCTTAAAGAATAAGAATCGTCTTCTTTTCGTAGAGATCCCATTAGGAGCTTTCACGTAGACATTTTTCTTATCTGCATATTCGGTGTAACCACCTGCGCCGTCTAAATAGTCCTGCAGGCTATATCCTTCCACGAAAGCAATAGCGATCGGGTTTTGAACACCACCAGATAATTTAACCGTTTCTAAAACGCGTGGGATGACCAAACGGTCATTTTCCATGAGTAATAGGTTGTTTTTCGATTCTGGGTTTCTTAAGATTTCCGAAAGTTTTACACCCACTACAGTCGAGTCACGGTATAAGATGGCCCCATCTAAATAACCTTCCGGCTTTAGCCCACCCGCCTCAAAAATTAAATCAGCTATTTTTTGATCGTCTTTAGGTATGGCATAACGACCTGGGAAGTTCACCATCCCCTCAATGGTCACCCCTCTCTGTACCTCGTAATTAGGAGAACGTCGAATGGAGATAATGTCAAATGGTTTCAGTTCATATTGACTTCCTTCGTTGCTGATATTTAAGCTACCATCGATATCAAAAGTCTTCACCTGGATTTTCTCCTTCGTTGCATCATCATTTCCATGCGTAATTACACGACGGGATAATTCAATTTTAGCATAACTAGCTGCTTCTTTAAAGCCTTTGGCTATTAGAATGATATCGGCCACTTTCATTCCTGCACGGAATTCGAAAATACCTGGTTTATTCACTTCACCGTAGATACTTACCTTCTGGTATTCACGCAATGAATCTAGCGAATAAACCGTTAAGGAATCCTCCCGGTGCAACGCGATATCTGCTAACTCCCCTCTCAATACCTTACCTAAGTCAAAAGAAATCATTTCCGGATCATAGTTTTCTTTCCTACGAGAAATGGTCGCACGATTTAAGAAGGCATTTTCACGAGGTCCTTCCGCGCGTTTAATCAATTCTTTTACAGTTGTCAAACCATTTTCAATGGCAAAAACACCCGGTCTAAATACCGCCCCACTTACCGTTACGCGGTTTTCGTAACGTTCGATGATTTTCCCCACGGAAATCGAATCGCCATTTTGAGGTTGGAAAGTCGCTACCTCATCTTGTGTGATGTTTAATAATTTCAACTCACGCGAAGTATTTCTACGAACAGTAAGCGAATAGGTATAGGCCTTATCAGTAAAGCCTCCCGCATAGCGAAGGATGTCTTTTAATGTCTCTCCTTTTACGGCCTCGAAAACCATAGGGCGTCTTACTTCCCCGGCTAATTCTACGTGAGAATCAAAATCACCTACGCGGATGATGTCTTGGTCTTTTAATTGGATGTTATCTTTTTGATCCGCTTTTAATAAGAAATCGTATAAGTCCAAGGTGCGAACCACTTTGTTGTTTCTAATCACACGAATGCTACGATAGGATCCATTTTCGTTAGGGCCGCCCGCTAAATACAAGGCATTAAATACGGTTGCCAAAGATGAGATGGTATATGAACCCGGATTCTCTACTTCACCCACTAGGGTTACTTTTATGCTGCGCACATTTCCTAAAGTAATGATCGCAGACGATCCACTTCCGGGGCGATTCAATCCTTGGTATAATTGTCTCAAACGACTAACAATGCGTGCAGAGGCTGCTTCCACTGTTAATCCATTCACATAAATTGGGCTCAGGTTTAGAATCTTAACAGTACCTTCAGGACTCACAGTAACTGTGTAATTGTCCATCACTTCGCCAAAGATGTCAATATTTAACTCGTCATCTGGCCCTAGCGTATAGTTCACAGGAGTGGCGATACGTAAATCTGGCTCGAAGTTTAATTTCTTGTTATTGAACAGGTTTGCACCATAAATCTTTTTCTTATGCAAAAGAGTAGAATCAACCATTTCTTCCTCCATCGCAACCTCTTCCGTATCTTCTTCTTCTTCTGAATTGACCCCCTTTTTTGATTTTTTCGTGCTCAATTTGCCCGAAACCGTTCTTTTGGAAGAAGTTTTCGATTTCGACGTCGACGTTTTCTCCTTTGTTTTCGTATCCCCTATCTGCGTTAAACGGCTACGCATTTTAGCTATATCAGCTGAAGTATAACCCTGTGCTTTTGCCGCTTTTTCTAATTGTGCTTCGGTCATACCGCTGGATTGGGCACGTTCGAAGAAGGTTGAAATTTCTTCATCACTAAGATCTTCTACTTTACGTTTTGCCTGTGAGAAGGCCGCATGAACAAGTAAAATAAAGGAAAGGGTCAAAAGAATTCGACTGAATAATTTCATACTGAAGTATTATGGTACGTATATAGTTAAGCAAATTTAACTAAAATTTGGGACAAGCGAAGATTTAGCCTTAACGATCAACTGATTTTTATTTAATGGTAATCTGTAAGCCCCCCAACAACAAAAAAAGCCCGCCATCCAGCGAGCTTAATTCTATTCAAAAGAAATATTATTCACCCCTCACTCCCCCTAAACTCCTCCATAGTCGCATGACCATCAGCACTAATTCCTTTCCGCTGAACAACATTCAAAAAAGTCATCCACAAGATTTTGAAATCCAATGAGAATGAAATATTCTCAACATATTCTACGTCAAGCTTAAATTTCTCTTCCCAGCTTAAAGCATTTCGGCCATTAACTTGAGCCCAGCCTGTGATACCAGGTCTTACATTATGACGTCTTGTTTGTTCAGGGGTATATCGTGTTAAATATTGTGTAAGTAACGGCCTTGGGCCAACTAAACTCATATCCCCCTTTATTACATTAATTAATTGAAGTAATTCATCAATTGAAAATCCTCTTACGATTTTACCTATTGGAGTCAGTCTAACTTCATCCGGAAGTAGATTCCCGTTAACATCTTTCCCATCATGCATTGTCTTAAACTTTAATATCGTAAATGGTGTACTTTGATAGCCTGGTCTTATTTGAAAAAACAAAGCATCCCCTTTATTAACGATTAATAATAGAATAAAACAAATTATTATAATGGGCGAAAATATGACCAATAGAATTAATGCTATTATAAAATCAATTATCCGTTTAATATATTTTTTGTACATTATTTGTTTTGGTATTTTTCAAAAACAAGGTCTAAGCTTTCAAAGATTCGGTCAAACTCCTCTTTAGTCAAATTTGAACCACTTGGTAAGCAAAGGCCATCTTCAAATAATTTGTCTGACACTCCATTAAGGTAAGCCTTGGAATCTGCAAAAATTGGCTGCTGATGCATTGGTTTCCAAAGTGGCCTTGATTCAATATTCTCTTCTTCCAATGAAAGTCTAATAATTTCACGCGTCAATCCATTATTTAATGCTGGATCGACTAAAATACACGTTAACCAACGATTAGAGTAATATCCTGAAGGAGCTTCTTGAAATTTGATTGTAAATCCAGCATTATTTTGCTTTGAAAAATATTTTTTATACCTCTCAAAATTGTTTCTCCTTGCTTCAACTCGATCATTTAAGACTTCTAATTGTCCTCTTCCGATTCCTGCTAAAACATTCGACATCCTGTAATTATAACCAATATGAGAATGCTGGTAATGAGGAGCTGAGTCTCTTGCTTGAGTAGCAAGGAAACGTGCCTTTTCAATCATTTCCGCATTTTCAGACAATAATGCTCCCCCGCCTGATGTTGTAATAATTTTATTCCCATTGAAACTTAACACACCAAACTCACCAAAACTTCCACAAGGTTTATTATCTATATTAGAGCCTAATGCCTCTGCAGCATCTTCAATTACAGGAACACCATACTCATTCGCAATTGAAAGTATTTCATCCATTTTCGCAGGCATCCCATATAAATGAACAGGAATGATAGCCTTTGGCATTTTCCCATTGTGTTTGGCTTCTTCCAATGCAGTTCTTAACATTACAGGATCCATATTCCAAGTATCAATTTCGGAATCTATAAATATAGGAATGGCACCTTGATAGGCAATTGGATTAGCTGAGGCAGAAAAAGTAATAGATTGACAAAAAACTGTATCACCAGCTTTTACACCCAATAGAATCAAAGCTAAATGAATTGCAGAGGTCCCAGATGATA
The DNA here is from genome assembly GCA_030833145.1 of Aquirufa sp. Next base: position 27,956 of record JAURHT010000011.1, read on the forward strand.
ACGCAGCAGCATGCATTGTTTGAGTTTGAACTTGCAAACCTTGTTCAAATGCATTTACATGAGGACCTAATGGACCACACTAATTATTGGGTATTTATCTATTGATTATCAGATGGTTAAGTTTCAATTGCGCACCAAATTACGCACCAAGTAAATAACTGATAGTCAAACAAAAATTAAAATTATTCTAATTTTCTATGCTATAAATAGA
>JAURHT010000218.1 GCA_030833145.1 Aquirufa sp.
CGTTAAATCTGGTTGTGAAGGACCTATGTCCTTAGGAGTAAAAACTACCCCCATTCCCATACCCGAATTACCTGAGAATACGTCTCCTTCTTATTTCTGCTCAGGCGTAACTTTCTCCTTGCAAGCCAGCGGAGGAGTTAACAATATTTGGTACGAAACTGCCACCTCAAAATCAAATCTAAGCACCGCCTCTGCCTTAGCTATGAAAGCAATCAACGTGAGTGGCGCGAACGATTCTCTACTTACTCGATTTGTAACCGTAAAAATAAACGATTGCGAAAGCAGCAGAACGCTGGTACCCATTCGCATAAAACCCAAACTGAAGCTACATCCACTCGAAGCATTTAGCTTAACTGGAGATCGGACAATCCCTATACCTGAAACAACTATTACACAGGCTAGCCTTCCTGTTCGAATTAGCTATTCCTCCGACGGGAACAGCCCATTAGGACCTTTTAACTCTCCTGGACTATTGATCAGAACCGTCATCGATTCCCTCGGTTGCAGCGTAAAAGATACCACCCTTGTTCATTACACCCGAAATGGCCCCATCATTCATCACCTCCTTGCCCTAAAAACAACCAACTGTTTAACCCATACTTACCTCATCAAAATACAAGGCTGCCCGCTAAAAACCTCAGCTATCGGTTCGACCAAACGTTATGAATCTCCTTCGGCGGAATTCATTCTAACCGGGGGCCTATATCGATTTATCTGCAACGATGGAGAGACGGACACCATTAGCCTGAACTTGCCCCAAATAAAGCAACCGAGTTCTTCTCTGCGCAAATCCTTCACTAATCCTATTTGTGCAGTTGACAGCGCATTTCTGAGCCTAAGCATAGACCCTAGCATACATTTTATAGGCTGGGAATTAAATGGCCATCTCTTTTCTACTAATAAAATGATGAAAGGGATATTACCTTCCGGTGAATATGTGGGTGTCATAGAAGAAAATAGCTGCTTTTATCGCACTGAGAAAATCTTCCTCGAGCGAAAATCTAACCCACCTACACCCTTCCTTGAAAAAGCGGGTGCCTATTTCGTTCGTGTTCAATCCGATGGAATCCCAGAGTGGTTAATTGATCAAACCCGCTCGACCGATTCTAGCTTTTTTCAAAAACTAAGCAAAGGAAGGGAGTTTTATGCCCGTGCAAAATGGCGGCACAAAAGTCTTGTTTGTTACTCCCCCTATTCGAATGTCTATTTTGTGGACACACCTCCCACCTACGAATTCGCCGTTTACCCGAATCCGACGAAGGGCTTATTTTCAATTGAAATCGCTTATGAGACGGATGATGCGTTCATGCAACTGGTTGATCTGAAAGGACAATTACTAGACACAAAGGAAATAAAAAATTCCAGCAGAAAAATGGTCTTTGACATCTCCACATTTTCTGCTGGAACCTATGTAATACGGCTAATTTCGGATGGAATCAGCCAAGAAAAAACTATTCGTAAATTCCCTTAGCCACTTTTTCTGAGATAGCCTTCGGAGCAATCCAAGCAAGGAATGCGCCTAACTTATTAATAAAGCCAGTAATCACTTCTTGTTTTTTAGCAAACATGCCATCGACTGCCATTTTAGCGACGATTGCAGGAGTCATGGTTACCTTTTCAGCTGCTTTACTCGCTTTAGCAGGTAAGTTTGCGCGGTCATTGAAATTCGTTGTTGTTGCTCCAGGACTGACTGCAGTAACGGTGATACCTTTGGCCTTCCATTCATGAAAAAGTCCACGGGAGAAGTTTAATACAAACACTTTGGAAGCCGCATAAACACTCATCAAAGGAATCGCTTGGTAGGCTGTTGAGCTAGCAATATTTAACACATAGGCCTGACCCTTACCTGATAGCATGGGGTAAAAACGGTAACATGCTTCGACTAGCGCATTCATATTTACTTGCATCATTTTTTGGGTCTCTTCGAAAGAATAACTTTCAAACTCACCCACTAAGCCATAGCCTGCATTATTCACCAAAATTCGTAGATCAATCTGCTTTGTTAATACCCATTCATAGAGTGTAGTAACGGCAGCAGGATCAGCTAGATCTGATACTAAATAATCTACCTCTAGCGCGTACTTTTTTTGAATCTCCTCTTTCACTTGTTGAAGCTCATATGAATTACGAGCTACGAGTAATAAGTTGTAGCCTCTTTCCGCTAATTGCAAGGCAATCTCTTTGCCTATCCCTTTACTTCCGCCTGTTATGATTGCGTATGACATATGCTTAGTGTAAATGAAAAAAGCCGCTCGAGGAGCAGCTTTTTTCGATGTGTATTTTTAACTTATTTTTTGGGTGCCGCCGGAGCTGCTGCAGTAGAACCTGGATTAAAGTATTCGTTCAATTCCTTGTCATCTGCTTTAATTTCGAGCGCTTTGGTGAAATAATCTTTCACCTTAGCATCATCTTTCGTTACCGTTAAATGATAACCACCTAAGAATTTATAAGCCTCAAATAATTGATTCTTATCTTCTTTGAACGCAGTTGATTTCTCTTCTCTTAACTTAACAACTGTCTCTAAAAATTTCTCATAATAAGGAACTCCTAACCATTTCGTACCTGAATAATCTATCAAGTTATTCGCACGAGCACGATTTAAATAGAACGGAGGCCATTTGTCGTTTACTGAAATTGCTTTTGCAAACAAAGTATCAGATTTCATTGCGATGATAGGACGATTCAACGTATCTGCTTTCGGAGTAAAGGCAGCAACAAAGTAGTAATCCATCGCAGCCTTGAAGTAATCTCCAGAACCTACTGCTTGATTTTTCTTCTGCTTCCACTCTATTCCTTTCAAAGCAGCTACAGCAGCATCACTATAGCGCTTTTGCTTGTAACGAATATCATGAATAATATTATACACGTTATTGTTTGTATCCAAAGGTGCAGCGCGCTCTAAATAAGTTAAAGCAACCGAATCCTTACCTAGACCTTGGTATCCTTTTCCGAAATACAAATCATCCATGTAATAAGGCTTCACACCAGAACGAACCATCCCTTCTAAGTTATC
>JAURHT010000168.1 GCA_030833145.1 Aquirufa sp.
AGCTTAATCCACTTGGATGCTTCCATAACACGCTAGCTGATTGTTGAAAGGGGCTAGTACCCGTTAAGAAATTCCCGTTTGCAAATCGAAAGTTCTGCCAAGTCGCAGCTTGCTCGAGTTGTAATTGCTTCGAAAGTAGCCAGGTTGTCGTCAACTCGAGTCCCTGCTGAATCGTAGAACCCGCATTAACAAAGTAATCAGATCCATCCTCTCTACGTCTAACCACAATCGTTTCGTTTAGATTGAATTGATAAACGCTCAGATCCCAGTTAAACTTGGCGTATTTCCCCCGGTAGGTAAGCTCATGATTCCAGCCTTTTTCTGCCTTCAAACCCGTATTAATTGCATCATAAGCAGATGGTCGCATCTCTGCAATGCTGGGTGGGGAATAGCCATGTGCTATTTTAGCGACAATACTTTGGTGATTGCTTATTTTGCGTGAGATAGCTAGGCGAGGGGAGAAGATGATTTCGTCGCCTACGTATTCTGTCCAGTAGCTTCCTAAACTTCCAGAAAAGGTGAAAATCCAGTTATTAAGACCTACGTAATCATTTTGTAAAAAAAGACTCCCCTGTTGAACATGCATGTCTTGCCTATAATTTAATACCTCTTTTACCCCAAAGCGATTGCTGTAGGTAGAACTATTCATCTGGCCAGCCTGATATTCAAATCCTAAATCGGTGTTTATTCGCCCTTTGTGGTGAATTACTCCACGAGTGGAATAAGTGGATTCATGACGAATTTCGTAATTCCGGATTGTAGGATTTTCGATGTCATTTATTTGTACGGATTGGCTGAGATCCCATGCCCAAGCCGGGGAAATCACTCGGGAGGCTTTTGCACTCAGCCCAAAACTTTTGATTTTAAAGGTCGCTCCTTGTTCCTGCGCACTTTTAAATAAACCAGCAGCAGGTCTGGCCTGTGTGGGATTGGCTATATATTGTGCTTTCGTGAGTCCTCCGGGAGTTTGATAGGCTAAATCCACATAATAGGTACTCAGATCTAGATTCAAATCGTTCGAAAATTGGTGGTGGAATTCGTAGGAAAGCCATTGCTTCTTCATCGCAGAATGATCGCGATATCCCTCCTGCTGATTGAAAGATGCAAAGAGTCGGTGATTATCGCTAGATAAGTCGATGCTCGTTTTTAATCCTCCTAAGGAATGGTAAACGGTCTCTGCGCTTAAATTTCTGCCTCGAGGGTTACTTTCAAATAGCAAAACACCACCCGTACCTGCTCCATAAATTCCGGCAGATGGGCCTTTCGTGATGGTTAATCCAGAAAATAATCCTGGCTCTAAAATTGATATGTAGGTATTGTTTCCGGCATCCGTAAAGGGAACTGAATTCCAATAAACTTTGGTGTTTCTAACCCCAAAAGGGGCCCTTAAAGAACTTCCTCGAATCGCGATGCGGTAACTCCCTGGGGAACGTTCTTCCATCCGAATACCTGCCATGGAATTAAGGGAGGCAACAAAAGAAGTAGAACTCAGCCTTTGTAAATCGGTGGTTCTGACAAAGGCATCTGGGGTCGTTAATGGACTGCGCTTTTGTTCAAATACATAGACTTTTACTTCCTCTAAAACCTTCGTTGAATCGATTTGAGCTAGCGACGGAAAACAGAAAAGAAGTAGGAGGATTTTCTTCATTTTAGAAGAAATATGTCAACAAGGTGGAGGGAATAATGGCTTGAGAAGCCTGAATCGATTTCGATTTTGGGTTTTCGGCTCCACCAAGATTTAATACTTCAACAGTTAGTCCCAGTCCAAAATGGCCGTGATTTAGGTCTGCTCTCAATTTATAATTAGGTAATTTATCGGATACCAGTGATTGGTAAGGTACCCCCACATAACGCCCGTACAGGGTGACCTCCTCGTATAAGGGTTCAAATATTTTAGCTTGTAGACTAAGGCTTGTTTTCCCTGGAATAAACATGCCTATTCCAGCACTGATCCCATGTAGTGAATACTTTTCTTCCTCAATGTATTCTGATTTTGCAGAACTAATTTTTCGGGCGATTGATTTGCTGTAGAAGCTTAAACTAGGGATAAAACTAATCTTATGTTTGCTAGTCCAACTAATGCCTGCTTCGGCTTGACCCCCTCTGTACTGGGATAATAATTCCTCACTTGGAGAAATAGGTTGATTTCTAGGATTTACTGGTGGTTCTATAAAAGTATATTGGCTTCGATTGATGGGGCTTCCTGTGACGTTCCCCATCGTTTTTAACTCCACAAAAATTTTATGCTTTTTTCCTGGATTTTGGAATGTAATACCGGCTGCTAAATCTAAAGTGGGTTGACTTTCGTGCCAAGAGATGAGTGAGGTACCTATACCAGAATTAAATCGGAATTTTTGGCCAAAAACACCGAGTGAAATGAAAATGAAAATAAGTATACCTATAAACCGCATAGAGACAAATATAGACTATTTACCAATACTTCCCTTGTTTTTTCAGGGCAAAAATAAGGCCTCTGATGACAATAATAAGGTGATTGACCACATTAGGGATGAGCCCAAAATGTGATTGCAATACATCATAACGCTCATTCCAAGACATTTTAAGGTTTTGAACAGAAGCTCCGCCCATCAAATAATTACAAATAGGGTTCTTCGATTTCAGGATAGTCTGGCTTTTTTTGAGCACTTGAATCTCCCAATCAATGTCAGAGCTCAGTTTATAGGATAAGTCAAATAGTGGAGATATACTGCGTTTCGCGATAAAAGCTTGATGACAAATCAACATCCCGAATCGGAAGTCCTTCCAAGTCAACGAGTTGGGCAGTCGATGGGGTGTCGCCTCACTTCGCAAGCCGATGGATTCCCCTGCGTTATTGACAAAAACTGCTTCACCGTAAAGTACATCCGGATTTTGATCTAGTTCTTGTAGGATATTTTTCAACGTTGTCTCCGATGCAAAAGTGTCGCCCGCGTTTAGGAAGAGCAAATAATCCCCTTTGGCTAATTGCATCCCTTTGTTCATCGCATCGTAAATACCCTTGTCTTTTTCAGAGATGAATTGATGGATGTACTGTTTATTCGCCTCGATGATGTCCAAAGTCCGATCTTTCGAAGCTCCATCTACCACCACATAGTCAATTTCACCGGCGCATCCCTGTTCGATAACACTTTTCAGTGTTCGTTCTAGGTAGGCCTCTGCCTGGTAGGTGATGGTGATGATACTAAGCTTGGGCATAATATTCGAGGTGTTGTTTTGCCACCGTTTTTTGATCGTATAATTCGACGGCGCGCACTCTGGCTCTCACTCCGGCTTTATCATTTTCTAAGCACCATTGAATCCCTCTAGCTAAATCTTCCGGTTCAAAAGCGCTTGCCACATAGCCTGTGTGCTGATGCTCAATCATTTCTGGAATGCCGCCTACTTCAAAACCCACGCAAGCTGTGCCGCAAGCCATGGCTTCCATTATCGTATTCGGTAGATTTTCTTCCAAAGAAGGAGTCACAAATACATCCGCCGCTGCATAGATGTCGCGCATTTTCGATGGATCAGTCACCTGCCCAAAACTATGCACTTTCAACGGAAGCTCCTCCGACATTTCTCCACCCACGATAAGTAACTCTGTCGTTTCAGGGTCTAAATAAGCTAAAGCCTCTTTCAATAAATGGAAACCTTTTGCTGGGGCATTCACGCGCATGGCGACGAATAGGACGTATTTTTTGTTCGGATCTAAACCTAAACCAGCTGCATTGGGCGAGAAGAATGCTGTATCGATTGCATTAGGAATGGTCTTGATCGAATGTCCCCCTAAAATGCTACTCTGATTAGCTCGATGTCCTAACCAGTCGCTACACGTTATGATATGAAGTTTTTTCTCGGCAAAGCCGTTTTTCTTCGCTTCCCATAGGCGATGCGAAAGGTCATTTGGATTTGGATTTTTCAA
>JAURHT010000214.1 GCA_030833145.1 Aquirufa sp.
ATCCCTGAACAGTTTTGCTGTGTGTACATGATATGTTTACTAAAGGCTTGCTGTTCGACAGTAAGCCTTTTTTTATTAATTTTGCCCTTTGAAACATGTCTAGCATAAACATACGAACTTCACGGAAAACACTTTTGGCAGATACGCTGACGCCAATCGGGATCTTTTTGAAGATTCGCAAAAACTATAAGAACTCTGTCATCTTAGAATCGGCAGATTACCACGGCAAGGAGCATGGCTTTTCGCATATTGCATTTGATCCCGTGGCGCGCTTCGAATTGACGGATTCGAAAGTCACCCAAACTTTTCCAGACGGAACGCAAGAGAATTTCACCTTAGCGAATCGCCATGATGCGGTAGCGGCGTTGAAGAGCTTTGCGGATCGCTTTGATTTTATGAAAGAAAAGGGAGATTCGCCCATGGCGAATGGGCTTTTTGGCCATATCTCCTATGATGCGGTGACCTATTTCGAGGATATCGATATTCAGGCCAAAAACCCCGAATCAGAAATCCCGTCCATCCGTTATTATGTGTACCGTTACGTGGTGGCGGTGAATCATTTTAACAACCAAATGAGCCTCTACGCGCACAGCTACGATGGTTCTGAGCCTAACTTTGATACGATTACCTACCTGTTAGACATGCCGCATTATGCGACTGCGTCTTTCGCCCGTCAAGGGGAAGAGGTAAGTAATTTAACGGAAGACCAAACACGCGAAATCGTCAATACCTGTATCAAACATTGTTTGCGCGGGGATGTATTCCAAATCGTACCTTCCAGACGTTTTGCCCAAAAATTCCAAGGCGATGATTTTCAGGTCTACCGTGCTCTTCGCTCGGTTAATCCATCGCCGTATTTGTTCTATTTTGATTACGAAGAATACCGGATTTTTGGAGCTTCGCCTGAGAAGCAGATTAAGATTGATGGTTCGGTCGCGGAGATTCATCCGATTGCAGGAACATTTAGACGTTCTGGCGATGATGCACGCGATGCGGAATTAGCCCAGGCTTTGATTGCAGATCCGAAGGAATCGGCAGAACACGTGATGTTAGTGGATTTAGCTCGGAACGATTTAAGCCGTTCGGCAGATAATGTGAAAGTGGAGACGTTCAAGGAGGTTCAATTCTTCTCGCATGTGATTCACTTGGTTTCTAAAGTGACTGGGCATTTGCAAAAGGGCGTGAATCCCTTGCAAATGGTGGCGGATACATTTCCGGCCGGAACTTTAAGTGGTGCGCCTAAGCACAATGCGATGACGATTATTAACCGTTTGGAGCCTACGAATCGGGCTATTTATGGCGGGGCGATCGGTTTTATGGATTTCGAGGGCAATTTCAATCACGCCATCGCGATCCGTACGTTTTTGAGTAAAGGAGACACCTTGTTTTTCCAAGCCGGAATGGGCGTAGTGGCTAAGTCCGTGGTGGAGAGTGAGATGCAGGAAATTCACAATAAACTAGCCGCCTTGCGTAGAGCATTAGAGGTAGCAGAAAATTTAGCCTAAGGATATGAAAGTTTTAGTGATAGATAATTACGATTCCTTTGTGTACAATTTGGTCTACCTGTTGAAGGAATTAGGCGCGGAGGTGGACGTGTTTCGCAATGATAAAATTTCCCTAGGGGAAGTAGGTAAATACGATCAAATCTTGTTGTCGCCGGGTCCAGGGATTCCGTCGGAGGCAGGGATCATGATGGATTTATTGAAGGAATATAAGTCGACCAAAAAAATTCTAGGCGTCTGCCTGGGACACCAAGCAATTGCGGAGGCTTTTGGTTCCCAACTGAGCAATATGGGCGAGGTGTTACATGGCGTGACCACGGAATGCGTGGTGACGGATCCGACAGAACGTTTGTTCTTAGATATTCCATCTCGCTTCGAAGTGTGCCGCTACCACTCGTGGACGGTAGTTCCATCTACGATGCCGAGCGATTTAAAGATCACGGCGCAAGATGACAAAGGTTTTGTATTAGCGGAGGCGCATTCGACATACGATGTGCGCGGGGTGCAATTCCACCCGGAGGCGTTTTTAACGCAACACGGATTGCAAATGATTAAAAATTGGATGAAATAATAGTAATGAAAGATATATTAAATAGACGGGCTGCGGGAGAAGCATTATCAGAAAACGATGCAAGAGAGGTTTTGCTGCGTATTGGGCAAGGAGAAATAAATCCAAGTCAAATCGCCGCATTTTTATCCTCTTATTGGTTCAATCCGATTCAAGTCGATGAGCTGAAAGGGTTTGTTTCAGCGATGATGGAATTAGCCATCACGGTGGATCTTTCGGAATTTGATGCCATGGATGTGTGCGGAACAGGTGGTGATGGGAAAGATACCTTTAACATTTCGACGACGTCCTCTTTCATCATTGTGGGTGCCGGCCAAAAAATCGCCAAACACGGCAATCATGGCGTTTCCTCTTCGGTAGGATCGTCGACGGTGTTGGAGTTTTTGGGATTGAAATTTAACAATGACCCGAAGATCTTGAAACGCAAGATGGAAACCGCAGGGATGTGCTTTTTGCACGCGCCACTTTTTCACCCAGCGATGCGCTTCGTGGGTCCTATCCGCAAGGAATTGGGGATGAAAACTTTCTTCAATTTGTTAGGGCCTTTATTGAATCCTGCCAAAGTCAATAAGCAAATCTCTGGCGTCTATTCGCCAGAAGCGTTCGCCTTGTACGAAGGATTTTTTGCAGGTTCTGGCAAGCAATATGGCATCGTTTATGCGGAAGATGGCTACGACGAAATTTCGTTGACATCAGCATTCCGTTTAACCACTCCTGATGGAGCTTCGATTTACAATCCGAGCGATATCGGATGCGACGTCGTAGCTCAATCTGAATTGTTTGGAGGTTCTACGGCGGAGGCATCTGCGAATATGTTGTACAGAATATTGCAGCGTGAAGGCACACCCGCGCAAACGCAAGCGGTTTTAGCGAATGCAGGAGCTGGCTTGTTTGTAGCAGGCAAGGCCGGCAGCTTAGTAGAAGGATATGCTTTAGCGAAGGAATCCTTAGAAAGTGGTCGTGCTTTCCAGGCGTTCAAGAAATTTATAATGGATTAAGATGAGCATATTAGACCAAATCATA
>JAURHT010000099.1 GCA_030833145.1 Aquirufa sp.
CATCGGACGAGTAGTGGGGAAAAATACCACCCAGCTAAATTTACGGCTGCACATCGAAAGCTGCCTTTTAATACGTGGGTAGAGGTATATATGCCCAAAACAAAGAAGACCACTTTCGTTCGAATCATCGACCGAGGTCCGCATAGTCGCAAGCGAATTATTGATGTATCGAGAGCGGCGGCAAAGGATTTGGGCTTAATTCCACACGGTTTTGCGACAGTTCATATTAAACCTGTGACCGATAAGTCTCGGATTGATTCCTTGAATGCTATGGAATCTGCAGAAATTTATGAGTTTGAACCGAAATCCGCCACGTCGGATTCGCTTTCACGAAATCCACAATAAGGGGATTCATTTGTTCTTGCTTGGACCACTCGGGTTGCAAGTATAATTCCGCCGAATCAGGTAATTTTTCCGCCCATTCTTGCGCCCAAGGGATATCTGAAGGGTGATTGACCACGACTTTAAGTTCGTTCGTAAGGGCTAAAATACCTTCATTAGGGGCTTTGAACTTTTTAGGGGAGAAACAAATCCAATCCCATGTTCCTGTAATGGCCGTAGCGACTCCGGAAGTTTCGATATGGGTTCTAAATCCCGCTTCTTGTAGGGCTTCCGTCAAAGGACCTAAATCGTGCATCAATGGTTCACCACCCGTGATGACCACTAATCGGCCTGGATTCTCGAGTGCTTCAGCCACTAATGTTTCCACTGTTTTCACGGGATGCGTATCAACTGGCCAGGATTCTTTCACGTCGCACCAATGGCAACCTACATCACAACCACCCAATCGAATGAAATAGGCAGCGTGTCCCTGGTATTTACCTTCCCCTTGCAGAGTGTAAAAAGATTCCATCACTGGATAGGTAAATTCGGCTCTTTTTACGGCGGTTTTTATATCTTTGGGGTTGGATTGCATTTGGACTTAAATTGAATCACAAAATTAAGTCTAGAATTGTAATTTAACTAATCGATGAATCCAACAAACGCAAAAAATCGACTTTTTCTTGCTGTAGGGCTAGTGGGCACCTTGTGCTTGTTATCCGCTTGTTGGTCAGCTCGTTGTCCGTATCAAACCTGTCGCGTCAAAGTGGAACACCGCCACGGCGTAGGTTACTACCGTCCGAATGTGGCCTTTTCGTGGATGTGGACTCCACGTTACAAGCATATTCGTGCCGATCAATCTAAAAAGAAATCCAGATGAAGCAGAACGTCGTTTTTTCCGCGGGATCGCTGAATCAATTGCCTTTGGATTGGGAGGGAAATCGCCAACGTATTTTGGCGGCTATCTCTCAGGCTTCTTCTGAAGGATCTTCTCTTTTGTGTTTGCCTGAATTATGTATTTCTGGTTATGGCTGTGAAGATCAGTTTTTAGCACCTTTTACGGCGGCTAAATCCTGGGAGTCCCTGGAACTTATAGCTTCAGAAGTTTCTGAAATGGTCGCTGTCGTGGGTTTAGCCTTGCCTTTTGAAGGAGATTTATACAATGTCTCTGCCATTTTAGCGCAGGGTAAAATTCAAGCTTTGATCCCCAAACAATTTTTGGCAGATGATGGTGTGCATTATGAACCGCGCTGGTTCAATCCTTGGCCTCGAGGACAGCGGAAAACGTACATGGGAATTCCATTAGGAGATTACCGCATCCATTTTGCTGGTATAACATTGGGAATCGAGATTTGCCAAGATGCTTGGGAAGGGGAAAAGCGACCAGCGTATGATTTAGCACGTCGGGGCGTTTCGGTGATTTGTAATCCCACGGCTTCTCACTTTGCGTTTGGTAAAGCAGAAATTAGAAAATCATTAAGTTTAGAAGGCGCTCAGATTATCAACGGCGCTTATCTATTCGCAAATTTACTGGGCAACGAAGCGGGTCGTATCATCTTTGATGGAGATGCCTACATCGCTCAAGAGGGTTCTATTGTAGCTCAAACACCCCGATTCTCCTACCAAGATTATACGCTAGTTTCTCACGAAATCACTTTAGGTATAAGAGAGGATAGTGGAGAGGATGTGGTGGCCTTTGAAATTCCTATTTCCGAAACGCATTCCCTAAAAACGTCCGAAGTCCCAGTCTGGGAAAGTTCAAAGACCAAAAAAGAGCACGAATTTTCTCGCGCTGTAGCCTTAGGTTTATTTGATTATTTACGTAAATCTCGATCGCAAGGATGGGTTTTGTCCCTTTCTGGTGGTGCCGATTCTTCGGCTATTGCTTCACTTTGTGCGTTGAGTATTCAGTATGCAAAAGAAGAACTAGGCTGGGAAAGTTTGAAGCAAAAGCTGCATTACATTCCCTTGACTACGCCAGATAAGGCGATGTCTGATTTGTTGACGACCATTTATCAGGGAACGGTTAATTCTTCTCAAAATACGCGCGATTCTGCCCGTGAATTAGCGGAATGGATCGGAACACAGCATTATGTGATTGAAATTGATTCGATTGTGGCAGGTTACCGAGAGTTAATTGAACGAGCCATTGGGCGTCCTTTGACCTGGGAACTGGATGATATCACCCTCCAAAACGTACAAGCCCGCGTCCGTGCCCCTAGTGCCTGGATGCTCGCCAATATTAAAAATGCCTTATTACTCGCTACGTCGAATCGCTCGGAGGCGAGTGTGGGTTATGCAACGATGGATGGCGATACGTCGGGCTCGATTTCGCCCATTTCTGGGATAGATAAGAGTTTCATTCGGACTTGGTTACTTTGGTTAGAGGCTCAAGGCTTTAAGGGATTGCATTTAGTGAATAGTCTAGAACCGAGTGCGGAATTGCGCCCATTGTCTGAAAAGCAGGTGGATGAGGAGGATTTAATGCCTTATCCGATTTTAAATACGATTGAGCGATTAGTTTTTTATGATTTGTTGTCGCCGCACGACTGTTTAGCAGAGGTGAATAAGCGCTATGGTGCAGTTTTTGCCAAAGAAAAGCTCGAAGAATTCGTTCGCCGATTCTTCCGTCTTTGGGCTCGAAACCAGTGGAAAAGAGAGCGCTATGCGCCCGGATTCCATGTGGATGACTATAGTTTAGATCCGAAGAGTTGGTTACGCTTCCCGATATTATCAGCGGGATTAGAAAAAGATATATAAACAAAACACGAACAAGCAGATGTTATTAGTTGTGGATGTGGGGAACACGGATATCGTGTTTGGTTTTTATGAAGATCAAACCTGGAAAGCAGTTTTGAGAACGCCTACGCACCAGCCTTGGAGTGCGAATGGGGTGGTGAATTGGATTAAGAAGGAGTGGGCGTCTAAAGATTTAGGGGAAACTTTACCTTCTTTGGCCTTAATCTCTTCTGTAGTTCCTTCGATTTCACCTCAAATCCAGCGTGGATTAGCCTTGTGGTTAGGCTATTCCCCTGCGGTCATGAATCCCAAATTATACGAAACCTTACCGATACAAGTCATCGTGCCGGAGGAAATCGGTTCGGATTTAGTCGCAAACGCCGTTTATGCGCACGAAAATTATCAAGCGAACGTATTGATCGTCGATTTTGGAACGGCCTTAACCTTTACATTAGTAAACGCGGCAGGCAATATGGAAGGCGTTTCTATCGCGCCTGGACTTAAAACGGCTGTGAAATCACTCTTCTCTCAAACCGCTCAATTACCCGAAGTTCCGCTCGAAATGCCCGAATTCAACTTAGGAACGGATACCGTTTCGGCGATTCAAGCCGGAATTCTTTGGGGCTATGTGGGAATGGTGAAAGAGATGATTAGCCGCGTAAAAGAAGATAAAAAAGGGGATTTAAAAGTAGTAGCGACGGGCGGATTGTCCTCGATTTTGACCCCATTAGCCTCCTATTTCGATGAGGTAAATAAATTAATTACGTTAGAAGGTCTGCGCTTAATTGCAGAACGATTAAAAGCCTAAGCCGATGTTTCCGAAAGAACAAGGATACTTTTTCCCCGCCGAATGGCATCCACATGTAGCTACCTGGATTACTTTTCCGCACAACGATCACTCGTGGCAAGAAGAGAAATTAGGGCAGATGTACCCGGAATATTTTTCCTTAATTAAGGCAATTTCTGAAGGAGAACAAGTGCGAATTAGCGTAAATTCCGCTGCTTTGCAGGCTTTTGTGGAAAGCCAATTGCCTGTTTATGGCATTGATCCAGCTAAGATTGAATTCAATGTTCAACCTACAAATGATTCGTGGTGTCGTGATCATGGGCCGGCCTTTTTAGTCAAAGAAGGCAGTGCAGAACGTTTGGTGGTAAATTGGGAATACAATGCCTGGGGTGGTAAATATCCGCCATTTTCGGATGATAATGCCTTACCAACCACAATAGCGACGCGTTTAGCTCTACCATCTGTTTCTCCTGGTATCATTATGGAGGGAGGTTCGGTGGACTTTAATGGAGCAGGTACGGTTTTAACAAGTCGTTCTTGTCTATTGAATAAGAATCGGAATCCGCATCTAACCCAAGAAGAGATTGAAACCTATTTGAAAAACTACTACGGCGTTTCACAGGTGCTTTGGGTATCTGATGGAATTGTGGGGGATGATACGGATGGTCATATTGATGATACGGTGAGATTTGTGAATGCAAATACGGTGATCACGATGGTTGAACCAAATGTGGAGGATGAAAATCACGCGGTGTTAGCGGCTAATTTGGCTGAATTGAAGCAAATGACGCTACTAGACGGCTCGCCTTTACAAATAGTGGAGATTCCCATGCCGGATGCTGTGGTAATTGATGGTTTTAGGGCTCCTGGGTCTTATGCGAACTTTTATATCTGTAATGCAGGAGTTTTAGTGCCTGTTTTCGATTGTCCACAAGACGAAATTGCCTTAGGAATATTACGTCAATTATTCACGGATCGCCCGGTGATAGGATTGTCGGCTCGGGAGATTATTTGGGGACAAGGTAGTTTTCATTGTTTGACTCAGCAAGAACCAGCGCCGTGCGTATAATCTCTTTCTTTTTTTTGATTACGTTATTCTCTTGTGCCCGTAAACCTGTTGTTCAACCGGTTTCAGCTCCAGCGGATAAAAACACCCGGGTGTCGTTGAAAACATTGTCAGTGGTAAAGACGCAGGAGGTGTTAGGGGATGAGTTAGTATTAGTAGGGGCTTTGGGCATCATCGAGAATGGGAAAGTTAGGCCAGTAAAGGTGTTTTCGTCCTATGTAGGAAAAGTAAAGAAGGGACAGGTCATTCGATTAGATACAATTAAAGCGTTGGAAATACGTTTACATACTGGCCAAAAAGCCAGCTTCCAACTTTCCCTCTTCGAAATCGAAGACTACCAGCCCACAAAGAAATGGGTGAATCGGTTTAATTCGGTGAGTGGAGTATTGGCTTTACCTTTGGCCTTAAGCTCCGCCGAAAATCCAGTAGCCTGGTTTTTATGGGGAATGAAAGCCGGATCTTTAGGGCTGGATTGGGTGAGTGAATTAGATGTAAAAGACCTACTAGGCGTCTCAGAGACCCAATGGGATTATGAATCCGGTGTGTCCACTACTCGAAATGGAAAATGGGTGGGTGGTCGAAAATTCATCGATGCCTATGAATACCGGTACCAGATTCAAATTAACGTAGATTAACCGTTTTTGTCGGGGATTATTCGTAATTTTGTTAGCTTATTTTTAAGAATGAAGGATTTAAAATTATTTATTGGATTAGTCTTGTGTTTGCCTTTCGCGAGTTTTGCGCAAAGTGCTTCGCCTATTCAGATTGGTCCTAAGAAGATATCGGCAGAGAGCTTTCTGCAAGTGTACAAGCCATTAGTCGAGTCTGATAGTATCACGAAAGACAATCAAGCGGCTTTTTTATCTGACTACATCGATTACCAATTGAAAATCGTAGCGGCCGAACAGGAGAAATTAGCTGATCAACCAGACTTTAAGGAAGAATACGCGAGTTTTAGAAAGGAATTAGCTACGCCTTATTTGGTAGACTTACCTACGCTGGATATGCTCGTAAAGCAGGCCTATCAGCGGATGAAGGAGGAAAAGAAAGTAAGCCAAATCTTGGTCAAACTGGGGGATAATGCAAGTCCTGCTGATACCTTAATTGCTTTCCAGAAAATTGAGAATATCTACCAAAAGTTAAAAGCGGGCGAAGATTTCGCTGCGTTAGCCACCCGCTTTTCAGAAGATGAAATGTCTGCTGCGAAAGGCGGAGTTTTAGGCTATATCACCGCACTTCAAACGGCGTATGATTTCGAAAATGCCATTTATTCGATTGGGATAGGGGAATATTCAAAACCTTTCCGTACAGCCAGTGGCTACCATATTGTGAAGATTTTAAATCAACGGCCTAATTCAGGTAAGATTCGTCTAGCTCATATTATTGTATCTGCTGCGGTGGATGCTCCTACAGCTTTACAGGTAGAGGCTAAAAAGAAAATTGAACAAGTGGAAGCCTACCTAAAGGCGGGTGAAAGTTTCGAACTAGTTTGTAAGAATTATTCGGAGGATCCTTATTCTAGAGGTCGTGGGGGAGAGATTAGACGTTGGTATTTTTCTTCTGATTTAAGTGAGGAATTGCAAGATGCTTTATTTGGATTAGAGCGTTTAGGAGATCTTTCTAAGCCCATTCGGACGAATTTAGGCTGGCAGTTATTTAAATTATTAGACAAGAAACCGCTTTTGACATTTGAAGATATGTCAGAGTTCATTAAACAAAAAGTACTGACAGATGCGGATCGCCAAGGTTTGATCAAACAAGCTTTTATGAAGCGTGTTCGCGTGGAGAATAAGGTGATTGTGCAAGAGGCGACTAAGAAAGCGGCTTTTGAACGTATGAACGTGGAAAGAACAGGATCTGAGCCATTTTTGCAAGAGCCTATTTTTTCGGTTTTAGATAAAAAATACACGGTAGGTGAATTTTATGCACACGTTCAGGCTCAGCAAAAGAGACGGATTAAATCACTTGGTTATTTGCCTGTGGTTTCGGAACAATCGTATTTAGATGAGTTAATTGAGAAGGAGACGTTGAATGCGGAGGAA
>JAURHT010000288.1 GCA_030833145.1 Aquirufa sp.
GACGGAGATTTGGCAGCATACGGATGTCGAGCATCCGTCGGATGAATCGGATATCGTCCGTTTGCAGGATGATTTTGGCCGTTAATCAAATTTAACCGAGTGATACTCTTAAAATAATACAAGAAAACTTTGTAGTCTCTAAAAGTTTCCATAGTTTTGCTTCCCGATTAATCAAAGGGATTAGCAAATGAAATCGCGTATTCTAGAAAAAGGAACTGAATTATACTTTCGATATGGATTAAAGTCCGTAACGATGGATGCGATTGCGAACGAATTAGGCATTTCTAAAAAAACGATTTATCAACATTTTCCCGATAAAGAATCCATGGTGTATGAAGTGGTAAAAACCTTCATTGAACAGGATTTAGCCAAATGGGAAGAGCTCGATCGGCTGTATCCAAACGTGATTGAGAAGATGTTCAAGTCGTTCGAGATGACGAAGGAATTACTGACTCAAATGAATCCTCGACTTTTATACGAGATTCAAAAATACTTCCCCACTGCCTTCCAGCTTTTCGTAGAACATGGGGAAAATTGCATTCATCAAAATTTAATTGCTGATTTTAAAAAAGGGGCTCAATACGGCTATTTCAGAAATGATATCGACTTCGAATTGCTTGCCCGTTTGCGTATGGCTGAAGTGAATTTAGCCTTTAACCCAGACTTCTTTCCGAATAATAAATTACCTCTTTTCGAAACCCAAATGGTCCTGATGGACGTCTTCATGCGTGGGATTTTAACCGAAAAAGGTTTAACACTTTATACATCTTACCAAAACAATTTAAAATGATGATCCGCCTAAGAAAAATTTGTGCCGGTCTATTTTTACTGACCTCCCTAGCAGCAAACGCACAGAGTTTCAGCCTAAAACAGGCTGTGGACTATGCCATCTCGCACCAAGTGCAGGTTAAAAATAGCCAAATCGACTTGCAAAACGCAAGTGCGAAGATCAACGAGATCAAAGCGATGGGCTTACCACAAGTAAATGGTTCGCTGGCTTTGACAAATAACCTCATCTTACAACGTGTGTTCATCCCAGCTAGAATCTTCAATCCAGCTGCTGCGGAAGGAGAATTAATCGCGGCGAAATTCGGTGTGGATAATTCGGGCTTTGCAAATGTGGGATTAAGCCAACTCGTTTTTGACGGATCCTATTTATTAGGCCTAAAAGCGTCTTCTGTTTATAAGGATTTAGCGGTGAAGTCAGTAACACAATCGAAGCAACAAGTGGCGGAGAATGTAACGAAGGCTTATTACGGAATTCTAGTTAACGAGAAGCGCATGGGCTTATTAAGTTTGAACTTAGCTCGCCTGGACACCTTGTTGAAAGAGACACGCGAGTTAAACAAGCAAGGTTTCGTGGAGAAGATAGACGTACAGCGTTTAGATGTGCAGGCGAATAACTTGCGCACGGAAGTGGAAAACGTGAATCGTTTACAAGAATTGAGCTATTCTTTATTGAAGTTCCAAATGGGCTATCCTATGGAGGAGCCTATCAAAGTAACTGAAAGCCTAGAAAAAATCGAATTAGCGACATTCAATACGAATATTGCCGGCGAGTTTAGCTATGCTAATCGCATCGAATATTCCATTTTACAAACACAGGAGAACCTAGCTGAGCTAGATTTGAAGAGCATTAAAGCGGGTTATTTGCCTCGTTTATTGTTAAATGCGAACTATGGTTATAATGCGGGAGCGAACGCGTTTGGCGATTTAGTGAACAAGCCCTGGTTTGATAATGCCGCCATCACTGTGGCATTGCAGATCCCGATTTTTGACGGATTCTCTAAGAAATACAAGGCAGTTCAATCAGCTAATAATTTACAAAAGGTGCGCCAGTCTTATGGTTTGTTAAAGTCGTCTATCGACCTACAACGCTCTCAAGCAAGCATTACGATGAAGAACGCTTTGGAATCTATGAAAGAACAAAAAGCAAACTTGGATTTAGCGAATGAAATCTCGCGCGTGACACGTGTAAAATACCAACAAGGCGTAGGTTCAAACCTAGAGGTTTTAAATGCAGAATCATCGATCAAAGAATCACAAGCCAATTATTTTACCGCATTATACAATGCGTTGATTGCCAAAGTAGAAGTAGAAAAAGCAAACGGTACACTATACATAGACTAATAAAAACATGAAAAAATTAGCCA
>JAURHT010000210.1 GCA_030833145.1 Aquirufa sp.
ACCCTTTGCACTATTCGATTTGTGTGAAGGATAATGTCAACCAAAGCACCGCATTCTTAGATGCAGAGAATAATTTCAAAGGATTGAAGCAAGGCAAAGATCTCTTCGATTGTGATTTAGAAAATGTAAAATCGGTGAAATTCTAATGCGGATATTCTGCCTTTTATTTTTAGCCTTTTTTGGACTGGTTTCGGCGGAATCAAATTATAGAGAAAACCTCTCTGACTATGGTTTTTTCAAAGGTAATTTGAAGGACCAAATTCCCGTCGATGGCGTCATGCCCTATGTATTGAATTCTCCCCTTTTCTCAGATTATGCTTCTAAATTGCGCTTCGTTCGCCTTCCTTCAGGGCAATCAGTAGTCTACAATCCAGACTCTGTTCTGCAATTTCCCGTGGGCACGGCTATAGTTAAAACCTTTTATTATCCCATCGATGAGCGGAACCCGAAAAAGGGCCGTCGCTTGATGGAGACTCGGGTTTTATTACATGAGGCCAAAGGGTGGGTGGCACTGCCCTACATTTGGAACAAAGAACAAACAGAGGCCGTACTCGAAGTGGCCGGCGGAAGTGATGAAGTGGCCTGGACAGATGTCTCTGGGAAAAAGCAATCGTTCGTCTACCAAGTGCCTAATATGAACCAGTGCAAAGGTTGCCACGAAAGATCTGGCGAAATGACTCCCATCGGTCCGTCTGTTAGACAATTAAACGAAGGACATCAATTGCAAAATTGGGAGAATGCAGGACTATTAAAGGGCTTGCCAAAAGACCATATTCCAGCCCTCGTTAATTATTCGGACGCTACTGCATCACTCGATGATCGAGTGAAAGCCTACCTCGATATCAACTGTGCGCACTGCCATAATGCGACGGGTCCAGCAAGATCTTCTGGTCTTTATTTGGATTGGAATTCGAAGGATCGTACGGCCTATGGTTTCTTAAAACCCCCAGTGGCAGCGGGTCGTGGTTCTGGAAATTTGAGTTATGACATCGTTCCAGGCAAGCCTGATCAAAGTATTTTACCCTATCGAATGGCCTCCCGCGACCCAGGCGTGATGATGCCGGAGTTAGGAAGGCAACTCACTCACCACGAAGGAGTTGAATTAGTCCGTAGCTGGATAGCTTCTTTGCCTCAGTAAGGAGATTTGTTCCCTTTTCGGATTTTGGAACAAATGATAATCGTGATCTAATTTCATTTAAAGGGATTGTTTCTAGGTTTACGGAAACAATTAACCTAAACAAAAAATGAAAAAACTAATCACGTCTTTAGCCCTAGTCCTGCTCGTATCTGCAGCGGCTTTCGCACAAACGCGTTACACAGTCGTAGCGTTTCACAAATTACAACCAGGTAAAACGATGGACGATGGCATTGCTATCGAGAAGCAATACCTACCTATCCACGAGGCACGCAAAGCTGCTGGCATTATTGATGCTTGGGCTATGTATGTTCCTTACAACAACATCAAATCAGAAGGAATTGACTTCGATTACATGACCGTTAATTCGGGTCCAGATTTGGATAAATTAACATTGTATCCACTAGAATTATTTGGTGACATGTTAAAAACCGATCCAGGTTTACAAAAATTAGCAGCCGCTACTATCCAAACTCAAACCATCCTTCGCCATTCTATCGGCAAGAAAATTACAGGGACAAAACCAGGTACGAATAAAGAGCATTTCATCATTTTCGATATGATGAAGGTTACAGATGCTGCGGCTTATGAGGCATTTGAAACGAAAGTTCAAAAGGTACATGAAGCGAGAATCGAAGCAGGAAACATCTCTGGTTGGTCATTATACAAGACGCTTTATCCATCGTCTGACGAGGTGAAGTTCAATTACACGACTGTTCAAAGCTTTGATAAATTATCAAAACTAGATCAATTCACAGACAGCTATTACAAAGCCATTCCTAAAGCTTTAGGCATTTCACCAGAAGAATTCATGAAGCAGGTAACTGTAAAGAGATCTTTGAACGCAACAATGTTAACTAAAATTGCGTTATCTACTAAATAAGCTACCGATGAAAAAAATAATCATGATTTTGGCTGTTGCGACAGCCTTATTCTCTTGCGGACAGAAGCAAGATTCAGCCGCTTCTTCAACGGAAGCATCTGCGGACTCTCTAGGAGGGACTTTCTCTTCTACTGATGAAAAATCGCAAATCATTCAGAACCAAATTAAGGCAGCGTTTGCCGTTGACACGACCTATAAATGGGATGAATTATCAGACGATATAGCGGTGTTTTATCCAAGTGATACAATTCCAGACATCAAAGGTAAAAAAGCGTATTTAGCAGACTTTGCGGCTAATAGCACTTTTTGGGAGAACCCACATTTTACCTTTTTACGTGTAATCACTTTGAAGATTAATAATGGTGAAACCTGGACAAATGTGTGGGGAACCTGGCATGCAAAAGGGCGTTATTCAGGTAAGGATATTACCTTGAATATTCACCAAGCATTGAAATGGGAGAATGACAAGGAGACTCAGGAAATTCATTTCTATGACACGAAATTTGTCGCAGATGAAATGGCTGCTAAACAAGCCGCTGAAAATAAATAGTAGAATTTTTGTTGAAAAGGGTATAGAAAAAGGGAGCGCTTTTAGTGCCCCCTTTTTTATTTTACCGCATTTTCCAGATCCGCGATGACAAACTTAGACATCTGTAAAAACGCATAAGTTGCCTTCGGAGCAGTTTCTGGATTCGTCATTAATTTGCCCAAAATGGATGGCACAATCTGCCATGAAACGCCGTATTTGTCTTTCAGCCAGCCGCATCTTCCTGGTGCTCCTCCATCGACTAAGTTATTCCAAAGATGATCAATTTCCTCTTGCGTATCCACCGTTACCATCATCGAAACACCCTCGTTAAAGTTATGCTGATGATCCATCGAACTCTCCATTAAATGGAAGGGTTTTCCATTTAACGTAAACTGAGAATATTTTACATTTCCTTCTGTATCGTGCTCTCCTTTCTCATAAAGCGCTTTATGTAGAATCTCGGAATTGGGGAAAAGCGAAGTGTAGAAACCAATTGCTTCCGATGCTTTGCCGTTGTTCGCTCCATTGAACATCAAGTTAGGTGCCAGTTTTTCGTGCGACTCATGGTTTTTCATGATCTGCCAATTCACGCCAAATTGATCCGCGCACCAG
>JAURHT010000211.1 GCA_030833145.1 Aquirufa sp.
ATCCCTGCTTACTAGTCCTAGAATCCTGGGTCATTGTACCCATTCCACTAAAAGAGAATTTGTCATTGAAGCGGATAAAGGCATCTACTGCCCCAGTTGTAGCGATATTTGAAGGCGAAGATTTAGTGGTAACAATCGCTCCTATCCTATTTTGTTTGCCAAAATTCTCGGAATATCGACCCACCACAAAATTTGTAAATGGATCACCATCCCCCTCACCTTGGCGCATATAAATTCCTCCAAAATTTCTTTTTTCAGAACGATATACAAACCTCGTACCCGCTGTAATGGCAATAGGATTTACATTTTTATCTAAACCAATCGTACGACTAAAGAAGGGCTGAATATACATCGATCCACCCACCACTTCATTAACAGGTGCTAGACCAGCAGAAAAAAGCGAGGCATTCTCTAAGAAAAACTGACGACGCTCTGGGAAGAAGACAGAAAAACGAGAAATATTATTTACCTGTCGATCTACATCAGCTTGGGCAAAATCCGTATTAAAGGTGAAGTCCATGATAGAAGTAGGACTAATGGCCCACTTTATTTCACCCCCTAGCTTAAACTCACTTGTCGATGACTTCCCAATTTCTGTACCTTCCGAATTCTTCGAAACCTGTAATAAATAGGGAATAAAACGAATGTTTGTGGAAGTAGGTGGCGGAGGAATAATTCCAGCTAATTTCCCCGCATAATCCATCCGAAGCGGACTCATAGAGCGTGGATGCGGAGACCAAACTGATAATTCATTGCTTGCTCGTCTAACTCGAAAGAAATTGATGCCCCAATCTTGTGCTTTGGTCCCATCTGTTTTAGGATACCGGAGTGTCTGCCATGGAATCGCGAATTCCGCTACCCAGGAAGAATCTGACCGCTGTGTTCTGACGCGGTACAAACCATCCCAATCGATATCAAATTGTCGATCATCAAACGCTAACAAGTCTCGTTGAGCTCCGTAAGCATTCGATTGCAAAACCAACGCATTACGCTTATCATTAAAGCCATCAATAGCGATTCCAAATAAATCATTTTCAACGAATTGATAATCACGTTTTAAATTAGGCGCTCGGTATCCATTCTTTCCAATCGTATCCTTTAATATCGCGGCCACATACAGAAATTGCTGATTGTACAGCATTTTAACCTCAGAGTTAAATGACGCCTTATTGCCTTGAAAGGGCTCGACTTGAAAATCTATCCCCAAAGAAGGAGCATTAGTCCATTCCGATTCATCCAAGTGCCCATCCGCTTTCAGCGAACGCTCAATCTTCAACGGCTGAAATTCTTTCCGAGGAATAATAGGACTGAAAACCTCCTGCGAAAAACTACAGAAAGAAATAAATAGAAATAGATAACGCATTTACTTTTTAAGTAAGGATAAGCCCACTAAACGCATAAAAATAGGTAAACCTGCTAATGCCATCGGTAAAAACTGGAGGCCAGACCAGACAAGGCCCACAAAACAAAGGATAGACACTATCTGCAAATACCGCTTCCACTTCAACGGATTTCTAGCAAACCAAATCACTAATGGGAAATTTAATGGAAACAACATAAGTGATGCCGGGTTCCAAGCCATCACCTCATGATTCGTAGCTGTACCTAGAAAGAAAATAAACCACGCAAGAATTCCGATCACACTAAATAATGCCACATCTGCTACGTAGGGAAAGGCATTCTTAAAAGTTAATAATCCGATTATGCATGTCACTATTCCTAAAATAACATAGGGTCCAGTGAAATCAAATCCAGTTTCTGCAGCTACTTCACCGTCGAACAAACTAACTGGATTCGCAGATAATGAAGAGGCTAAATTCGTCGCAGCAGCTAAATTATCAGGCAGATAACAAGCTTGCGAAGCGTTCGCCTTCACATTCGAAGGAACACCTAAGGCTAAATTCATCCCCAAAGTCACCCAAGAATTAGGCTGTAAATACTTGTTCATCCAATCCCGATAGGATTTTCCTTCAAGTGATGGATTCTGATCCCACCGGTATTTACCTGGCGCATTCTTTTCAATCATGTCACGAATTCGAGTCGAACAGTTGTCATAGAAAAACTTGTAAGCGTACTCTCTATTTTCGGGCAATAAATTCGTCTCTAAAGCCTGAAAAATGGCATTTTTTTGAAGGGAATCGAGCTGGAGTTTTTGGGCGATCATTCCACGCTTTTCGTATTGCGCGTTATAATTAAATTCATCCTGCATCGAATGAACGGAGATCGTGTAGGGTAAAGAGCCCATTAAGAATTTGAGATAGAAATTTTCCGTCTTAAAATCGAAAGTCCCATAACTATAGGCTCTGTCGATGCCATTCGTGGGATCATTTACCCATAGAATCGTATGGCCAAAAGCCGAATGCAATTCCTTTCCAGGAGCCACCGTTACTAAAACCACCTCAGCTTTAGAGCTTAATTGGGCTTTTGCAGCAAAAGCCATCAATAAAAATAAAAACAGCTTTTTCATCTATTTTCCTGCGATAACGATTACTATTTCTCCTCGTACTTTATCCGGATGAGCTTTAAAATAAGCTAATACTTCCGTGGCAGTCCCGCGGACCATCTGCTCATGCATTTTACTTAACTCCCGGCCCACCATCACTTGGCGTTCAGGGGAAATGAACTCGATGATTTGCTCCAAAGCCTTCACTAAACGGTGTGGAGATTCATATAAAATGATAGTACGCTCCTCTTCGGCTAATGCTTTCCATCGCGTTTGACGACCTTTTTTATGAGGCAAGAAACCTTCATAAACGAATCGATCCGTAGGAAAACCAGAATTGACTAAAGCCGGAACAAAGGCTGTTGCACCTGGTAAAGATTCGACTTCGATGCCATTATCCACGCAAGCCTTTACTAAAAGATAGCCTGGATCTGAAATTCCTGGAGTACCTGCATCCGAGATTAAGGCTAGTGATTTTCCCTCTTTCAGCATCTTGATGACGCCAGGAACGCCCGTATGTTCGTTGTGGGCGTGATGGGAATAAAGGGGTTTGGAAATATTCAGGTGCTTCAGTAATTGACCTGAATTACGCGTGTCTTCAGCTAATATACCGTCCACTTCGCCCAAAATTCGAATAGCACGCAAGGTGATATCCTCTAAATTTCCAATAGGCGTGGGTACAAGGTATAATTTCATCCCTAAATTTAATTAAATGA
>JAURHT010000080.1 GCA_030833145.1 Aquirufa sp.
CAAATCAAAAAGCCTCGCTTGTTGATTTATAAAGAAGAAGGGAGAGACTAGGCTCAATGAACTTCTGGCAACCCGTCTGCAAATGTAGACCCCGGTGCTAATTCCTACCCCAGGCGGTGCCTGTTTAGGGAAATATAAACCATTTTGTGCATGCAAGCTGAGTTTCATCATTTTCATTCCGCGTCCCCATTTGCCCTTGAATTAGGGGGTGAATTACCTGCTTTGGATTTAGCTTACCAAACCTGGGGCAAACTCAACGCTAAAAAGGACAATGTCGTGTGGATTTGCCACGCCTTTACTGGAAGTCACGATGTGGCAGAATGGTGGCAAGGCCTCGTAGGCCCCGGCAAGCTGTTTAATCCGGAGAATAATTTAATCGTCTGCGTGAATATTTTGGGTTCTCATTACGGTTCCTCTGGTCCCTTAACGGTGGATCCGAGAACTGGAAAGCCTTATTTTCACTCGTTTCCGGACGTGACGATTCGCGATGTAGTTTCGAGTTTTGAATTATTGCGCAAGGAATTAAAGATCAATCGCATCAAAACCTGCATTGGTGGCTCTCTTGGAGGTCAGCAAGCGGTAGAATGGGCGATTGTAAATCCCGGTTTGATTGAAAACTTGATTTTAGTAGCTACGAACGCCGTGCATTCACCTTGGGGAATCGCCTTTAATGAGTCCCAAAGAATGGCCATCGAAGTCGATCCATCATGGAAAGAATCGCAGCCTAAAGCCGGTTTAGAGGGAATGAAGGCCGCTCGCGCGACCGCTTTGATCTCTTACCGGAATTACGAAACCTATCAGATTACGCAAGCCAGAAAGGAGAATTCGTATGGATCTTCTTTACGCGCCGTCTCTTATCAGCGCTACCAGGGCGAGAAATTAGCCCAACGCTTCAATGCCTATTCCTATTTCCAGTTATCGAAAATGATGGATTCACAGGATGTGGGTAGAAATCGCGGTGGTGCCATTGCTGCATTGAAACTGATTCAATCAAAAACGCTGGTCATTGGAATTAAATCCGATGCCTTGTTTCCGATTGTGGAGCAAGAATTTTTGGCCAAATACATTCCAGGTGCCTCCTTCCACGTCATCGACTCCCTATATGGACACGATGGATTCTTAATCGAAAGTGGATTGATGACCAAAGCCGTTCGTTTATGGCAGAAATTACAACGCCTCGAAGTCAACCCGATGGCCGATTTCTTCCAAGCATTAGAAGCAAAACTCGCATCCCATGAAATTTCACAATAAAGTTGTTTGGATAACGGGGGCTTCCTCTGGAATCGGTGAAGCCTTAGCTTATGCATTTGCGGCGGAAGGTGCACAATTAGTCTTGTCTGCCCGCAGAGAAGAAGAGTTGCAGCGAGTGGCCAAAGCCTGCGGCAATGCCTACGTGCTTCCTTTCGACATGCTTTCCTTGTCAGAACACGCAGATCGCGTGCAGGATGTCATTCAAACGTATGGTCGTATCGATTATTTGGTATTGAATGCCGGCGTCTCTCAGCGTTCTTTTGTGAAAGACACGGAATTTGATGTATATCGCCGTCTTTTTGAGGTGAATTTCTTTTCGATTGTCTCTTTAACTCAGGCTGTTTTGCCCATCTTTACTGCCCAAAAATCGGGTGTTTTTGTTCCGATTGCTTCGGTCGCTGGACGTATTTCTACCCCGCGCAGAGCTGCCTATGGTGCGACGAAACACGCATTAATCGGATTCTTTGACTCGGTTCGTGCGGAAGTTTTCAACGATGGTATTCGCGTGACCACGATTTTGCCGGGCTACATTAAGACGAATATTTCGCTGCATGCCATGAACGAAAAAGGGGAGGCCTATGGCAAGATGGATCCGAATCAGGCCAAAGGCTTAGATCCCAACGTTACCGCACAGAAAATCTTGCAAGCAGTGCTAGCAGAGAAAAATGAATTCTTTGTAGGCGGCTTTCTCGAAGGATTTGGCCTATTCGTCAAGCGCTTCTTTCCGTCGATAATGCCTTTTATGCTACGGAAGATTAAGAATACGTAGGTTTTGCTTTGTTTTCGTTAAAGAAGAACAAGAACAGTAGAAGCACGACACCTGCAATCGCTGCTGGAACCATCCAAACCGCTTGCCAATTCTTCACTTCATTCACGGTGTAGTAATCAAGTACGATTCCCGAAAGCTTTGATCCGATGCCCATTCCGATGCCATAAGTAGCAAAAGTGATTAAACCTTGCGCAGAATTTTTGATTTTCTCGCCTGCTTTTTGGTCCGTATAAATCTGTCCCGTCACAAAGAAGAAATCGTAGCAAACCCCGTGCAGGATAATCCCAATGTAAAGGATCCATTCGCTCGAAATTCCATCACCGTATCCAAAGCAAAGGAATCGAATAATCCACGCCACTAGTCCCACAACCAGCATTTTCTTAACCCCTAAGCGCGTAAAGGCGATCGGAATCAACAACATGAAAATCACTTCAGAAGCCTGACCTAAGGACATTTTGTTTTCCACATTGTTCATGTGCGAATCCGTTAACGATGGATTTGCCATCGCATAATAGAATGACAAGGGAATGCAGATCAGAATGGAAGAAATAAAGAAGATCAAGAAAGAGCGGTCTTTGAAAAGCTTCAGTGCATCTAAACCCAAAATTTGTGCCACAGAAGCGTTCTTGTCGCCTTTTGGAGGCGTATTAGGTAAGGTAAACGAGTAGATTCCTAATAGGAAGGAGGTGTACATCGCAATCTCAAAAATGGCCACCTTGTCTCCAAGCGCATAAAATCCAATAATATTCGTCACCACAATCCAGGCGATGGTACCGGTCACTCGAATGCTAGGGAATTCCTTTTCTGGATTGGACATTTGATTCATCGCAATCGAATTTGATAAGGCCAAATTAGGAGCAAAGCATAAGGTATAAGCTAAAATATACCAGAAAAAGGCCTCGGGATCTCTTTCTAAACTCAAGAAGTAGAGGATTACACCGCCTAAAATATTCAAAAAGCCCATGACTTTTTGGGCAGCAAAAAAGCGGTCAGAAATCAAGCCCACAAAGAAGGGAGCAAAGATGGAAGCAATCGCAAAAGTGGTGTAAGCATTTCCCACTTGATCTCCCGTAGCGTGTAAATTATCTAATAAGTATTTACTCATTTGACCATACCAGGCGCCCCATCCGAAGAACATTAGGAACATCATGGACATGAGTTGGAATTTTACGCTACTTTTCATCATTTTTTAGGTTTAGATAGCTCAAAAATACAAATTTGTCTGATATTTAAAATTTTCTGAAAATATATTTTTCGGGTGTTTTGTCGGTTTTTGAATACCTCTTTTCGGTAATTTTTGACTTTTTTCTACTATGTAGTCTGTTTTTGAATCGAGTTTTTGCAATTGTTGCAAAAATCTCATTTTATCACCCAAAAACACAACTTAGGGGTAAATTCTGTCGAAGAGCTAAATATTTGACAATCAGTATTATTTGTCGTTTTTTTGAGCACTGAATTGTATTCAGACCCCATTATGTTAGGAATCTTATTAATATCAGCTCGGCCAACTGGCGAATTTCACGGATCGATGCCCTTGTTCTTGGGTGCGTTCACGGTGATCTCCTTGGTATTAATTGGATTTGGCATTGTCCTTTTCAAAAAGCGTAAAGAGTGGGTCCACAATTCAAAGATGACCTACGGTAAAATCGTTGAAATCTCGAAGCGCTATTCCCGCGATGACCACAGTGGTCGCTTCCCCATTTATTTTCCTATCGTTTCTTACCACGTGAACGGATTAGAATTTAGACGCGAGGCAGACAAAGGTTTGGCCAAAACCTGCGAAATAGGACAAGAAATCCCCGTTCGTTACCTATCTGAGAACCCCTACGAAGCATCTTTAGCTGAAAATACGGTTCCCGGCTTAAATCCATCGATCTTCTTTGCGATGGGCCTTTTGATGCTTGCCAGCGCGATCATCCTATTGATCATGAAGTCCTAATTTCATTTTTCAAAGCCTTTTTGTAAATTAGTCCAAAATCTAGGACGATGGAAACCCCTATTAAAGAAAAAGAGCAGTTCAGAAATTACGATCAAGGTGATATCACTGCTGCTGTAAAAGAACATTACCGCAAAATGCGCTCTCGCCAAACATATGAATATGTTCAGCGCATGAAGACCAAATACCTCACCTTCGAACGTCCCATGGATTTATGGGAAATGATGGAGCGCCTAAACGTCCTCATCGATGTTTCCGATCCGGATTTAAATCTACCTAACATTATTCACCTTTTGCAATCAGCAGAAGGCATGCGCGCGGACAATCGCCCTGATTGGATGCAGTTAGTAGGTCTAATCCACGATTTAGGCAAGGCAATGTACCTGTTCGGGTCTGACGAAGACGGCACCTCGCAAGCCGAACAATGGGGATTAGTAGGTGATGTGTTCGTCGTAGGCTGCAAACTTCCAGACTCTTGTGTTTATCCAGAGTTCAACGCTTTGAATCCTGATATGCAAGACCCTCGTTACAATACCGAATTAGGCATTTATGAAGCAGGCTGTGGTCTAGATAACCTGCATTTAGCGTGGGGGCACGACGAGTATTTATACCAAGTGCTGAAAAATCACTCATCAAATTCGATTCCCGAAGCAGGAATGGCGATGATTCGCTACCACTCGTTCTACCCTTGGCATTCAGGGGGAAGCTACAAAGCCCTTTTGAACGAAAAAGACGCGCAATACCTCGAGTGGATCCGCGATTTTAATCAGTATGATTTGTATACTAAATCCCCGGTGATTCCGGTGTATGAGGAATTGAAGGCGTATTATGAGCCGATTGCGGAGAAGTATCTTGGTAAAGGGCCTATATTCTGGTAAATAAAAGACCCGAAGTCTCCTTGTTCCTGGCGAAAAGACTCGACTTCGGGTCTTTTATTTACCAAGAATTACGGCTCTTTCTAAAATTCTATCTATGATCAAATTTGCCTATACCATTCTATATGTAGAGGACGTGGTGAAAACCATGGATTTTTACCAGCGCGCATTTGGGTTTAGTGAAAAAATGCTGGCACCTGATAATTCCTACGGCGAAGTAGCATCTGGTGAAACGATCTTATCGTTTGCGCACAAATCTTTAGCCAAATCAAACCTCAAAGACGGATTTATTGAAAGTGATTTGTCAAAGCAACCGTTCGGAATCGAAATTGGATTTACAACGGATGATGTAGCAAAGACTCTTGCTGGTGCAGTCGCTGCAGGTGCACTGTTAATAGAAGAGCCTAAAACGAAGCCTTGGGGGCAAGTGGTGGCTTATGTAAGGGATCTGGATGGCTTTTTGATAGAGATTTGTTCTGAAATGAATTAAAATAAAAATGCCGAAATAAAACTAAAATACCCCTTGAAAATGGCGCGAGCACATATTTTCTACGGGGTATTTTAGTTTTAGTCTCTTTCTGAGATAAGTTTCTTCTCCCTGCTGAATAAAAAAAATGCTCCTTGAAAATGGCGCGAGCACATATTTTCCACGGAGCACTTTATTTTTATTCTCTTTTCCAGAGATAAAGCTTACAGGGCTTCCGAAAATATTTGCTTGCAACATTTTAAGAAGCCCTGTAAGATTTATCACCATCCATCGTCTTTCTTAGCCTTTGGCGCTGGAGCAGTTTGTTTCTTTGCTGCCGGAGTCGTCTTCCCCGCTCCCACTTTGGCACCCTGACCCGAAGCCAGATTCACATCTAAAGCAACACGGCTAAATACGCGGCAAACGATTTTCCACTCGTCGTTAATCTTCATTAGGCTTAAGAGGTCGATGTATTTGAAATCATCGAACTTAAATTCTACGGTCGCCACGGCTGAAGTTCCAGCATAAGAGTAGTTTAACAGAGCTCCCGTTGCCTTCGCTCCACCTACAGGCATGCCGGCAATGAATTTACGCAAAGGCATATCTGCGATTTTCCCAGTCGACGTGTTTAGATTTCTTAATAGGGCATTGCTAGCGAAGGCGCGACCTAAGCTCGCTGTGTCCCCTTTAGTGAAGCCTTCTGTGTAAGACGTGATGGCAGATTTGATGCCCTCGTCTTCTGATTGAGCAAATGCGGTGCTGCCGATAAGGCAAAATAGCGCAATAAATACGTTTTTCATGGTTTGTTTAATTAATTGCCTCCTGAGGATTCGCTTTCTGCTGGGAGATTTTCTCCTTTCAAGAAATATTTAGCCTTCTCAGGGTACAAGATGGATTGAACGATATTGACTTTGGCCAACGAATGATTCGCCATATTACCCAAAATAATAATAGCCGAATTGTCTTTTTGATTGTGTAAATAATAATTTTTGAATCCGTGCCACCAGCCCGTATGGTAGGTAAGCCATTCGCCATTCTCTAATTGCTTTAGTCTCCAACCTAAACCGTAGTTTGTAGTTAACACTTTAGGCTTGGTATGTTGTGGTGTAAAAGCTTCAGCTAAAGAGCTAAGTTTAACGACAGTTTCTGAATTCAATGCCTGGTCCCAAAGAAACATATCCTCCACCGTAGAATAAATTCCTTTATCACCCGTCACTCCGTCTAAGTGGTCGAAACCTACAACGGCTAATCCAGATCGCTTGGGTTGGTAACCGGTTGCAGATGTTTTCAGTAATTCCGGATGCTGCGGATCGTAGACGAATGATTCGGTCATTCCAGCGGGAGTGAAAATGTTTTCTTTAACATATTCTCTAAAACCTTTGCCGCTGATGCGCTCCACGATATAAGCCAATAATATGTAATTGGTATTATTGTAATGAAACTGGCGATTCGGGTGGTAGTCGATGCCTGGTTTAATCTTGTTAAATAGTTCCACTACTTTGGCATTCGTCAAAGGGCTTTTCTTGTCGTAGTATTTATCTAGACAATAAGCATAATTAGGAAGGCCTGATTTGTGCGTTAATAAACTGCGGATGGTGATACTGGAGTCGTAGGGGAATCCAGGAATATGCTGTTCCACGCGATCGTCTAACTTTAGTTTCCCTTGTTCCATTAATTGCAAAATAGAAACAGCGGTGAATTGTTTGGAAACGGAGGCTAGTTGAAAGGGGGTGCGGGTATTTAATTGAGCTTTAGTGAAGTTATTAGCAATGCCAAAGGCTCTTTTATAAATGATCTTCCCATATTGAGCTACGAGTACCGTTCCATTAAAGCCTGTTTTCTTTTGCAGGGTTTTAAAGAAGGTATCTAATTTGATGGCTTTTTGAGCGGCTATTTTAGGGTCGAATAAACTCGCAATGCTATCATTTCGCTTTTCTACGGCACTGTTTTTGGTAAATAAATGGCCGGGAATGTTGTTGCAGGAGGCCATGCAAAATAAGGTTGCCAAAATACTGAGTGCTAAAGACCTCCGATTCATATGCGAAATTGCGAATTGTATTTGTTAATTTTAAAGCAATTTAATCAGAAAAGGCTTTAATTCAAACCCTATGCTGCAGCGGATTTTCGTTTTCTTTTTTCTTCTTCTACTCCGAATTTATCAAGGGTTGATTTCTCCCTTTTTACCCCCTGCTTGTCGCTACACGCCTACTTGTTCCGAATATGCAAAACAGGCACTTCAAAAACACGGGTTGTTAGAAGGATTACGCCTTACCATTAGGCGTGTTAGTAGTTGTCATCCTTGGGGTGGGAGTGGACATGATCCGGTACCTTGATTGAAAGGCAACAGTGTAGCACTGTTTTTATTGTACTATTCTAATTTTATCCTAAATTATTTTTGGCATTAGATTGCCGAAAAAAAAGTGATTTTTTTTTCAAAAAATTTTCTATTGAAAAAATACAATCGATTAGAAGCTGTTTTGGCGGTTTTGTATCTAATTTGACTTCAAAATAGGGTCTCTATTTAAAATTAGATAACAATTAGATTATTTACAGATTCTGTCCTACACTGTGCTAGTTTTCAAGAAAATCTGACTTTTGTACAATTTATTACCCCTAAGTCATCGATTCATTATCTAATTTCATTTTTTTATTCAATTTATTCTTAGTTTTTTTGTGTCGGTTTTGAAATTAGTCTTATTTTGTAAACGATTACATGGGCATTTCAAAAGGCTTTGGCCAGCTGAATCTCAGTCTTCTTTATATAAATAGGAACAAGAACAAGACCAACAAGAATCATTAATCATTTTTAACCCTTAATTTTTCACTTATGATTCATTCTTACAAAAGAGTGGGTCGCCTTGTGCGATCAGGTGTTAGTAACCTAGGCTTCAAGCAAGCTTTTAGTGTTGCTATTGCACTAGTAATTTCCTTGGGTGCTTTCGCCCAAGACGTGGTTTCAGGGAAAGTAACTGACTCGAAAGACGGTTCAGCTATTCCTGGTGTTTCTGTTACAGTTAAAGGTACTACTAAAGGTGCTCAAACTGATATTAACGGTACTTACAAAGTTAATGCAGGAAGTGGTAGCACTTTGGTATTCTCTTTCGTAGGTTATACTAAAAAAGAAGTTAAGGCTACAGGTTCTGTAGTTAACGTTTCTTTAGCTGCTGACAATCAATCTTTAGAAGAAGTTGTGGTAGTAGGTTACGGTACTCAAAAGAGAAAAGAGATTTCTGGAACTGTAACAAGTTTAGGATCTCGTGATTTCAACGCGGGTGTTGTGACTAACCCATTAGCTGCTGCTCAAGGTAAAGTAGCTGGTTTAGTGATTACTCAGTCTTCTGGTGATCCTAACGCTCGTCCAACTGTACGTTTACGTGGTACAGGTTCATTGAACGCAGGTTCTGAGCCATTATACGTAATTGACGGTGTGATTG
>JAURHT010000269.1 GCA_030833145.1 Aquirufa sp.
GAAGAATTTATTCGGCTTGTGATCAGCTGCTTTTTTGTAATAATCAATCGCGTCAGAGAAAGATTTCTTTTCTGAATACGCATCGCCGATTAACGAATAAGCACGTGCTTGAACTAATAAATCGGAACTCGAAAAGTTTTTCAATTTCTCAATTGACTGGTCGAATTTGCCTTGCTTTAACAAGGTAATACCTAAATATAGATCAGCTAAGTTTTGTGTATTTCCACCAAACTCATCGGATACTTTCGCTAAATCTTTTGCTGCGGCTGCTAATGAATCTGATTCAAACGCGTAAACCGCTTTGAATAATTTCTTCTCGCCTTCTGCATCTTGCGTTGTTGAATACCATTGGTAGCCAAAATAAGCCGCAATAATCAGCACTATAGCACCTAAAATCGTTGCGATGCCGGATTTATTCTTGTCTACTAATTCGGTTACTTTAGAAACTTCTTGTTGAAGAGCTTCTGGACTCTCGATAATCTCAATCGATTCTACTTTTTCTTTCTTTGCCATAAGGTCATTAATTCGTTTGGCAGATTGTTATAGGTGCCAAAGGACTGCAAAATTATAAAATCTCTTTCATTTTTATCCATATATATTGAATCTTTTGCATTTTATTTTTCAATTTAGGGGTAAATATTCCTGTATGTCCTTTAATCGCCTAGACCAACTCCGTAAACTCAACGAGACTTTTGATATTTGCATCATTGGAGGAGGGGCAACAGGTGCAGGGGTGGCCTTAGACGCTACTTTGCGTGGCTACAAAGTTCTCCTGATTGAGAAAGGAGATTTTGCCTGCCAAACCTCGTCTAAATCAACCAAATTAGTTCATGGAGGTGTTCGCTATTTAGAGCAAGCCGTTAAAAAGTTGGATTGGCATCAGTTCAAGATGGTCTATAAGGCCTTACACGAGCGCAAAATCCTTTTAAAAAATGCCCCTCATTTAGCTCATCCATTAGGTCTATTGACACCTTGCTATACGCGCTGGGAACGTCTTTATTACCGCATTGGCATGTGGCTCTACGATAAAATATCAGGGAGCACGAATTTGAAATCAAGTCGTGGTTTGAGTAAGAAAGAGATCCAAGCAGAATTTCCATCTATCGAATCTCATCAGTTGAGAGGGGGAGTATTGTATTTTGACGGGCAATTGAATGATGCGCGTTATGCCTTAGCCATATTGAAGGAAGCGGAGCGTTTAGGCGCTTGTATTTTAAACTATGCAAGTCTAGATTCCTTTGAATTAGGAGCTAAAAGTTTAAAAATCAAGAAAGTAGTATTCTCTGATTTGCTATCGAAGGAAACGTTTACTATTCCTGTTAAGGCGGTTGTCAATGCGACAGGGCCTTTTACCGATAAAATTAGGGCGCTAGCTAATCCGCGAATGAAGCCTCGGATGAAGGTCAGTCGTGGAGCGCACGTGGTGTTGCCGGCGGAGTTTTGGCAAGGAGAAACGGCCCTTTTAATTCCTAAAACGGATGATGGTCGGGTGATTTTTGTGATACCCTGGCGAGACTATGTTTTAGTGGGAACCACGGATGATCCGGATACTTTATCTGAATCCCCTGTCATTCTAGAGTCGGAAAAAGAGTACCTGATTTCTTATTTTAATCGCTATTCCTCGAAGAAAGCAACATTAATGGACATTAGTGCTACGTTTGTAGGCCAAAGACCTCTACTCCAAGCCCAGCTCGATTCAACACTGAATACCGATACGAAATCCCTAGTTAGAGATCACGAGGTCGAAGTTGACGGTCGTTCTAAACTGGTGAGCATTATGGGTGGCAAGTGGACCACCTACCGGGTTATGGCCTCCGATACGTTGGATGTGTTAGAGAAAGAGGTATTAAATGTGCCTACAAAGCCATGCTTGACGAAGGATCATGTACTGGTTCCTGTTTCTGCTGTGGCCTTACCGGCTTCTGTTGAACCGGATATTCGTACCCACTTGGAAGAAATCTATGGTCCAGCTGCTGGGGAAGTGTATGGGTATGGAGCGGATCGAATACTACCAAACCAACCTTATATAGTGGGCGAGTGGACTTATTTAAAAGAGCATGAAATGGCCATCACTTGGGAGGATGTCCTAGAACGCCGTTGGGGTATTTCCATCCGAGATGAGGCTTTAGCAGAAAAACTAAAGACCATAAAAAAAGAGGCTTTCGCCTCTTAATTCTAATATTCGTCCTCGTTAAAGAAGAAGTCGTCTTTTGTCGGATAATCCGGCCAAATTTCTTCGATGCTTTCGAATGGTTGACCATCGTCCTCTAGCTCTTGTAGGTTTTCTACTACTTCTAATGGAGATCCTGTACGGATTGCGAAGTCAATTAATTCATCTTTCGACGCTGGCCATGGCGCGTCTTCTAAATAGGAGGCAAGTTCTAGTGTCCAATACATAATTTATAAC
>JAURHT010000308.1 GCA_030833145.1 Aquirufa sp.
CTCTAAATTGTCGTTACCGGCTCCCATGAAGAAGGAGTAGTTTGCCAAAGACCCAGCCGCCGCTATCGCGTATTTATCTGCTAATAATTCTTGTGTTAAAGCATTCGGTACCGTGTTCGGCATCTCCATGAAACTGGTCACGCCGCCAGCCACAGCCGCACGCGCTTCACTCGCGATGGTCGCTTTATGAGTTAAACCAGGCTCTCTAAAATGCACCTGATCATCAATCATCCCCGGGAAAACGTGTTTTCCACTCAGGTCCATAAGTACATCACCCGCACTAGGCGTAATGTCCGACGCTATTTTTGTGATGCGTCCCTCTGAAATTCGGATATCAGAACTAGTGATTTTCCCCTCATTAACGATGGAGGCATTTTTTAAAACGTACTTAGTCATTCAGGTCAATAATTTTAAATTCTGTTCGGCGGTTTTCTTGGTGTGCTTCTTCGCTGCAATCAACGCCATCAGAGCATCCATTGATGAGTTGCGTTTCTCCGTAGCCTTTTGCTTTAATTCTTGCTGCCTCAATTCCGTGTTCGATGATGTATTTAACGGCTGATTCGGCACGTCTTTGGGATAATTTCAAGTTATAGCTCGCACTGGCACGCGCATCTGTGTGAGAGCCTAATTCGATGGAAATGTTCGGATTATCCTTCATTACCTGAACAATCTTATCTAATTCAACAGCGGCATCTGGACGGATATTCGACTTATCTAAATCGTAATAGATGGGATTTACGTCAAACAAAGCCCCTAATTCCTCGCCCACTTCGGCTAAGCCTAAGATTATTTTATGCTCAAAAGTCGTATCCGTTAATTCCTTCTTCAGTAGTTGTTTCGGAATCTCGCGGCCATCCATCAAGAATTCGCTTCGCTTTGTTAAGAACTTCTCTTTGCTGGCGTTGAAGCTGATTTGGTCGGCTGGATTTACATCGATCGTGTCTAGGTATCCTTTCGCATCCGTAAACATCACAGGCTGAATTTCGCCATTACGTTTAACGCCCACTTTCGCATTCGCGATCGGTTTGTTTCTCGAATTCAAGACTTGCGTCCGCAGGTGATAGAGGGCCACTTTTGCGGGTTCTGTACTTTCTGTTAGGGTTGTTTCCATCGACCACCAGCGATCTTCAGAGCCGGTCGATTCGAAATAATAAATATCATCATCCCCCTTTCCACCCACCCGGTTGGAGCTAAAATAGCCTTGAGTTACATCTGATAAAAATAGCCCAAAATCATCCCCCACTGAGTTAACCGGTACTCCTAGGTGTTCGATTTGGATTTCATCTCCACTACGACTCGCCACAAAAATATCCAAACCACCTAGGCTTGGATGCCCATCAGAGGAGAAGTATAATTTGCCATCTTCTGATACATAAGGAAAGATTTCGTTGCCTCGCGTATTAATCGTTGAACCTAAATTGATCGGTCGCCCAAAACGTCCCGAATTATCCATCGGCGCTCGGTATAAATCCAATCCACCTTTTCCACCCCGTCTATTCGAGGCAAAATAAAGAGTCTTCCCATCCCTTGAAAAGGCCGGACTACCATCCCAACCCAGCGAATCCGATATGGCTAAACGCTCAGGAGTAGACCAGTTTCCGTCTCTTTTGGTAGAAATATACAAATCCACATCTGGCGAAGGATCCTTGCTTTTACCTGAGTTACCGCGGGCAAAAACCATCAGGTTTCCATCCTTCGAAAAGGCCGGCGTCCCCTCATTCGCATTCGCATCCAGTAAATTAGGGCTAAACAGTTCCAGTTTTTCGATTTCCCCCGGCGTTTTGAGACGCGCTTTGTACAAACCTAAAAAGGGCAATCCATTATTCTTATAAATCAGCGGCTTCTTAGAACTCGTTAAAATCAGCTCATCCCCCATTTTAATTGGCCCAAACTCCGCCTGATTCGTATTTCCTACTATTCCTTGCACCTTCACGGGGCTCGGCTTTTTCGTGTATTCCTCGACGGCAGGTAAATTATCTAATTCAATTTCCGCCTTCACCACTAATTCTCTCGAAGGCTTGGA
>JAURHT010000010.1 GCA_030833145.1 Aquirufa sp.
AGGTAACCCGAATGGAGGAGGATTACCTGCTTGGAAGCCCTACACGAAGGAAAATGGCGAAACCATGATCCTCGATGATACGTGTCAATTAGTTAATAACCCCGATGCTGTGGGCAGAAAAGCACTAGGCTAATCTACTCCACCACTAGTTCATAAAGGCCAGCGCCGAGCTCGAATTCGATTCGATCCGCGCTGGTTTTTGTTTTTACCGGAGGTAATCCCTTCACTATTTTCTGACCCATTAACTTAATTTGAGCGGAAGTATTCGCCGGTATCGTGAAACGATACGTCGTTTTATTTCCCTGCTTAGACCACTCGCTGCTAATATTCCCGTACATCGTTTCGACATGGCCTCTGGCAAAGGTGATTTTGCCGGTAGGATCTGGCGTAGGTTGCAAAATGAAATGCTTGTAGCCAGGAGATGTTTCGTCGCGTTGAATTCCGAGCGAATGGGTATACATCCAAGCGGCAACTGCCCCGAAAGAATAATGGTTAAAGGAATTCATGCTATTGTTCCCACCGAAGCCATTTTCGATGGTGTAGGAGTTCAGCCTTTCCCAAATACTCGTCGCCCCATTCGCTACCGAATACAACCAAGACGGATAGGTTTTCGTGGTCAATAGACCATAGGCAATGTCGTGTTTTCCATTGGCAGATAAGGCTTCTGAAATGGATGCTGTCCCAATGAATCCGGTCATCAACGAGAATGGTGGGCGAGCCTCGCCTTGGTCATCCTTGTTTGAGCGCTTAATGGTTTCGACTAAATGTTCTACTGCTTTGGGAGCATTGTTTGCATTGAAGATGTTTAATGCCAAAGGAATAGCATAAGATGCCTGCGTATCCATCAGCTGTCCTTTGTCGGAAACTTCTGGTGCAGCGTTCGCATTGGGTGGTCCCATGAAGCCCGTTTTTACACCTGATTTAATCGTTTTAAAGTGGGTTCTATCCACGTATATCGCGTTGAAATCGACTTTTTTAGCTTCACTTTGGGCTAAATAAGCATCAGCCTCTGCTGTAAATCCTAAAACACGCGCCGCTTTCGAAACGATCGCTAAATCGGCTGCCTGGTAGGCCATCCAGAACAGGGTGTTGTCGTTTTTATTGCCTTCTGGGCTGAGCCAATCGCCTAGCGGGCCTTCGTTCAAGATGCCGTCCTTTACTTTGGAATCAAGGAAAGTCATGTAGCGTTTCATCGCTGGATAATGTTCCGCAAGCATCGCCTTGTCGCCATATTGTAAATAGGTTTCCCATGGAATCACGATTCCGGCGCTCCCCCACAAAGTACCGCCAAAACCACCGCCCATGGGCGCCACATCCGTGAAGCGGCCATCGGCACGTTGCACATCGCGCATACCTAGCAAGTGACGGCGCATAAAATTGTTCACCGGTGCCATCATCGTGGCTGTTTTGGAGAAGACGTTGATGTCGCCGCTCCAGCCCATTCGTTCGTTTCTTGCCGGGGTGTCCGTTGGAATAGACAGGAAATTTGAGCGCATGGACCACGTGATGTTGGACCATAATTTGTTGACCATAGGGTCAGAGGTCTCGTAGGAAGAGCTGATATTTTTTACAGAGGAAAGCACGATTCCTGCTACCTGAGGTAATTCAGGGGCTTGTTCGATTCCCGTAATTTCGAGATAGCGGTAGCCGTGGAATGTAAAACGTGGTTGAATGTATTCGTCTCCGCCTTTCAAAATGTGGATATCTTGTGCCAAAGCCGCTCGGATATTCTCGAGCATGATCATTCCTTTTTGGCCGGCATATTCCGCTAAATCGGGGTATAAAACCTCGGCAAATCGCATCGTGATAACTTGTCCAGGCTTTCCATTTTTGATGAAAATCTTAGGGAAGCCGACCATGTTTTGGCCCATATCATAGACATAGACGCCTTTTCTAGGTTCGGCGATTGACTTCGCTTCAAGCACTTGCTGCACCGTTACTCGATCATCTAAGTGATTCACGAGTTTCATTCCTTGGTAATCCAGGGCAAAACTCGTCCCCTCTAAGCTGATTTTTGCTGCCGGCTTCCAGTTTTTATCATTGAAAAGAGTCGCTGACCAACCTTCGACCTCTGCGTTTTTTCGCGCATCATACACCTCGCCTTGGAAGAAACTTCCCACGCGGATGGGACCTTCGCTGTATGATTTCCAAGTGGTTGGATTCGTCTGAATGATTTGCTGCGATCCGTCTGTATAGCGAATTTCGAGCGTGGCTAATAGAGATTGACGATCGCCAAAATAGTTCCAACTATCGCCACTATACGTAATATTTCCGCTCCACCAGCCTTCGCTTAACCAGGCTCCCCAGGCATTTTGGCCTTTGTGTAGAAGCGACGTTACATCAAAAACCTGGTAGGTGTGTGTCTTATTGTATTGTGTCAATCCGGGATTGAAGAACTCATCCCCCACGCGTTTTCCATTTAGATATAACTCATAAATACCGCGTGCTGTGGCATAAATGCGGGCACTTTTAATGGTTTTCCCCTCAGCAGCCGCAAATTCGGTGCGCAACATCGGTGCCGCGTTTCGGCTCGGATTAGCTACACTAAATTGTCCGGAAACACGAAAAGCCTTGCCATCAAAAGGTACATCTTTCCATAGTCCTGGGTTCTGCACAGCTTCGAATAAGGGATTCGAAGGAAGTCTAAAATTGCGAATGATCACATCAGAGAATCGCGCAGA
Source organism: Aquirufa sp. (assembly GCA_030833145.1). The sequence goes on from JAURHT010000010.1 coordinate 2,682, forward strand.
TTCCCCCGCCCCCGTCGCAAATCCAATCTCTGAAAGCATGGGAAAACTAATGAAATTATTTCCTGCTCCGATAGGGTTCAGATTCACCCCAGTAGCGGCGTAGGGGCTCGCATTTTTAGGGGTAGGATTAATCTTGTGCGCTTTGTCAACTACATCGATATAGAAATCAAACACACCAAAATTGCATTCTGCAAAAATGGTATGTTTCTGAGATTTGTTCCCTGCATGGATGATAGCTAAAGGAATTTTAAAGCTTTTAAACGCCTGATCTGCTTGGTCCTTTTTGTCGTAACCTACCCGATAAATATGTAAGTCAGCTTGTCCAGAATCGGGTTTTGCTAGCCCGGAAAGATCTAATTCTAGCTTGATATAGGATTGATTAGGAGCGCTAGCCACATCTTGAATATTCAGATTGCGGTTTTGTAATCGGGGATCATTTGCGCCAAAAATAAAGCTCGCTCTACTACCTTGATCGATTTGCACATCGTATTGGAATTTATAAACCGAAAGGTAATGGGTATAGAAATTCAAGTCATTGGATCCGATCCAATCGGCTCCTTTCCAGGCGTCGAATCCCGGATTCATTAGACCCGTTTCGAAATGGGAAAACGACGTCGATTTCTTGTTCGCAGAATCCCAAACCTCCAGCGTCCAGCGGTACCCCGTTTTCGCTTGTAAGGCTTCACCGTTATATGGAATGCCTAAAGAAATGTCCGTGTTTTGCTTTTTGGAATCCCAAACAGTCTGCCCAGATTCCGTCTGAATGACGATTCGATAGGCACTTTGTTTTGCATTACGAACAGTCGAATTCATCTGCCATGAAAAACGCGGATGTGCCTCATCCAGCCCGAGCGGAGCCTTTTGGTATTCTACTTGTAAGTTTTGTAGAGAGAACTGCGCTTGTGCCACAAAAGAGAGCACAAATAGCATGGAGGCTAGGATCGACTTTTTCATATTCAATAGGTTTCATTCGAATGTACGAAAAGAAATGCAAGCCGGTGTCCTAGGGGTGAGTAGTACGGAGGAATTATTTTATTACCTTGCCGTATAATAAAACCCCTATGAACAAATTAACACTCAGCTTCATCCTGTTATTTGTGTTCGCGCTTAGCGCGTTTGCACAACCTAAAACGGAGTTAATTCAAGCCCGTATCATCAACGGAAATTGCAAAGTCAATTATTCCAAAGTGACCTCAGACGACGGGAAAGAGCACTTTGAAGTGACTTTGGCCTTTATGAGTACAAGGGATCTTTGGTTTACGTTAACGCTGGACACACCGGAAAAATTCCGTCGTTTTAACAATGATTTATTGAACAGAACACGGGAGACGACTAATGAAGATAAGTCAGCTTATTATAGTGAGACGCGCAAAGATTATTACATCTCGAAAGACGAGAAAACAGACAACATTTCTATCATGTTGTTAGCGAATCAAGAACGTTGGATTTTGATGAAAGAGGCGGCGAAAGAATTATCGCTGTATGTAAATACGATCCCGTACGGGGAAATGAAGTAAAAAAAGGAGCAGCGTCCGCAGGACGCTGCTCCAAATCAATTATTTTGTCATTTCAGCCATTGCTGCTCTGTCATATACTAACCACTCTTCTGCTAGTTTACCATCTTTGATAGCATCTACCGAGTGGATCAATGTTTTCATTGACTTGTCTCCTTTTGTAAGCGTGATCGTTTGATAAGAAATCACGTAAGTAGTAATCCCTTTTTCGTCAGCCTTGTTATTTTGAGTTTCCCAAATCGGACCAAATTCCACTTTTACTTTAACGCCTTTGTCCGCGAATAATTTGAACATCGCCATATTTCCGTCAAGATTCATCGAATCTAAGTTGTCGTGGAAAACAACATCTGGAGCATACGTTGATCGGTAAACAGCTGTGTCTCCCGTTTCAATTGCCATAACTGATTTTTTAACAAGCTCTGTGTTAGCAGTGCTGTCAAACGTGATACCGCTTTGGCCATTTGCGCCAGCAGATGCTGCTGCACCGTCCTCTTTTTTAGTACAAGCGAAGATTGATCCCGCTAGTGCGAATAATAGAATGATTTTTTTCATTTCTTTGGTTTTTTAAAGGGTTAATAATTTTGCCAAAGAAAGTGGATTTCACTTTCGCGAAGCCTTTAAAAGCATTTCCTTTTGTTCCGTTTACGGATTTGGGAACAAATTCATCTACGCATCCACCGAATCATACACGATTACCTTTTTCCATAAATGGGAATAGTTCTTTACGAAATCGACGTGAATAGGGTGATCCTGGTACACTTTTTGGCCAGCCTCATCATCGAAGAACATCAATTCTGAAACATCCCAGCTCGTATCCACCACCTCACGTTTTTCGGTAGAAGCTAAGGTTCCGATATGGATTTCCTTGATCGTAGGGATGCCTTTCAGTGCCTTCAAGCCTTTGATTAATTGCTGCTTATCCTCTTCAGAATTCGGATTATTCAGCCAAAAAAACACGTGGTGTAATAAGGGTTTTTTAGCCGCTGCTTTGGCAGCTGTTCCTGTGCTCGCTAATAAACCAGCCGAGGCAATAAAGTGACGTCTTTTCATCGTATTACGTTTTTGCGTTGAGGCTTTGGATGTCAAAACCCGCTACTTGTTTATATTGATTCATAATTTGTGCTAGTTCTTCGTGAGGAATTTCGGCCTCACTAAAGCCTGCTGGGAAACGCTCTTCCATTAAATCCATAATGAAATCGGGCCCTTTTTGGCGGTTTTGTAAGACCACTTTTGCCGTGGCCGGTACGCGTTCTTTGTCGTAATTAACGAGCGCTTGAACGACCTCTTTTTCCGCTAATAAGGCTAAGGCCAAAGCGTCTGCATCTAAAATCGCCTGCGATGCCCCATTCGACCCGATGGGGTACATCGGATGTGCCGCATCGCCTAATAAAGTGACGCGTCCAAATGACCATTTGTCCAATGGATTACGGTCTGACATCGGGAATTCGAAGATGCCGCCGTCTGTTTTTTCGATCATTTCCGGCACATCAATCCAATCAAATTTCCAGTCTTTGTAAAGTGCTAATAATGGCCCTTTTTCTACTTTGCGATTCCAATCGCGCACGGTGATGTTCGCCCCTTCAGGCTCGCGAACATTCGCCACCCAGTTAATCACTTGGTTCCCCTCCGCGTCCGGTTCGCCTATCGGATAGATAACCATCTTCTGTTTCATGGAGCCGATCATCGCCATCGATGACCCCGTTTTGTAGGGCTTCATTAAGGCCGTTCCGCGGTATAGGATATTGCCAGAAAATACTACTCCACCCTCATTAGGGTATAATTTTTGACGCAAAACGGAATTGATGCCATCTGCACCTATCAGGATATCTCCTTCTTCTTTGGCCACCACCACACCCGTTTCCTTGTTGATAAAAGTCGCCATAATTTTATTGCCTTTTTCCTCGAAGGAAGCTAAATGGCAATTCGTTTTAAGATTCTCTGCGCCTATTGTTTTCAGGGTTTCTTCCCAAAGCATCACCTGAAATTTCCCTCTATGAATCGAGAATTGTGGCCAGCGGTATCCCGCGAATTTCCCCCGAGGTTCTGACCAGAAAAACTGCCCAAAACGGTTCGCATAGATTAACTCTTTCGTCTCTACCGCTATGGCGGAGACTTTGGATAATAAACCAATATTAGTCAACACACGCACAGCGTGAGGCAGTAAATTAATTCCTACTCCAAGTGGTTTCACTTCCTCTACGGACTCAAAAACTTTTACTTGAAAGCCGGCCTGATGCAAGCGCATCGCGGTCACCAAACCTCCAATTCCTCCTCCGGCAATGATTATTTTCATAGGGGCAAGTTTTGCAATAAATCAACTAAATGAGCCACGCTGGCTAGCGGTTGGCCGTTATAGATAGAGGCTCTAAATCCTCCTTTGGTAGGAAAGCCTTTAATCCCCACGATGTCATTTTGCTCTAAAAACAAGTTAATCTTTTGATCCATTTCTGGCGATTGACTCGTAAAGCAAGCGTTCATCACCGAGCGATCTTCCGTAGCCACGATGCCTTTCAGCAGTGGGTTTCGGTCGATTTCGTTGTAAATCAAGGCTGATTTTTCCTGACTCAATCGCTGCATTTCGGCTAGCCCACCCTGTTTATCAATGTAACGTAGCATCAATAACGCCACATAAACCGGATAAGTCGGGATGGTGTGGTAAAGTGAATTTTCTGCAATGTGGGTATGGTAATCAAAAATGGTAGGAACCTTTCGGCTATTTTTCTCGGGTAAAACAGCCTTATTCACTAGCACACACGTAATCCCTGCGATGCCAAAATTCTTCTGAGCTGAAGCGAAAATCACTCCAAACTTCTCCATCGGCAAAGGTCTCGACAAGAAATCAGATGTCATATCTGCGACTAAAGGAACATCTACTTCAGGAAACGCATGGTATTGTGTTCCGTCAATCGTCTCATTTGAAACGACGTGCAAATAACGTGCGCCTTGAACGTCCGTGATTTTTGGGATTCGGTCGTAGTTCGTGTCTATGGAAGAAGCTAAAAAGAAGGCATTCGCCTCATTTGCCGCCGCTTCGATCGCTCGTCCTGCCCAAAACCCTGTGTCCACAAAGGCAATCTTGTCCGAAGGTTCCGTCAGATTCATCGGGGCAACCGTTAGTTGACTTGAGGCTCCACCAGGTAGCCAAAGCACCGCCCAATCATCCGAAAGGCTATATAATTTTTTCACGAGCGCATTCGCCTCGTCTAATAAATCCGTGAAAATGGGAGAACGGTGGCTGATTTCCGCAATGGAAACGCCCATTCCGTTATAGTCCACTAAACCAGCAGCGGCCTCTTGAATGACTTCAAAGGGAAGCGTCGCGGGTCCGGGAAAGAAATTATGTTTGCGCATTAGGAAATGGTTTGGGAACTAATTTTTAGCGTAATAATTCCGGCAATTAAGGAGGGTAGGGCGAAGAACAAAAAGCTTTCGGCCATGCCTAAACCTAGGCCCACTAAAACGCCGCCTAAGATGGGGCCTAAAATACCGCCCAAACGACCCATCCCGATCGCCCAGCCAATACCCGTCGACCGAATCGCAGTCGGATACATTCTCGCCGCCACGGCATATAAGCCTACAAAGCTGCCTTGCACCCCAAAACCGAGGAAAAACAAGACCACTAGAATCAAATTGGATCCAGAAAACTGCCCAAAAATTCCCAATAAAACAGCCGTAATCAATAATAAAACTCCGATCGATTTTTTCAATCCAAAACGGGTAGAAAAATAGCCTTGCACCGGAATACCCACAATGGCTCCTAAATTAAAAATGGTACCTGAATAAATGGCTAATTCCATCGATAGGCCTGCATTGGAGGCTAATTTCGGAATCCAGTTCATCAAGAAATAGAGGGTCGTAAAGGAGAGGAACAAGGCGCTCCAAAGTTGCCAAGTGCTCCATTTAAATTCAGAGGTAAACAAGGCGCTGATATTGGCGTCTTCTGGCTTGGCTTTGGCCTTAAATTCATCGGATTCTTTCAGGAAGAAAAACAAGATGGGAATCACTAAAAAAGTTGCCAAACCCGCTAATTCAAATAGGTGCTCCCAGCCATTTTCCGCAATAATTTTCGCAGACGAAATGCCCGTTAACACGGCACCTACCGGATAGCCCGCCACCACCGTGCTCACCCAAAAATCGCGCGTAGATGCAGGCGCATATTCCGCCGTAATCGCCGCCGTGCTCGCCATCATCGTCCCGATTCCTAGCCCACTAATAAAGCGGTAAATCATCAACATGTTCACATCCGTCGCGTAGGACGTCAAATAAATGCAGGTTCCCATAATCACAGCCGCCAGAATCATCAGCGGCTTCCGCCCAAAACGATCCGCCAGCGGAGCTAAAAATATCGCCCCCACCGTCATACCCACCAGGCCAGAACTAAACACAATCCCTAAATTCGCCGGGGAAATACTCCAGGCCTTCGCAATCGCCGGAGCCGTATAGGAAATGATCAACACATCCATGCCATCCAGCATGTTGCATAGAAAACAGATCAAAATAATCAGTACTTGTATCGCTCTCATCGGTATTACATTACTTTCCAAACTCGAATCAGCACGTAATCCGGCAAGCGTTCTCCCGTACAAACAAATAGGCTGTTGTTTACCCAATCGTATTTGCCTTTAGGCGCATCGAATTTAGGCATCGCTCTGAAATAGTATTCATTCGCATCTACCTTTTCCCCTTTGGCTAATCGCGCCGCAATTTCTGGGGTTGCCGCTCGTATGCCGGTATTTTTCACATAGATTAAAGTGCCATCATCCGTTCTAAATTGGTAATGTGCCTCTAATTCGGTCACACCATCCGCTCGCAATATTTGCCAATCTGCACCGCCATTCAGGATTTCACCCTTGATTTTAGGGCCTTCCACTGTTCCGCCTATGATGGGAATGATGCGGCGCGTTCCATGAGGGGTTTCTCCCACGATTAACGCAGGATCCAGTTTTACTTTCAGTTCACAGAAGAAATCGAGCGCTGGCGCTTTTTGGGCCTGGGACATAGTAATGCTCATAAAGAATAGGAATAGAATTTTTTTCATAGGTTTAGTTTTAATCAGGGCAATCCTTGCTGAAAGGTAATTTCAGTCGTTAATCCCATCGCGCTGAAGCGAAAAGCCATCGTACGTGCTTGAGACAGATTTGTAATTTTATCACAATGAGGGCCTTTTTCCAAAAAATACACGTAATATTCCTGGTTTCGGTCTGCTAATTGTTGAATATCGGGTTTCCCCAGAATGTCTTCCAAATCATTGGAGCTAACTCCCTTCCACGTCATTTTATGCGTTTTCAGCCAGTCGATCTGCTTTTCTCTAGCTCCACCGCAACTTCCGCGGTCCTTTTTAAAGCTTTCTACATCAAAACCGGTCAAATCAGGTTGATTCGTACACGAAACGGAGATCAAAAATAAGAGGGCAAAGGCTGTCAGTATTCTCATACCTTAAATTTAAGGAATTGTGGCTAAATTGCGGCATAAATCCATCGCTGTGCACATTTTAATCTCTCCTGATAAGTTTAAAGGCTCTCTTTCTGCCTCGCAAGTATGCGAAGCACTTGAAAAAGGGATTAAGAAACGTCGTCCCAAAACCGTTTTCACCACCCTCCCCCTCGCCGATGGCGGAGAAGGCACCCTGGAAGTGATTCAACAATTGCACGGCGGAACATGGATTTCAGTGGACACCTTTGACCCACTAATGCGTCCCATTCAGGCAGATTATTTATGGTTAGCGGATCAAAAAACGGCCTACATCGAAATGGCCCGCGCCTCTGGTCTTGCCCTTTTAACGATAAAGGAGCGCAATCCACTGAAAACCTCGACTTTCGGAACTGGAGTGCTGATCGCGGATGCGTTAAAACGTGGCGCTTCCCACATCATCCTCACCATCGGTGGTTCAGCCACAAATGATGCGGGAATTGGAATGGCTGCCGCTTTGGGGTGGACATTTTTGGATGGAGAAGGGGCTACTCTGGATCCAGTAGGCGAAAACATGATTCGCATTGCTTCCATAGCGGCTGCTAAATCAGCCTCTTGTTCTTTCACGGTCGTCACTGACGTAACCAATCCACTCTCTGGGAGCGATGGAGCAGCACACGTTTTCGCTGCCCAAAAAGGGGCCACCGCAACAGCAATTAAACAATTAGATAAAGGTCTAAATAATATCGCTTCTTTCTTCGGATCCATCGCCTCAGAACCCGGTGCTGGAGCTGCGGGCGGACTAGGTGCAGGAGCCCGTTATTTTTTAAACGCTAAAATCGTTGCTGGTTCTAGCTGGATTATGGACAAAGTCCACTTTAACCGAGCCCTTTTAAAAGCGGATTTCATTATCACTGGCGAAGGCAAGATTGATTCGTCTACGTGGGGCGGCAAAGTTGTCTCTGAAGTCGTAAAACGTTGCGATAAAGTCTTCAAGCAAACTATTCTGGTCTCAGGGGCCTTTGAAAGTTCTGCTAATTTTCCTCTCTTTTTGGACGAAAATGACGTATTCACGATTGCATCCCGAGCGACAAATTCGGCAGACTCTCTTTCGCGTGCCGCTGATATTTTGGAGCAAATCGGGGAAGAGATTGCTTTAAAGTATTTGAATTAGCATAGTGTTATTTCGAGTATTTATTTTTCCAAACTGCGTAATATAGAATAGGGCCTAATAATGGTAAATAAAATACGATAAATGAGAGATTTAATTTCACCTGTTTAGTCATCTGATTCCTTTTATTGATATCCATAATTGTAAGCGTATTTGCTATAATTATGGTAAGTAAAAGGAGGGTAATTACTAGCGTTTTCATAAGGTTAGATTTTAGTAAGCTGAACTCAATACGATACATGTAGCACTTTTTGAAACAAAGCAAGATGCCCAACCTAATATTGGAATATCACAAATAAATGTAGAAAATCCGTCTGCTGCAATGGCATCAGAAACGCATTTATAACATTCTGAAAAGGAAATGTTCTGGTCTCCGTTTCCATCGCAAATAGTATAAATGCTGCCAGTTGAATGTAATAACTGCATAGAGTTTTGGACTTGCCGTGAGGATTGCTTCAAATTCAGACTATCATATTTTTCTTCTAATTCTTTAGATAGTCCTTTTGAATCCCAATTTTGAACCAAGTTATTCACAACGTTTAGTTTAGAGTGATGGAATAAATCATAGTTGATGTCGATCATTTCAATGCTGCCAGTATTAGTTCTAAAATCATATTTTTGATAGTCGACTAAGTTTATGGCATAATCATCGTCATGAGGCAATCTGTTATTAGGGATCTTAACTGATTCAATTGCAGCTACTACTATTCCTTTTTTATAAATAGGTGTGATAAACAATAAAGCAGTATCTCCTTCAATTAGTATAATTTTCTTAGTTATAGTTTCATTGTAAGTGATTGTTCCAAAGCTACTTAAATAATCTTGGTTACGATGGATAGTAGAAGAGGATAATAATTGTTTTATTTCTTTTGATAGATCATTAATGGGGGGTCTAATTTCAGTATTTATACACCCAAAAACGAGAATTATAAAAAATAGGAAATTGAAATATTGGCTGTTAAATTGAATTGACTTCATTTTTTTAATTTTTTAGTGGTTTTTTCTCCCTACTCTTGTCTGGTTTTTCGGGTTTCACCATTTATTCCTTGCGAAATTCGCAATGAATTAAGATTATTAAAGAAGTATGAAGGGGGAACAGACGTACCTATTCGATTGCTTAGGCCGAGGTAAATGTAGGATTGTTTTTGGAGAAACAATATTAAATGGAAAATGAGGGCGTAAATTATCAAGAAACTGATAATTTTAATCTATAAGTAGGAGAGCTATTAGTAAGCGTTTATTAAACGCTTCGCCGCTTCTACCAGCACCTCATCCTCTTTCGCAAAACAGAAACGCAAAATTTTATCGCCAGGATCGGTTTCGTAGAAAACGGAAACGGGAATGGATGCCACTTTGATTTCTCGCGTTAGGCGATCGGCTAAATCCACATCCTTTTCTGATGAGATGGCGGAGTAATCGAGGCATTGGAAGAAACTTCCAGCACTTGGAAGAATTTTCCATTTGCTACCCGCGAATTGGGAGGCGAATAGGTTGCGCTTTTTTTGGTAAAAATCAGATAATCCTAGGTAGTGAGTGGGTTCCTTTAGGTAATCCGCTAAGGCATATTGCAAAGGAGTTGCGCTCGAAAAAGTAACCCATTGATGTAGTTTTCTAAACTCAGCGGTCAAGAACGCGGGAGCGATACAATAGCCTATTTTCCAGCCTGTGATGTGGTAGGTTTTGCCAAAAGATCCGCACACAAAACTGCGTTTGCGCAATTCAGGATGCAATAAAACACTGGCGTGTTGTGCGCCATCGAAAACGATATGTTCGTATACTTCGTCAGAAACGATCAGGATATTCGTCCCTTTAACAATCTCTGCAAAGGCATCTAAATCCGCCATGGACCAAACAGCGCCGGTCGGATTGTGCGGACTGTTTACCATAATTGCTCTCGTTCGAGGCGTAATTTTAGCAGCAACGGAAGACCAATCAATCGCAAAGTTGGAAGAGGATTTCAACGGGATATGGACGGGAATTCCACCTGCTAAGCGAACGATGGGGTCATAAGCATCATAACTTGGGTCGAACATAATGACCTCATCGCCTGGTGAAACACAGCAATGAATCGCCGCAAAAAGGGCTTCCGTGGCACCAGAAACAATGGTTACCTCTGTATCTGCATCGACGGGAATGTCATAAAAAGATGACGTTTTTGCCGCTAGGGATTGACGCAAGGCGGGAACACCGGCCATGGGGGCATATTGGTTATGACCTTTGGCATAATGCTGTAATAATTCCTGTAAAGCGGGGGCACAATCGAAACCTGGAAAACCCTGGGAAAGGTTTAGGGCACCGTGTTCGAGGGCGTGAGCAGACATTTTGGTGAAAATCGTCGTCTGAACCTGCGGCTGCTTGGATGGAAATGAAATCATAGCCTAATTTAACAAGGCTTTTCCATCGTACCAAACCTGCACCACTTCCAGCGCCGAATTCAGCTCCACAAAACAAGCCCGCTTTCCTAGTTCAATACTGCCTAAATCGCTTAAATTAGCCACTTCTGCCGGATAAACCGTCGCCATGCGAACGGCCTCTTCTAGCGGAATCGAAGCCTGCTGAACACAGTTTCGGATCGCCTCGATCATCGTTAAGGAAGAACCTGATAAAACTCCCGCTTCGTTGGTAAATCTACCGTCTTTAGCTAAAAAAGAATAGGGTCCGGACGTGTCATTCGTCACCGCATCCGTGATTAAAAATAGACGACCTTTTTTCAAGCGATAGGCAAGTTCCAGTGATTTGAAATCACAATGCAAACCGTCTGCGATGATGCTCGTCCAGGCATCTGATTGGAAGCTAGCACCCACTAATCCCAGCGCGCGCGATTGCCATTGCGACATCGCATTAAATAGGTGGGTGATGCGGGAAACACCTTTCTCTATGGCGTTCATCGCCTGCTCGAAAGTGGCGTCGCTATGTCCTAGAGAGCACATAATAGGACTGCCCACCAACATAGAAAGCTCCTCAGCGCTGAACATTTCGGGCGCAATGGTGAGGTAAGTCGGAATGCCTTTCGTCCGCTCGATAAGCTCCTCTAGGAAAGCCAAAGATGGCTTTTGGACAAAGGCCTCCTGATGCGCCCCGCGTCTAACCGGATTAAAAAAGGGACCTTCTAAATGCAATCCCACTAGACCAGGCCCGGTGTAGTTTTTATAGGCTTCGATGGCTTTCCACATCGACTCCGCTGGCGAACAATTGAGTGTAATTTGAAACGCAACCGTACCCGTTCTGTGGTGTTCGTCGAAGGTCGCTTGAATAGCCTCTGTCGTTTGGTGATTTGAAAATAGGATACCACCCCCCCCATAGATTTGGAGGTCAATAAATCCAGGAACGAGGAAGTTTTCAGACGCCGCGCCATTACCGGCCGATATAGCCGAAATGCGACCATTCGTTACGGAGATTACTTTGTTCTCTAGCCATTCCTGGCCCGTGAAAATGCGGCTGGCAAACATCCTTAATATCCCGTGGCTTGACCGTCTTTTCTTGATTCGGTTGCCCCAAAATAGACCTTGCGAACCGGATCATACTGAATACATTGGTACCCACCATAAATCCCGTTCATATAGCCCACCTGATGGCCTTTTTGCAATAAATCACGAATCACTTCATACGGATAACCGTGTTCCAGAGTGATCATTCCACCGGTCGTTTCCATCGTTTCCCCAGTCGGTTCAGAGGAACCTTCGTGGTTAATGCGAGGATAATCGCCAGCTTCTTGAATGTTTAGGCCAAAGTCCACCACGTTCATCACGATTTGCACGTGACCCATCGGTTGGAACGCACCACCCATCACGCCAAAACTCATCACCGGTTGACCATCCTTCGTCATGAACGCTGGGATGATGGTTTGGAATGGTCTTTTACCTGGCGCATAGGTATTGTTTTCTCCTTCTTTTAAGTTGTATAATTCGCCGCGATCTTGGAACATAAAGCCTAAACCATCTGGCATCATGCCTGATCCAAAACCTCTATAATTACTTTGAATTAACGACACCATATTGCCGTCCTTATCAGCCACTGTTAAGTAGATCGTATCTCCCTCTTTCAAAGCTGGATTTCCCGCCTCGTAATGGCGACCCGCACGATTTGGATTGATCAACGCCCGGCGCTTCGCGCCGTACTCTTCTGAGATGAGTTCCGCCACCGGAATTTTGGCAAACTCTGGATCCGCATAGTATTTTGCGCGGTCTTCGAAGGCTAGTTTTTTGGCCTCCGTAAACAAGTGTACGTGTTCCGCAGAACCTAGTTTTATTTTGGAAAAATCATAGCCCTCTAAAATCGTTAGCATCTGCAAAGCCGCGATACCTTGGCTATTCGGTGGCAATTCCCACACATCATACCCGCGGTAATTCACTGAAACCGGCTCCACCCAAGTGGACGTGTGCGACGCTAAATCTTCATAGCTCAAAAACCCGCCATTCTTCTTCATAAACGCGTCCATCGTCCGCGCCAGATCGCCCTTATAAAAGGCATCACGACCCTCTTTTCCTAGTTTTTCTAAGGTATTCGCTAAGTTCGGATTCTTGAAAATATCACCCTCCACCGGTGGTTTTCCATTCGGATAATAGTGATTAGCCACATTCGGAAACTTACCATAATTCGCCGGAACGCGAGCTAATGCGGAAGCAAATTCACCATGTACCGGGAAACCATTTCTTGCATAGGAAACCGCCTTTTCCAACACCTTATTCATCGGCATCGACCCGAATTTCTTGTGCAATTCAAACCAGCCATCTACGCAACCCGGTACGCTTACCGGCAAAGGACCTAGCGACGGAATGTGCTTCAGACCTCGTTTTTTAAATTCTGCCAAAGTCAAGGATTTGGGTGACCTCCCCGACGCATTCAACCCATATAATTTTTTCGTTTTCGCATCCCAAACAATGGCAAACAAATCCCCTCCTATCCCATTCACATGTGGCTCCACCACACCTTCCATCGCATTCGCCGCAATGGCCGCATCAATCGCATTTCCACCCGCTTTCAACACATCAAGTGCAGCCTGGGTAGACAAAGGATGTGAGGTAGCAGCCATCCCGTTTTGGGCAATAGCCTGAGAACGAGTCGCCCAAACTTTACCATAGGGACGATCTTGCGCCTGAGCAAACAGGGGCAAACAAAGGAGTAGGAGTAATTTCTTCATGTTGTTGATTTTGAAGAGGTAAATTAGGGAATGGAGGGGGGAAATGCAAATGGGAAAGTAGTCACTAGTCGGGAGTCGCTAGTTGGGAGTTTTAAATTATCAGTTTGTTTATTGATAATTTTCTCAATAATGCATAACTAGTGCTTTCCCAAACCATATCAAGATGAAAAACTATCTACTTCTCTTGCTGCTAACGATTTATTCTGCGAAGGCCATAGCCTGTGATTGTGTAGTCATGCGCCCATTTCAAACTTTAAATGATTTAAAAGGCTATGAGTTTATTGCGCATGTGAAAATTGTGAATGATCATGATAAAGAACCGCCATCTAACTCCAAGGGATTTTCCTTTGATAAAGTAGACATTCAGGTACTAGAACTATTCAAAGGAAAAATGACAAATGAAATTTACGAAGCTAACAAGAGCAGCTTTTGTAGTATGAATATAGTGAACGGTCAAGAATGGATATTTTTTGGTTTACGCTCGAAGGGAAAACTCGTGGTTTGGGATTGTGACTATAACCTAATATATCGTGACGCAGATGGTCAAAGAGATTGGGAATATCAGAGGGGATTTAGGGAAATAAAATTACTTAGAGAGCTTTTTGGGATCCCAGAAAGGAAGTATGCAAATGGAAAACATAGCGAGTATTATGATAATGGGAAAATAGAAATGGTGGAAAATTTTGAAAATAATGTACGCGTTGGGGATCGAAAAATATGGCACCTGAACGGAATTTTAGCCTCAAAAGAAAGCTTTGTGAATGACTCACTGGACGGAAAATTAGAGAGGTACTATCTGACAGGACAATTAAAAGAAGTAGAATTTTACAAAAAAGGAAAGCCCTATAATGTGCATCGACGGTATAACGACACGACTAATTTTGATGGTTTTAAATATGAGTGGATAGAGAATTTTGACAAAATAAAAGACTCTTTAAAAAATGAATATAAAAGATTAACGATTTCCTTGGAACAGATTTATAATTCAGAAGGGGAAAAAATTGCTCATCGGAGTTTTGATCGATTAGGAAGACTTCAATTAGAAGTGATATATGATCCAGCGACGAAGATTTCTACTCGAATTTACTACCATAAAAATGGAGGAACCATACACTCTATTTCCTATGAAAAACGTGAAAATGGGTATGACCATTTCGGGCATTACCAAACCTATGATGAATTTGGACTCCCCGAAGATAGTTGGGATTATATTGACTCCGGAAAACGAATAAATGAAAAAATTGCTCCCCGAATTAAGAAATTGAATTAAAACAAAAAACCCCTAGACCTTCGTCCAGGGGTTTTTTGTTCTATTCTTCTGCTTTTTCGAAGCCGATACCTCCAAGTGGTAATGTCATATACATATTCTGAATATCGCTTTTTAATCGATTGTTTAATTCCTCGAAACTAGTGTAAGTTGAAAGGGCTAAATCATTCCCTTTCCATTGTTTATAAGTTCCTCCGTAATAAGGAATGACTACCCATTTATAAGCTTTTGGGTCACGTTTAGGGGTATTCCACATAGGTTTTGACTTTAATATGGCTGATTTTATAACTGCAAAAACTGGTTTATTTAGCCCCCCAATATATTGGACATCAGTTATATCTCCAGAACCATGAATTTTGAAAATCAAAAAACTAAAACTTGCCATCTGAGATTCCTCTGTTGAAAAATTCTGTTCTAAGAATTTAATGAAATAAAAGGATGTATTAGCTTCTTTGAAATAGAATTCATTCGGCTTTTGGTCTGTTTGCGCTATTGTACTTAGGCTTAAAAATAAGCCTAACAAGGTACCTGCTATCGTGTTTTTAGTTACAATGCGTTCCATAATTTTTTCCCGTTGTAAAGTTTGACTCTGTTTGACGTATTAATAATTCGGATAAAGAGGGATCATTCGTAATGATCTTTTGGTATTGAAGTGTTTCGCTTAATCCTGCTAAAGAAATTAAGAAAGCTTCCCTTTCATTTAATCCATACAACTGACTTATGAAAAAAGCCATTGGGTTTATAAATTTATCTAGCATTACTAAATGGTCATAATTCTCAATTTGGGGATCTTCTAGAATAAATTTATGAAGCATTTCATGCATAATCACCTTTGCAATAAATTCTTTGGATGCATTTTCCAATAAATGAGTATTTAGTGAAATTACGCCTCCTTCGTTCTTTCCGTAATATCCTTTTGTTTTTCCATTATATTGTTCAAAAAGGGTCATTTCTTTAATTCTAAAATTGAATATTGGGAGTACTTTTGTCTCTTTGAATAAACTGAGTATTCCTGCAATTTCCCCATAGATATTTTTCGATTGCATTTCATTTAATACGGCAATTAAACATTCATTGGTTAGCTCACTACTTATTTCGCTGTAATTGTAGTCTTTAAAGCTTACGTCTGTGGGTTCACCAGACGATCCTCCTCCTCCTGAAAAATTCATCGAATCCATAAAGGTGAATACGACATTAGTGTAAATGCCTCCACCTCCAAAACTTAAAAATCCCCAATCCGATGGACGAAGTCTAACCCCAATGCAAATGTATTCTGCTAAATCACCTCTTTCAACTAATGGAGCAGCTTCATCATTCATCTCTCTCATGGAGATTTTTTTTCCTTTCGTTGGATGGCCTTTTGCAAAGGAGATAATTCCATTTTTTAATACTCGACCATCCAAAGAGCTAATTTTTATTTCTAATCCTGCCGGGGTAACATTAAATTCTTTGTAGAAGGCGTCCTTTTTTCCATTAGTTTGAAATATAAATAATTCCTTTAATCCGCTTTTTGTTGAAACAGGAATCTCAAAGGCAATCGAACTATCTGGAAGTGGATGCGCTTTCTAATTTTCCCAAATGACAGATTCTCGCATTTCAGGTTGGGTATTTATTTCATACCAAGTCTGCAATGATTCTTTTGTATTTAGGGGCTCAATGATAGATTCTTTATTACAAGAATAAAGAAAAAGGGTTAAGGTCAAGAATAAACTAGATGTTTTGAAAAGATTTTTCATGTGCTAAAATTTTGAATGATGATGTCGTTATTGACGTATTAATCAAAATAATAGAACAGAAGAAGCGACTACCTTCTTCGACAATGTACATAGAATTATGTATTTCGCAACACATTTCACAAAAACAAAAAACCCCTAGACCTTCGTCCAGGGGTTTTTGTAATTCTTGAACCTTAATAAAATTAAACACTCTTTGTGAACCACTTTTGCTTGATGCGCTCCGAGATGTAGTACATACATGGAACGATTACGAGCGTTAAAATGGTCGAGAACGTTAATCCGAAGATGATCGTCCAGGCTAAGATTCCCCAGAATACCGCGGAATCAGAACCGATGAAGATGTGCGGATTTAGTTCGGTAAATAAGGTAACGAAGTCGATGCTTAAGCCTAATGCCAAAGGAATTAAGCCTAATACTGCCGCCGAAGCCGTTAATAATACCGGAGTTAACCGAATGCCACCGCCTTCGATGATCGCCTCTTTCAAGTCGTAACCACGTTTGAAGCGAAGCTCTTCGATGAATTCGATCAATAGGATACCATTCTTTACGACAATACCTGCAAGGGCGATGATACCTACACCCGACATAATCACGGAGAAGGTCATCCCGAAGGCCATAAAGCCTAATAAAACCCCGATTAACGATAACAAGATCGTTGCGAAGATGATCAATGGCTTCACTGCGGAGTTAAACTGCGTTGCTAAAATTAAGTAGATTAACACTAAGGCGGCTAGGAAAGCTACACCTAAAAAAGTGCCGGATTCTTTTTGGTCCTCCTGTTCTCCACCCATCCGAATCGTGTAACCTTGTGGCACCTCAAGTCCCTCGAAAAGCGTCGTTAATTCGCCTACGATTTCGTTCGCATTATAACCTTGTACCACATCAGAACCTAGGGTCACGACGCGCTCTTGGTTTTTGCGGTTGATTTGGCTAAACGAAGTGGCGTACTGTATATCGGCAATTGAATTCAATGGCACTTGGCGCAAGGCACCACCCATATTCATGTCGCGGTAAGTCACATTCATTTGCAATAACTTCTCGATTTGGTTGCGAGAATCTCCTTTTAAACGCAATTGAATAGGATATTCGTCTTTCGTATCGCGGAATTTAGAGATTTCCGAACCGAATAAACCGGTACGGACAGCCATCGCTACTTGAGCCGATGAAATGCCTTCGCGGGACGCTTTTTCACGGTTCACGTCGATGATGATTTCCGGTTTGTTCGTCACTAAATCGGATTTCAATTCTTGGATTCCTTGGATGCCTTCTTTTACGATGGCCGCACGAACCTTTTTCTCTAAATCTTGCAAAACAGCGAAGTCATCTCCAGCGATTTCGATCGAAATAGGCTTACCGGTAGGCGGGCCATTATTTTCTCTTTCGATGGCAATTTCTACGCCGGCTAGGGGATTTTTGGCAAAATCTGCTTGAATTTTACTCAAAATTTCACTCGTTTTCACACCACCACGTAACTGCAATTTCTCGAAAGCAATCGTCACCTTACTTTTGTGAGGCGTTGCTCCACGATCTGGTTGCATCGGATCTCCAGCATTCTTTCCTACATTGGAAATAACGGAGTTTACGATTTTGCTATACCCCTCTTTGTTCAAGAAAGCGAAGACACGCTTCTCGATCACTTTGGAAACCGAATCCGTAACGACCGCATCGGTACCAATCGGGTTTTTGGCATAAATATAAATGTAATCCGGATCGCCTGAAGGGAAGAAAACCACTTTAGGTTTCACCACACCCATTAATGCGATCGTGAAGATCAACAAGAAGAAAGAGGCAATCGTCGCATAAATAGGACGTTTTCCCATTAATACCCACGAAATCAACTTGCGGTAATTCGTCTTGAAATTAGGCAATGTAGTCTCTTGGAAAGGCACAATCCATTTCGGTGTGATCACAAAGTGATTGAACACATACAGGATAAGGCAAAGTACAAAGAAGTTTCCAAAGCCAAAGTGACCCAAGCCAAAGCCCATCACATAGCCGAAAACGGCTAAGCTCAACAAAATAAACACGGTACGACGGATGTCAGCAAACTTAGGTGCCTTCACATCGTTCACTTCTTCATCGTGACGCTTCATAAACGTAATCGCGAACACCGGATTCATGACGTAAGCCACAAAAAGCGATGCGAAAAGCGTAATGATCAACGTGATAGGCAAGTATTTCATAAACTCACCCACAATCCCTGGCCAGAATAACAAAGGCAAGAACGGCGAAATCGTCGTCAACGTTCCTGATAATACCGGTACGAATACCTCAGAAGCAGCTAATTTCACCGATTCTGTAATGGTCAATTTCTTGAAGTTATTGAACAAACGGTGCGCATTCTCGATGACCACAATCGCATCATCCACCACAATACCTAATCCTAAAAGGAATCCAAATAGAACGATCGTGTTTAAACTAAAGTCTAGCGAAGGCATGAATAAGAAGGTTAACAAGGCCGACAAAGGCACCGATAGACCCACAAAAACGGCATCTCTAACGCCCATAAAGAACATTAATACGATAACCACAAATAAGAATCCAAGGATTACCGTGTTAATCAAATCAGCTAAATCGCCACGCGTACGTTCCGATTGATCCGCCGTCGTAGTGACCGTTAATCCAGCTGGATAACGCGTTTCTTTGAAGTCTTCGATGGTTGCTTCAATGCGATCAGCCGCTGCGATTAGGTTCGCCCCAGAACGTTTAATGACGTTCAAGGTGATCACAGATTTGTTGTTCAAACGCGCAAAATCCTGCTTTTCTTCATAACTGTCCTTCACCTCAGCCACATCCTTCAAGCGGACACGCGCACCGGTAGAAGAACCGATCATCAAATTAGCTAATTGATCAATGGACTTTAATTCCCCCGTCACCCGAAGTGAACGACGCACTCCATTCACCGGTAAATCACCCCCAGAGATGTTCACGTTTTCGCCTTGAACTGCAGATTGGATATCGTAGAAAGTCAAACCATAACTCTGCATCTTGTACAGGTCTAGGTTGATTTGGATCTCTCTTTTTAAAGCACCGATGATGTCTACGCGGTTAATTTCCGGCATCCCTTCGATCTCGTCTTGTAAATCCTCTGCATATTTCTTCAACTTATCGAGTGGATAATCCCCTGCGATGTTGATGTTCATGATGGGGAATTCCGAGAAGTTTACCTCAGCGACAGAAGGCTCACGCGTTAAGTCTTTGGGTAAATCGGCGATCGCTTTGTCCACCGCATCTTGCGTACGTTGCTTCGCGATGGGGACGGTGACGTCCGTGTTGAATTCGACGATGATGACCGAAATATCTTGCAAAGCATTTGACTTCACGCGCTTTACGCCCGTGATCGATTTGATTTGCTTTTCGATCGGTTTATTGATCGTGTTTTCGATATCGGAAGGAGTCGTTCCGGCGTAGACCGTTTGGATGACCATTTGCGGTACCACGATGTCCGGGAATTGCTCCTTAGGTAAGCTCGAATAGATTCCCATCCCCGCCACAAATATAATGAACGTGAAGATGTAAACCGTCGTGCGGTTTTGGGCTAACCAGCCCACCATGTTATAGATCAAGCCTTTGCCTTCTGGCAATTGCTCATTTTTGATATTTTTTTCCATTTTCTACTTAGAAAGAGATGGCTGTACCATCCACTAAATCTTGAAATCCTTGTGTAATAAGAGAATCGCCCGCCTTTAATCCGTCTGTGATCTCCGCTTGACCGTTGTAGGTTAAACCGATTGTAATTTGACGTGCACGTGCTACTTTTTTGCCGTTTTCTTCTACCGCCACATACACAAGATTTCCTTTTTCGGTCTTTTGGATGATGTTTTCGCTAATCACGATGGCATTTTTCTTCGATGTATCGTTGATGTTAATTACCGCTAATAAGTTCGGCTTTAATTCACCACCTGCGTTCGGGATGCGTGCTTCAATGTCAAACGTACGAGTTAATGGGTTCACCATTTTAGACACTAACGAGATGCGCGCCTTTAATTCCTTGTTTAAATCGGGGAATTTAATGCTGATTTCGTCGCCTTGCTTCACGGTTCCTACATACGAATCCGCAATTTTAGCTGCGATCTTTAAGTTGCCTAAGTTCACGATTTGAACGATAGGTACACCAGGAGCGCCCATTTCACCTGCTTTTTGGCGAACTAATTCAATCGTTCCTGAGATAGGAGCCGTTACACGAGATAAACCTAATTGTGCTTTCAAGGTCACGATTCTTTTTTCCAAAGACTCCATATTCGACTTCGCGCTCAAGTATTGAACTTCCGTTCCGATTTGTTGATCCCAAAGCGCTTTTTGCTTTGTAAAGATCGTCTTCGCTAACGATAATTGCTGACGAACTTCTTCTAATGACTCTTTTAAGATGTTGTTGTCCAAAGTCGCAATCAATTGGCCTTTAGACACTGACTGTCCCGCCACTACTGGCAATGACAAAATCACACCACCCGTTTGTGGGCTAACTAAAACCGTGTTTTCCGCGACTACATTTCCTTGCGCTTCTACGAAGTGCTGGAAGTTTTGAGCCACTAAAGGACTTACGCTAACTGTAATCACTTTCGCAGCTGCTTGCTCTGAAGGCTTACCTACTTCTTTCTCCAAAGCAGCAATCTTTGCCTGGATTTCTTTTTCCTGACTCTTCAAGTCAGCTAATTCTTGCTTCTTATCTTTCGATCCGCATGCCGCGAATAAAATGATTCCACTTAGGAGGATGGCTATTTTTTTCATGTTTCTGTTAGTCTATGTATAATGTACCGTTTGCTTTTTCTAATTCCACTTTGGCTACTAAGGCATTGTAAAGGGCCGTAAAGTAGTTTGCTTGTGATTCTTTGATGGATGATTCTGCGTTCAAAACCTCTAAGTTTGAACCTACCCCTTGTTGGTATTTCACACGCGTCACACGGGAAATCTCATTCGCTAAGTCTAGGTTCGCCTTTT
Organism: Aquirufa sp.; assembly: GCA_030833145.1. The sequence continues at coordinate 23,857 of JAURHT010000010.1, forward strand.
GTTCTTTCATGGATTCCAAAGCATTCTTCATCGTAATGCTCGCCTGTGAACGTTGCAAGTCGATCGACGACTTTAACAAGCTGTAAGACTGACGCACCTTTTGCAAGTTGTTTGCTGATTGAACCGCTTTGTATTTCTTCGAAAATCCGTCAAAAATCGGGATTTGCAAGGCTACCGTAATCGCTGCATTATCGAACCATTGTTTGGTTACCAAATCACTGAAAGCATTTGCCCCCGCGTTATAACCATAGTTTGCGTTCAACACTAAGCGAGGTAAATAACCTGCCTTGATGCTCTTTAAATCTAGTTCCGCTAAGTTCTCTTGCGTTTGTAAGATGGAATACTCGATGCGGTTCGCATAATTGAAATCACCTGCTGCATTGGTATTAAACGTCGCTAATTCCACTTTCTCTAAGCTCTCGCTCAAGCGAATCGGCTCTTCCATTGGGAAACCCGTTTGGAATTTTAATAAAGCATAGCTCAATTCTTGTAAGCGATTCACATTCTCTAATTCCGTACGAAGGTTATTCGCTTGCACGTCTAAACGCTGTACATCAATTTTTTCAACGAAACCTTGCTTGTTTAATTCGCGTGTTTCCTTCAATAAGGTATCCAGTCTAGCCACGTTTAAGGCTAACAGTCCTTGGCGTTTTTCATTTACTAAAATCCCGTAATAGGCCTTCGTCACATTCTCCGCTACTTGTTGCTTTGATTGGGTAACTGACTTAACGGCAAGGTCCTTGTAAACGGTAGAGGCCTTCAAGCCTAATAAATAGGAGCCGTCAAAAACCAATTGGCTTAATCCCACACTCGCAAAACCAGAGTTATCCACCCCGAATTTCGCTGCGATTAATTCTCCATCTGCTGCCGCAGGGTTGAATAATTTAGCTGGAATGAACGCACGTTGTAGAACGATATTGTTCGTTAAAGCAACGGAGCCATTCACTTGTGGCAAGCCCATGGCTTTGATCTCATTGATCTTCGCACCTGCATTTTGCAAGTCGATTTGGCTATTTTTTACTTGAACCTGGTGCGTGATGGCATAGTCCACCGCCTGCTTTAGGCTGTAGGATTGTGCTTGCACTGCCCAGGAGGTCAGTAAAAATAGACCGACGTAGATTTTTCTTAGGCGGATCATTAGTTTAAATTGTTTTGGTAAGATGTGTAAAGTGTTAAACCTTTTTCAGTTAAAATGCCTCGCATAAAGATGTCCATCAGCGTCAGCTGGGTATCATACAAGGATAATTTATTGTTCGGGTAAAAATTAGGGTTGAAGGCTAAATCGACCTCGGCCATACGCAAGCGAGCCAGTAATTCGAAATCGATGTCATTTCTAAAATACCCGAATTGTGCCCCCTTCTTAAAGTCAGCAATCAGGTTTTTGTGAATGCATTTTTCGCCGTGCTCGGTGAAAAGCTGAAATGCCTTAGGGAAGTATTTTTGAATCTCGTATAAAAGACGAGGATTCATCTGCATGAACAAATCCTTCGTCATCTCGAACGACTTGAAAATCTTTTCAATGACGTTAGGGTAGAGTCTATCGAGTTCATCCCATTTCAAATCGTCCTGCACGATGAACGCTTGCACGACTTCGAAAACCATCGAATCTTTATCCGGGAAATGTTGATAAATCGTTTTTTTAGAAATCCCTAATTCGCTCGCAATCGCATCCATCGTCACGGTCTTGACACCGTAGCGGAAGAATAATTCAGTTCCTTTTTCTAGAATACGCGATTTCATTTGCTAAACCCGTTGATTTATTGGGAAGCAAAACTATGGAAACTTTCGTAGACTACAAAGTTTTCTTGTATTATTTTAAGATGAAGGATCGGTTAAATTTGATTAACGGCCAAAATCATCCTGCAAACGGACGATATCCGATTCATCCGACGGATGCTCCACATCCGTATGTTGCCAAATCTCCGTCACCACTCCCCAATTGTCTAAACCGACCAAGCGATGGCGCATGCCAGTGGGCAAGGTAATTAATTCACCTTCTTGATAAACCCCAGGAGCAGATTGCTCATCCGTTTCCGAGATTACTACACCTACGGGTCCTGAATTCACTGTCCAAACCTCCGCTCTGCGGAAATGGTATTGCCAAGACAAACGCTTCTCTGGCGCCACCACTAAAAACTTAGGGCTAAGTTTCTGAGTGATTTGAATCGCATCCATGGAAAGCTGTGGGAAGTACTGAGCCGCAAACTTCGCCGCCTGTGACTCGTCTAACACAAAGAATCCTCCCCAAGGGCGATTGTGGTCTTTGTCTATAATCGTATAACCTTGTGAAAGGATGTAAGCTTCGACTTGTGCGAAGACTTCAGAGGCAGGAGTGGATGCGCTAAAATTCATAGCACAAAAATAAAAAAAAGACGGGAGAGCGTCCCGTCTTTTCAGTTCTATTTATCGAATGGTCAATTAGAGTGTCCAGCCGTTGCGGTATTCGCGTTTCACGAATTGATTCGCCGCATCGAAGTTCGTGATGCGCATGTTCTTCGCATCCCACTCCAGTTTTTGGCGACCAATGTATTTCGCGTTACGGCCCTCGCCTTCGCGTAACATGTACGAACGAATCGCTAGGTTACCCATTAATACGGATTCCGTAAACGGTGCCGCATAATCAAACGGAGAACTCACTTCCATGTTTCCGAAACCAGCTTTACAAGCTTCCACCCACTGCGTATTGTGACCGCTATCGCCACCTTTCACACGCGCTAAGCTTGCTTTAGGAAGTTCTGACTCATCTACACGCGCGCCATTTCTGAATACTTTAGGATACATACCGTAGGTTCCGCAAGTCATGATACCTTTCGAACCGATTAAGATCACCCCGTTCGAACCATCTGGATCTCCAATAATTTCAGAGGCAGGAATTCCATCTGGATGTGGAGCGCGAAGACCTCCGTCAAACCACGTCAATTTCACCGGTGAATTATTCTTCTTCGATGGGCCACAATGTAAAGTCACCATCGAGCTAGGAGGACATCCTTGTGGAATGTATTCTGGCGTCCAGTCTTGCAAGAAGACTGATCCTACCGAACATTCTACGTCGATCGCATCGCGGATACCTAAAACCTTAAATGGAGGGTCTAATAGGTGACATCCCATGTCTCCTAGAGCACCTGTACCGTAATCCCACCAGCCTCTCCATTTGAATGGAAGTAAAGCCGGGTTATATTCTCTGTATTTCGCTGGTCCTAACCAAAGATCCCAATCTAACTCTGCCGGCGCTGGGGATCCAGCAGCAGGGTAAGCGATTCCTTGTGGCCAAACCGGACGGTTTGTCCATACATAGACTTCTTTCACTTTACCGATCGCACCGCCATCGAACCATTCCATCATTTGACGAACGCCGTCTCCTGAGGAACCTTGGTTACCCATTTGGGTTACGACTTGCATCTCACGCGCTTTCTCGCCTAATAGACGCGCCTCGTAGATGTCGTGCGTTAAGGGTTTTTGAACATAGACGTGTTTCTTGCGACGCATCGCCTCCATCGCAATCGTGGCGTGGGTATGGTCTGGCGTAGAAACGATCACCGCATCTACGTTGCTACCCTCTTTATCTAAGGCAGCGCGGAAATCGCGGTATACATTCGCTTTTGGGAGGTCTTTTTTGATTCGCACCATTTGGCGATCATCTACATCGACGATAGCGACGATGTTTTCTGCCCCTTTGTTATAGGAATTCATAATGTCTCTGTAGCCGTTTCCGCCACCACCGACACCCATGATGTTTAATTTGTCTGAAGGAGCAGTGTAACCCTTGCCTAGCACGTGGCGAGGTACAATGTAGAAACTGGCTGCGGCTAATCCGGCTTTTTGCAGGAAGTTCCGTCTTGAAGTGTTACTCATAGTTGATAGGTTTTAATGATTGGATGTAAGTTTGTAAAAAAATAGTAGAAAACAAAAAAAGGGGTCAGCTTTCGCTAACCCCTCTAAGTATAGAACAGGTGAATGTTACTATTCAGCTTTTTTAGAAGATTTCTTTTCTAATTTTTTGATCGCTTGTTCTCTTTCAGCACCTTCCATTTGCTCTTTTAAAGCAGATAAAGCACCGATATCGCCCATAGTCGATTTTTCAGCTGTTACACTTGCAGGCTTGTCAGCAGATTTCGCTGCTTTCTTTTTCTCTGGCTTCGCAGCAGCAGCATCAGCCGCTACTTCTTCCGCCGTTGCCGCCGTGAATGTACGTGTGTGTGATAAGATGATCTTACGCTCTTCTTTGTGGAATTCTGTTACCACGAAGTCTAATGCCTCACCTACCTCAGCAACTGACTCATCTGCCTTCGTTAACTGCTTCAAAGGAGCTAATCCTTCGATACCGTATGGCAATTCTAACACACCGAATTTCTCGTTTTTAGAGATGATAGTCGCTTTTTGAGTTGAACCTAAAGTGAACACACTTTCAAATGTATCCCAAGGGTTTTCCTCTAATTGTTTGTGACCTAAAGCTAAACGACGGTTGTCCGCGTCTAATTCGATTACGATAACATCTAAAGAATCACCTACTTTAACGAATTCAGATGGGTGCTTGATTTTCTTCGTCCAAGACAAGTCAGAAACGTGAACTAAACCGTCGATTCCTTCTTCTAATTCTAAGAATAAACCGAAGTTAGTTAAGTTACGAACCGTTCCTTTGTGCTTAGTTCCGATTGCGTATTTCGCTAATAAATCAGTCTTAGTCCAAGGATCTTCTGTTAATTGCTTGATACCTAAAGACATCTTGCGCTCAGCACGATCTAATGTTAACACTACTGCTTCCATTTCGTCGCCTACTTTCAAGAAATCTTGTGGGTTACGTAAGTGTTGAGACCATGACATCTCAGACACGTGGATTAAACCTTCAACGCCTGGCAATACTTCTAAGAAAGCACCGTAATCAGCTACGTTAACGATTTTACCTTTTACTTTCGAACCTACTTCAGTTCCAGCAGCTAAAGCTTCCCA
>JAURHT010000087.1 GCA_030833145.1 Aquirufa sp.
GAACGAAAGTGGAGCATCCATCTATTCCGCTTCTGAAGCGGCGCGCGAGGAATTCCCGGATAAGGATGTAACGGTTCGTGGGGCTGTTTCGATTGGTAGACGATTGATGGATCCTTTGGCAGAACTAGTAAAAATCGACCCTAAATCCATCGGCGTGGGACAATACCAGCATGATGTAGACCAAAAGAAACTGCAAGCCTCCCTAGACGATACCGTTATCTCGTGCGTGAACTCGGTGGGCGTGGAATTAAACACGGCCTCTAAACAGATTCTATCCTACGTTTCTGGCTTAGGCCCACAACTTGCCCAAAACATCATCGACTACCGCACCAAAAACGGCCCATTCTTAAAACGCTCAGACTTGAAAAAAGTCACGCGTTTAGGCGAAAAGGCTTTCGAACAAGCCGCCGCTTTCTTACGCATTCGCAACGCAAAAAACCCACTAGACGCCAGCGCCGTGCACCCAGAACGCTACGAAATCGTAGAAAACATGGCGAAAGATTTAAATTGTAAAGTGTCTGACCTATTAGCGAACGAATCCTTACGCAAACAAATTCGCTTAAGTCAATATGTAAATGCGGAAGTAGGTATGCCTACGTTGACAGACATTATGGAGGAATTAGCCAAACCGGGGCGTGATCCACGGGAGCAATTCGAGGCGTTTGAATTCACGGAGGGCGTAAATTCGATTAAAGATCTTCGGGTAGGAATGAGCTTACCGGGAATTGTGACGAATATTACGAATTTTGGCGCCTTTGTAGACATTGGCGTTCACCAAGACGGTTTAGTACACGTCAGCCAGCTAGCGGACAAGTTCGTGAAAGACCCTAATGAAGTGGTGAAAGTGGCCCAAAAAGTGCAAGTCCGAGTGACGGAGGTGGATGAGGCGCGGAAGAGGATAGCGCTGAGTATGAAAAGCTAATGATGAACTGCGGATCTATCAGTATTAAAGCACAAAGAATAAAGTACAAAGATGGTTTCGCCTTCGGCGATGAGTAAGTGAACTGTTTTAAAAATTCGAAGGAAATAGTTCACGAATCCATCCCCGCAGGGGATTCCTACTTTATTCTTTGTGCTTTATGCTCTATGCTTTAATACTTCATTCACCATTTAAAAGCTAATTCTTTTTCTTACAACAACTCGGCAACTTCGTGTAGCTTTTTTCTACCGCCTTCACCTCATCTGCATCATATCCCGTTTCCGAGATTGCTTTTCTGATACCAGCTGCGTCGATTTTCGCTGCGTCGAATTCAACGGTGATCACTTTGTCGTCTAGATTCAAATCGGATTTAGCTACGCCTTTTGTCAATGCTAAATTCTTTTCGATACGCTCTTTGCACATTTCGCAAATGGCAGAGGTTTTAATCTTGACTGTCTCCTTAGGACCAGCCAATGTCATAAAAGGCAAAATCAATAAAAATAGAATCTTTTTCATGACTTTATTTTTTAACTACTTTCAGATCCATGGTGCAAGCCGGACATTTACCTTTCTTGGAATAAGTCTTTTTGCCTTCGCACTTCATAGGACACGCATATTCTTCTTTTTTGCTCTCTTTGGCAGACTTTTGTTCTGTCTGAGATGTGGCCGCAAAGGCCCCAAACATTCCCATTACTAGGGTTGAAACTAAGATGTACTTTTTCATATTAATTGATTTTAAAACGGATTCCTGTATAAACCATGGTGCCGGTTATCGGCCCCCAAACCATCGAGGCATCAAAACCCATGGCAAATGGATCTTTGGCACTCATAATCGGGTTGGCTTGAGTAAAATTAAAAAGATTTTCCGCACCTAGGTACAATTCCCACTTTTTAAATTGCCGCGTCACTTGCGCATTCACAGTTGAAAAGGCAGGGGCCTGAACTTCAGGCGATGATGCGGTATGTAAATGACCCAAGGTCGCATTTGGGATTCTTCTGCCTCCATTCCATTGCCAGGTAAGATCATATTTCCAAATCTCATAAGGCGTCGCATAAGCCAAATTAACCAAAACACGATCTCTATTCAAAAACGGTTTTGAAAGTCGATTTAAGGTTCCTGCCTCGGTTATATAATCCGCCTGCACATCTTGGAAACGATAAGCCGCTTTGATTTCAAATCGCTTAAATGGACTATAATTAAATTCGGACTGTAAACTAGTCGAGTAAGACGCTCCAGGACTTGAGTAGAAGCGTACACTAGAAGCGGACTCCATATCCACCATCCATTGGTGGGTAAAATCGGTCTGAAAAGCATCTAAGACTAGATTTGCCTTGCGCGATCCGATATTCATATTCTTCGTCAGGGTAATCCCGTAATTCCATGAAACTTCCAATGGATTTAGATTCCCGACTAATTTTAAAGCCCGGTTATTAATCAAATAACCCATATTTTCTGCCAAAGGATTCACTCGTCTCCACCCCTTTCCGGCAGATAAACGAACGATCCAATCCGGCGCTACATCCCATTTCAGGTGCAGACGTGGAACCCATTGTGTGCCTAGCTGGTTGTGAAAGTCGACCCTTTGGCCTAACACAACAGTTAAAGTATTCGGAATCGTCCAAGTGTATTCTCCATAAACACCAGGCACTATTTCCGTACGCGAATAAGCAGAATCAATGTAGGACTCCTGATAAGAATCCATCAAGAAACTCGCACCGGTCTTCCAAGTGTGATTTGTATTTCCGATTATGGATTGAAAAATCAAATTACCGTAGACACTCTGTTCGCGACCCTGGTAATTTTTCGTGGCAAAATAGGAGTCATTTGCGTGATTCGCCGTGCTTAAAATCAAGGCCAACCCTTGGTAAGGCTTGTCCGGGTACAAACGCGCAATCTTTGCAAAGGTCTCCAAGCGCTCCGTTTTACTACCAAAACCATAATACCACGTTCTATCTGAGTTAGATGTGAACGACTTTTGGCCCCCTAAACGATCTTCAAACAAGTAATTCGCCCCCCATTGAATCATCCAGCGATCGGTGGCATATTTCCAGCGATTAAGGACGTTGATTAAATTAAACAAAGGCAAATCCAGAAAACCATCTCCATTACCATCCAGGCGAGCCGCCTGCTGAGAATAGTGTGTCAATAAGCCTGTAGACAAACGGGAATTAAAGCGGTGAGCGCCCTGCTGATTGACTTCAAAACGCCCCTGCGAGTTCGTGTAGGTATTTAAATAATACACTTCGGAGGTATCTGGCTTCGCGAGTTCGACATTTATCGCACCCGTCATCGATTCATAACCATTCACAACGGAGATGGTTCCTTTTGCCAAATCAATCGATTTTATCCACGTTCCTGGTAAATAATTCAAGCCATAGGTGGATTTCAGACCGCGAATGGACGGAATATTCTCCACATTCGTTTGCACGTAGGTGCCAGCTAAACCCAACATTTGGATTTGTTTCGAACCCGTTACCGCATCCGCATAATTCACGGAAACGGAGGCGTTAGTCTCAAAACTCTCTGAAAGATTGCAACAAGCTGCCTTCCCCAAAGTTTTGATTGTCATTATCTCGGTGGCCAGAACGGCATTATCGTCTTTTTGGCCAGGATTAGCTACTATCCGAAATTCTTTAAGTTCTGTCTCGCGCTCAATACTGTCTTTTCGCACGACTTTTTGAGCCTGCAAAAGCGTCGATAAACTGAGTAAAATAAGTAATTTATGCATCGTTTTGTTGATTAAAATGATAGAAATAAAATCCTATTTTTTAAATCAAATACGACTGCAATTGGGCTAAGCGAGCCTGCCGAGTGAGTGGAGGGGAATTCGAGGTGTACGAAAAATAATCAAGCTCTTGGATATAAAAATCAGTTGATTTAACTGTCGATGTGCTCAAAATAGGAGAAAAAGCGAATACCAGTGCTTGACTTCCTTTGCTTAAGTCGAAATTAAACTTCACCTGGTACTTACCTAACAAACAGCATTTGGCTCTTGATATGTGTGCTTCTACTGTTTTTTTGCAGCAAGATTCTGCTTTTGTAAATGAAGTTTTCTTTGCCCCAGTGTAGACACAAGTGGCCTCTGTCCACGAGATTCCTAAGCTCCCGAAAAGAATACAGGCGGCTAAGAATAAGGACGTGAAGCTTTTGGCAAAGAATTTCATCAAACGAATTTAAACACAATTCACTAATTTGCTGTATGATTCAGCGGTTAATCTTTCTATTCCTTTTCTGTGCTTGCCTTCCCCTGCAGGCTCAGACCTACCGCTACCTCATTCTTTTCAAAGACAAAGCCTCGAATAGCTATTCAGTAAACAATCCAGGCGCTTTTTTAAGTTCCAAAAGCCTTGAACGTCGCCGCAAAAACCGCGTCGCCGTTTCAAGCCAAGATTTGCCGGTAAGCACCTCTTACTTAGACCAAGTAAAAACCACCGGTGCCCGCATTTTGTTTCCCTTAAAATGGATTAACGGTGCACTTATCACCCAAAAGCCGAGCGAACTCAAGAAAACACTTGCCCTAAGCTGCGTGAAAGGCTTTTATTGGAATTTTCCCGCTGATTCCAGTGCTGCCTTTCAAATTCAATCGGGGACACAATCCACTGCGATTAGTCCTGATTACGGGAATTCATCCACCCAAATCAACCAACTAGGTATCGACCAGATGCATGCCAAAAATATTCGCGGTGATGGCGTCCTAATCACCTTGTTAGATGATGGATTTAAAAACGCAAATTCGGTGCCATATCTTCAAAATACTTTCAGTGAAAAACGAATCACCGCCACACTGACCACAGACCCTTCCGTTTCCTCCATCTATGTTACTGGCGGTCACGGCACGAATGTATTATCCACCATCGCGGGATACGAACCAGGTAAATTAATCGGAACGGCCTATAAAGCCTCCTTTGCTTTGGCCCAAACCGAAGAAAGCGGACACGAATTAATCGTGGAAGAAGCGAATTGGCTGAGAGGCGCAGAATGGGCAGATAGCTTAGGGACCGATATTATATCCTCTTCTTTGGGCTATTCGACCTTCGATAATACCTTGCATAATCACAGCTATTCGGAAATGAACGGCAAATCGACGCTCGTTTCTAAAGCCGCAGCTTGGGCGGCAAGCAAAGGCATTTTATGTACCATTAGTGCCGGAAACGAGGGTGCAAATGCCTGGAAATACATCACCGCTCCAGCGGATGCAGATTCCATTGTGACCGTAGGTGCCGTCAATGCGGTAGGCGGATTATCGAGCTTCAGTTCGATTGGACCCAGTTTTGACGGCCGAATCAAGCCCGATGTCGTAGCCTTGGGATCGAACGCCGTGGTCGGTTTAACCGATGGAACGATCGGAATTTCTAGTGGCACCTCCTTCTCTGCCCCTTTAGTGGCGGGACTAGCGGCAGGTTTAATCCAATCCTTCCCCACGCATAGCGCCCAACAGATCAGAAGTGCCCTCCTAAAATCGGGCTCTCAATTTTCTCGGACGGATATGTTGCTTGGATTTGGCATACCTACTTTTGACAAGGCGAACGACGCAATGGAACTCATTTTAGGCAATTCAGAGGAGCCGTCTTTACGCATTTACCCAAACCCTCTTGGTCTAGGTGACGCCTTACATATCTCCATTCCCTTCCCAACAGCGCAAGTGGAAATGCTGAATAGCTCCGGAATCGTAGTCCACACGTTTTATCTAGTGCAATCAGAATCAACAATTTACCTCGGACCTTTCGTTTCCGGGAAATATTATTTTAGATTTACCGCAGAATCAACCTCAATCATCAAACCTGTCCTATTGCTATGAAAACACGCTTTCTTTCGCTTGATATCCTTCGAGGAATCACCCTTGCGGGAATGATCTTAGTCAATAACAATGGCAATGGCGATTTCACCTACGGGCCATTATTACACGCCCAATGGAATGGATTTACGCCCACAGACCTCGTTTTCCCTAGTTTTCTTTTCATGGTGGGAGTCGCCATGCGCTTTTCATTCAAGGCATTCAATTACGAATTAACCCCCTCTGTACGAAACAAAATTTTAAAGAGAACACTTTATCTTTTTCTAATTAACTACTTCGTTTTCTATTTCCCTTTCACCGATTTCTCCTTCGAAAAATTGCGTTTTCTGAACGTATTGCCTCGTATCGCCCTTTCCTACTGTGCCGTTTCCTTTTTGGCGTTACAGGTCCCTTCCAAATGGCTTACTTGGATTAATGCCGGGATTCTCTTGTCTTTTTGGGGCATATTATACGTCTTCGGCGATGCGGGATCTTGGATGGACATTAGCGAAAATGCGGTTCGAAAACTGGATTTATTTTTATTCGGCGAATCGCATTTATACCATGGAAATGTGGTCAATGGAATCCGGATTGCCTTTGACCCAGAGGGCTTTCTAAGCACCTTACCAGCCATTTCCACCTGTCTTTTTGGCTATCAAGTGAGTTTGTATTTAGAGAATCAGGCCAAAGAAAATAAATCAGCCTTACTCGGTCTTCTAGGTTGGGGAGCTGCTTTGATTTTAGTGGCTGTGATCTGGGATCACGCCTTCCCCATCAACAAAAAGCTGTGGACTAGCTCATTCGTCCTCCTTTGTGCGGGCATTGACTTTATCTTAATAGGATTCTTAAATTGGTGGATAGAGACCAAAGAACGTCACTTCGGAAATACCTTCTTCCTCGTATTCGGGACCAATTCGATTCTCGCCTATGGCATCTCAGAAGTCATTGCCATTCAATTAGGCAAATTCCAAATCCAGGACATGTCTGCAAGCGATTGGTTATACTGGCATATTTTCGAACCTATTTTTGGGAAATACAATGGTTCCCTCGCCTATGCGATCACTTTCGTGTTGGTATGTTGGGGGGTGTGTTGGGTGTTTTGGAAGAAGAAAATATTTTTGAAAGTTTAATAAAAAAGAGGTTCCAAAATTGAGTCTCCTTCATATAAAAATTCTAAAATCGTGCTACGCAATGATTTTGTGAATTTCTATATGAAGCATTCTTATTCAAATAAAGAGCAAGTTTTGATTGTTGTAGATCTGAATCTATCGGAAATTTAAAGAGCAAGCGAATATTTAGCTGAGAGCTGTTTTAGTTGAGGAATTTTAGAAATTATGGCGTAGACCAATTTAAAAATCCCTCAACTAAATAGCCTCAGAATGAAAAAGAAGCGCAGCCCCAAAAACCCCTGCCGAATCACCCAACTTAGGCTTCACAATAGGCGTCAGGACTTCTCCTGAATTGAAAATGTATTTCTTAATGCGTTCGATTCCCTCCGTATAGAGCAAATCGATATTCCCCACTCCGCCACCGATGACGATGACTTGGGGATCTAAGACGTTAATTAAAGTGGAAACAGCACGACCAAAATTCTCTAGCATTCGCTCGATCGTGGCAGATGCGTGAATATCTGTTCCAGCGAGATGGGCTTGAAGGATTTGTGGCATGCGGAGTTTTTGGCCTGATTCAGCAAAATAGAATTCCTCTAAAGCTGGTCCCGAGATAACATGTTCAACGCACCCCGATTTACCGCAATAGCACGCTTTTCCACCTTCTTCGAGAATGTTGTGCCCCCATTCGCCACCAATGCCGTGTAAGCCATTAATCACTTGACCGTGAACGACTAATCCACCGCCTACACCGGTTCCCATGATGATCCCGAAAACGACTTCCGCCTTCGGATTCACGTCTTGCACTGCACCCAAATGGGTTTCTGCTAACGCAAAACAATTCGCATCGTTTGCGAGTCTGACTTCAACGCCTAAGGCTTTGGTTAAATCAGCTGCCATCGGACGACTATTCATGGAGGTCGTGTTGCAGTTTTTCATGGTTTGGGTAGCTGGATTCAAGACGCCTGGAGTGGCAAAACCGATTCGTGTAGGTGAAACACCCAGCTGCTTGGAGACGCGGGAAACTAAACGGGCAACTTGTGAAATAATGTGCTCGTAGCCTTTCGATGCTTCTGTATCGATGCGTTCGCGGGCAATGACTTGCGTTAAATCAGCGGCAGACAATACGGCACATTCGATTTTGGTTCCCCCTAAATCGATGCCCCATAAATAGGATTTTTCCATAGGTTTAGCGACGGTTGTCGTTGTTCTCAAAAATACTCAAATAACTCAAATAACGGCTATGTGCGATATCCCCAGCCTCAAATGCTTTCAAAACGGCACAAGCCGGCTCCGAAATATGCAAGCAATTATTGAATTTACATTCGCCTATCAGCGCACGCATTTCGGGAAAATAATGGGATAATTCTTCTTTCTCGATTTCCATAACCCCTAATTCATTGATGCCGGGGCTATCGATCAAATAGGTTTCTGGGCCTAATTCCCACATGGTGGAATAGGTGGTTGTATGCACCCCTTTTTGGGCAAAATC
>JAURHT010000142.1 GCA_030833145.1 Aquirufa sp.
AAATGATATTTAACGAATTCTCCCGTAAGCAAAAGCTGTTTATTTTCCTGTTTGGAGTATTCTTAACGAATGCGATTGTTGCGGAGATTATTGGCGTTAAAATTGTTAGTATTGAACGTACGTTGGGGTTTTCTCCGCTTCATTGGGCTACACCTTGGGGAGATTTTTGGGATTTGAATCAAACAGCTGGGGCATTAAACTGGCCTCTGGTTTTTATTACTTCTGATATCATTAATGATTATTTTGGTAAAAAGGGAGTTCGATTTATTTCCTTTACCACTGCCCTATTCATCGCTTTTTCATTTCTTATCATTTACACGGCTACATTGCTTGTCCCAGCTGACTTTTGGGTAGAGGTAAATAAGGGTACTGAAAATTTTAATATTAATGCTGCCTTTGCAAGAATATTTCGTCAAGGTTTGGGAATAATACTAGGCTCATTATCAGCGTTTTTAGTTAGCCAAATCATTGATGCCTTAGTTTTTGAAAAGATTAAATCTAGGACAGGTTCGAAGCATATTTGGTTGAGAGCTACTGGATCTACACTCATCTCACAATTAATTGATAGTGTATTAGTGATTGGTATTGCTTTTTATGCTTTTGGAAATTGGACTTTTGCGCAATGGATGAATGTCTCTTTCAATAATTACTTCTATAAATTCTTCGTGGCTATACTGTTTACGCCTGTTTTATATCTAGCCCATTGGGCGATAGAGAAGTATTTAGCTAAGGATAAAGCGCTTTAGATTATCTGCAATAACTGCAGTTGAAATTCCTACATTTAAGGATTCTGCTTCTCCGAAGGCTGGAATAGTGATTCGCTCATCCAAACTTTCCATAATTTCTTCTCGAATACCGTTTGATTCATTCCCTAAAATGATAAAACCTTTTTCAGGAAACTGGTAGTGATGTATATTTTCACCATCTAGGACGGCTCCAATCTTTTTATATTCGCTATGTGCCTTAAAGAATGATGGTAAATCTACATAGGTAAATTCGATACGGGAGAAGGAACCCATGGTTGAGATGATTACTTTGGGATTATAAAACTCCGTACAATCTTCTGATAGAACCAATTGTTTAAATCCATACCAATCGCAAATACGAATAATCGTTCCCAAATTACCTGGATCGCGAATGCCATCAAGGACGATGGTGTAACGATCTTGAATTTTAAATGAAGGGAATTTCTTTTGTTGTACGACAGCAAGCCCTATTTGATTGTTGACTAGTGTACTTAACTTTTGGACATTTTCTTCCTCTAAAAGATAGACAGGTGCTTTTGATACTTGACTGATTTTATTGGCTAATGCTGGTTGACTTTCACAAATGACAAAAAAATCAACTTCAAAGTCTGATTTGATTAATTCCAGCAGAGACTTCTCCCCTTCAACTAAAAATAAATCATTCTCTTTTCTTCCTTTTTTAGAATGTAGGGAATTAATTAACTTTATTTGTTTATTAGTTAGCATCTCTTGAAGAATCAATCAATTATCGGTTTTATTGTTGTCAGTATTGGGCTCATTTCCTGTGGTCAATACCAATCCTTTGAGATCCCTAATCCAGTTATTAATCAAATTAACGTAACAGGTAATCGCCAGATACCTAAGGCCGAATTACGTGCAAATGTCATTGGCGTAAAGAATTCATATCGCAGATTACTCCCTGCAAAATTATACACTTATCTGGGCATTAAAAGGAAAAGAAAAGATTCTCTTGGAATTAAACCTAGTTTCATTCAATTCCTTAAGTCGCCTAATCCCACGTATAATCCTGTTTGGTTAGCTACCAATACGACACAAATTCAACGATATTATAGGGAGAATGGCTTTTTGAAGGCCCATATTCAATCTAAAATTGATACAATTGGGCAATTGGTCAATGTCACTTTTGCCATTGACGAGGGGGAGGCTAGTTACTTTACTAAACAAGATTCTATATCGGTCGATAATCCTATTTTAGCAGAACATGTGAGCTCCTATTTAAAAGAAAATAGTGTCATTAGACCGATGGGACGATTACAATTATCCTTGCTAAAGAAAGAAAAGGAGCAATTAAGTCATCATCTACGCAATGAAGGTTATTACTATTTTTCGCCAGATGCAGTGGGTATACGGTTAAATGATGTAAAGGATTCCACACTACAACGCATTTCACTTTACTATAAAATACCAGAATTTAAGAATCATTTTGCAATTGCTAATTATGATCGTCTGTATCGGATTGGATTGCCAGAATTTAGCATTTCTGATCCCTATGGTAATCCGGCAGTTCATCCTCCAGTAAAGGGTCTGACTAAATTGATTAATCTAAAGGAGGATGATTTGTACTCTGTCGATTTATTTAACCAAAGTTTAAAGAATATTTACCTTACAGATCAATTTAAGACGGTTTCTATTCGATTTGATACGACTAGAACAAGGCTATTTCCTAAAATTGAATTATTCCAAAACGAGAAATATAATTTTAGTTCTGAATTAGGAGGAAGTGTATTTAGGGGGATTCCAGGTCCATTTTTAACGAATTCTTTTAAAGTAAGACGCTTATTCTCGAGCTTAGATTACTTTGATTTTTCTACACGTGTTGGTTATGAGGCCCAATCTGGTTTTATTAATACGAACGATACGAGGAATAATTTAGAATTAAATGTCTCCGCTTCCATCAACTTCCCTTCACTCTATTTACCTAAAGCGATAGTAGGTAAATTAGGTTCCTATTATGGGGCAAAAACATCCGTGGGTGTGGGATTTGATTTTATTAACCGTCCAGAGTACCAAAGAACTAATGTAAACTTATTTCAACGTTATACCTGGCAAAAAAGTGAGTACAGCTTCTTTACGTTCTCTTTGATCAATCTCAACTTATTAAATACGATTTATCCAGAAACGGCCACTTCTGATGCCTTTAAGACCTATTTAGAGGAACTTAAATTTAAAGGGAATAATCTCTACCGAAGTTTTAATCCCAGTTTTGTAAGTAGCATCTCATTCCAATACGTATACCGTGATTTACTTCCGAGTAACGAATTGAAAAAGGGTAAAATATTCCAAATAGGTCTAGAATCGGGTGGTACTACATTGAACCTTTTACCTAATCACAAATTTAGTTTTGTGACAGACCTCTTAAATAGTGGACAGGATATTCAATTTTACCGTTTCTTACGCTTGAATTTAGATTACCGAAAGTATAAGATGTTAGGGCGTAATCAGAAATCACAAATTGCTTTTAAACTCGTAGGTGGAATCGCGTATGCTTATGGGGATGAAAACGATTACCAATTACCCTACGAAAAGAACTTCTTTATTGGAGGTCCGTCCAGTGTGAGAGCTTGGAAACCAAGACGTTTAGGGCCAGGCTCCTATGTTTCCTCCTCTAATTTAGTAGAACAGCCGGGAAGTATTTTACTAGAGTCCTCATTAGAATATCGATTTAAATTATTCCCCTTATTTGGCCAAATGAATGGAGCTTTCTTCATTGATGCAGGTAATGTCTGGAATATGACACAGGGGAATACGGATCCTAGTACTCAGTTTCATTTAAATGATTTCTATAATCAGATTGCAGTGGGGACGGGTTTTGGACTCCGCTGGGACTTCGATTTTTTCCTATTGCGACTAGATTTAGCCACGAAAGTTATCAACCCTGCTAACCCTGTAAATCAAAAATGGGTTCTGCCACAAACTTCTTTCGAAGGAGGACAAAACCCAATTGAGTATAATATCGGTATTGGCTATCCTTTTTAAGGATTATTTACGAGCCATTACTTTTATTGCTTTAGCCACAATGGCTTCCGCATTTAATCCGTATTTCTCCATTAATTCGGCAGGCTTTCCTGATTCACCAAATGAATCATTTACACCTACAAATTCCATTGGAGTTGGATGGTTCATCGCTAAATATTGTGCGACAGAATCACCTAAACCGCCATTGTACTGGTGTTCTTCAGCTGTAACCACACAACCTGTCTTTTTAACCGATGCTAAGATAGCCTGAACATCTAAAGGTTTAATCGTGTGGATATTGATCACTTCTGCTTTAATTCCTTTTTCTAATAAAGCCTCAGCTGCTTGAATGGCCTCCCACACTAAATGACCAGTCGCTAAAATCGTCACATCGGTCCCTTCTACTAAATGTAAAGCCTTACCGATTTCAAATTTCTGATCTTCAGGTGTAAATACCGGAACCACTGGACGTCCAAAACGTAAATAGACTGGTCCTTCGTAATCTGCGATAGCGATTGTTGCAGCCTTAGTTTGGTTGTAATCACAAGGATTAATAACCACCATTCCTGGTAACATCTTCATTAAGCCGATATCTTCCAAAATCTGGTGTGTTGCTCCATCCTCTCCAAGTGTTAAACCTGCGTGTGAACAACAGATCTTCACGTTCTTTCCTGAATAAGCAACTGATTGACGAATTTGGTCATAAACACGACCCGTTCCAAAGTTCGCAAAGGTCGTCGCGTAAGGAATGAAACCACCTAAAGTTAAACCTGCTGAGATACCAATCATGTTCGCTTCTGCGATACCGGTTTGGAAAAAACGCTCTGGGCTATTTTTGATAAATCCTTCTAATTTCAATGAACCAATCAAATCAGCGCATAATGCGACCACTTTAGGGTTATGCTGACTTAAATACTCCATACCAGCTCCAAAACCCGAGCGTGTATCCTTTTTTGTTTCGTAGGTAAATAATGCCATTTCTCTATTATTAATAATCGCCTAAAGTTTCTTCTAATTGCGCTAATGCGTCTTGTAATTGTTGGTCGTTAGGTGCTAC
>JAURHT010000006.1 GCA_030833145.1 Aquirufa sp.
AATCGGAACCCTTCCCACCGTCGAAACAGCCAAAAAATTAGGATTATTGCCCGAAGAGTATGATCGCATTCAAGAGATTTTAGGTCGCAAGCCTAATTTTACCGAATTGTCGATTTTCTCAGTTATGTGGTCTGAGCACTGTAGCTACAAGAATTCAATCGTTTGGTTGAAGACTTTGCCTAAAGACTCTCCACGTATGTTAGCGAAGGCGGGTGAGGAAAATGCCGGTTTGGTTGATTTAGGAGATGGTTTAGGTTGCGCTTTCAAGATTGAATCACATAATCACCCATCTGCTTTAGAGCCTTACCAAGGTGCGGCGACAGGTGTGGGTGGTATCAACCGTGATATTTTCACGATGGGTGCGCGTCCGATTGCGCAATTGAATTCCTTACGTTTTGGTAATATTGATTTAGCTAAAACGAAGTGGTTAGTGAAAGGTGTCGTGAAGGGGATTGGGGATTATGGTAATGCCTTTGGAATTCCTACCGTGGGTGGTGAAGTTCAATTCGATGATTGTTATAATGTGAATCCGCTGGTTAATGCGTTTTCAGCAGGTATATTAAAAGTAGGTACGCAGGCATCTGCTATTTCTTACGGCGTTGGTAATCCGGTGTTTATCGTGGGTTCAGCGACAGGCAAAGATGGAATTGGTGGTGCGAGTTTTGCATCAGAAGATATTACGGCGAAGTCGTCGGAGAAATTACCTGCGGTTCAAGTAGGGGATCCATTCCAAGAGAAGTTATTGTTAGAGGCTTCTTTGGAAATCATCGAAGCAGGATGTGTGATTGGTATTCAGGATATGGGTGCGGCGGGTATTATTTGCTCGACGTCTGAAATGTCTGCGAAAGGAGAACACGGGATGATTATTGATCTTTCCAAAGTGCCTACACGTCAACCAAACATGCAACCATTTGAGATCTTGTTATCTGAGTCTCAAGAGCGTATGTTAATCGTCGTGGAGAAGGGTCGTGAGCATGAAGCGAAACGTATTTTTGATAAGTGGGATTTAAATTGCGAGCAAATCGGTACGGTTACGGATACTAAACGCCTTGAGTTCTATCAAGATGGAGTTTTAGTAGCTGACGTTCCAGCGGATGATTTAGTATTAGGTGGAGGTGCTCCAGTTTATCACCGTGAGTACAAAGAGCCTGCTTACTTCCAAGAATTCAAGAAATTTAAAATAGATTCTGTTGCTGATTTGCCTAAGGAAGAATTGCCTAGGGCTTTGAACTACATGATGAATCACCCGAATATCGCTTCTAAGAAGTGGGTGGCACAACAGTATGATTCATCAATCGGCCGTGCGAATCGCAACACAAATGCACCTTCGGATGCGGCGGTAGTGAAAGTACACGGTTCTCAAAAATCCATTGTTATTACGGTAGATTGTAATTCGCGTTATGTTAACGCAGATCCGGAAGAAGGATGTGCGATGGCGGTAGCGGAAGCGGCTCGTAACATCGTATGTTCGGGTGGTGTGCCGGTGGCGATTACGAACTGTTTGAACTTTGGTAATCCATACGTTCCAGAAGTTTACTGGCAATTTGTGGGTGCGATCAAAGGGATGAAGAAATCGTGTGAGGCATTCGAAACGCCTGTAACCGGGGGAAACGTTTCCTTCTACAATCAATCTTCTGACGAAGGTCCAGTATTCCCAACTCCTACAATCGGTATGTTAGGTATTTTAGAGGATCCAGCGAATAAGATGACTTTAGACTTCAAAAAAGAAGGTGATGCGATCTATTTAGTGGGAGAATCAGTAAATGATATTGCTTCTTCAGAATATGTATATTCTTACAAAGGAATCAAAGCAACACCAGCACCGCATTTTGATTTAGTGACGGAGCAAAAGGTACAAAAGGCGATTTCGGCTTTAATTACCAATAAATTAATTGAGTCTGCTCACGATGTATCGGATGGAGGTTTGTTAGTAACATTAGCAGAATCTTCTTTCCCTCGTGGACTTGGGTTCAATGTTACTTCAAATGCAGCGATTCGCCAAGATGCATTCTGGTTCGGAGAAGCGCAATCCCGTGTGGTTGTTTCAGTGGATGCTGCGAAGAAAGCGGCGTTTGAGTCTACTTTGCAGGCACAAGGAGTTCAATTCTCAGCTCTAGGATCTGTTCAAGGAACGGATATGGTAGCGGATGGAGCTGTTTTGAGCTCTGTAGCTGCTGCATATCAATCCTTTGATACTGCACTAGAAACTGCTTTAATGAAATAGTAAAATGAGCCGCTATCTACTCGCTTTTTCGTACGATGGCGGCTCTTTTCATGGCTACCAAATTCAGCCTAACGCAACGACGGTTCAGTCGGTATTGCAGGATAAATTAAGTTTATTGCTCGGTTCATCGCTTGAAATTGTCGGAAGTTCTCGAACAGATACGGGCGTTCATGCGCATCAACAATTTGCCCACTTTGATTTGCCTGAGGGCAAAAAAGTCAAGGAAAACTGGGTATTTCGGTTAAACCGAATGTTGCCAGATTCTTTAGCAGTTCAAGGAATTTACCAGGTGTCTGATGATTTTCACGCGCGTTTCGCGGCCTTGTCGCGAACCTATGAATACCGAATTAGTCCTTCTAAAAGTCCATTTAATGCAGCCTATGCCTACCGTTTTGGTGTTGAATTAGATGTGGATGCGATGAATGAAGCTGCTTCTCTGTTTTTTCAGCACACAGATTACCAGTGTTTTTCCAAAGTAAAAACGGAAGTAGCGACCTTTGAATGCACTATTATGCAGGCTTTTTGGGCTTGGAGAGGAGAAGAACTGGTGTTTACAATTCAAGGCAATCGATTCTTGCGGGGTATGGTAAGAGCGGTGGTAGGTACGCTACTTGAAGTAGGGCAGGGGCGCTTAAATAAAATGCAATTACAAGAAATATTGGATTCTAAAGACCGCTGCAAAGCCGGTCGTGCCGTACCTGCTCACGGATTACATCTCTTAGAAGTGGAATATCCGGCGACTATTTTTGGCGCCAAATGTGCAGGATAACATCCAATAAGGTCGCCGCTGATTGTACCTTGATTTTATTTGGCTTATAATTCAAGCCCTTCAGATTGTACTTGCTGATCCAAATTTCCTTAAAGCCTAATTTCTCTGCCTCAGCGATTCGCTGATCTATTCGTGTTACGGAACGTAATTCCCCACCTAATCCTACCTCTGCCGCAAAACAGATGGACGAGTCGATGATTTTGTCCTCGTAAGAAGAGACTAGGGACATACAAGTAGCTAAATCCAATGCCGGATCGTCCACGCGTATTCCGCCCGTAATATTCAAGAAAACGTCTTGTGTCGCTAATTTATAGCCCCCTCTTTTCTCTAAAACGGCGATCAACATACTAAGTCGTTTGCCATCGTATCCGTTCGCGGTTCTTTGTGCATTCCCATAAGAGGACGCACTCACTAACGATTGAATTTCGACCAAAAGGGGTCGATTTCCTTCCATTAAGGTACCGATTGCAATACCTGATGATGGTTCATCACGTTGCGATAAGAGGATTTCTGATGGATTAGTAACAGGTCGTAATCCGCTTCCTAGCATTTCATAGATCCCTAATTCGGAAGTCGAGCCAAAACGGTTTTTCGTCGTGCGTAAGATGCGGTAGATCATATGGCGATCACCTTCGAACTGTAAGACGGTATCCACGAGGTGTTCAAGGACTTTAGGACCGGCGATGGAACCTTCTTTGGTAATGTGACCCACCAAGAAGATGGGCGTGCCACTTTCTTTCGCGAATCGCATTAATTCCAATGCACATTCTCGAATCTGTGAAACGGAACCAGGTCCAGATTCGATTTGATCTGAAAATAACGTTTGTATCGAATCCACAATGATTAATTCAGGCTCTAGGTCTACTAAATGCCTAAAAATGGATTGTGTATTGGTCTCCGTCAGGATATATAAGGAGTCAGATTTCGCAGCTAAACGATCCGCTCTTAGTTTAATTTGTTGTTCCGATTCCTCCCCAGTGACGTATAAAACACGCGTTTGGGTTAGGGAAAGGGCAACTTGCAATAAAAGAGTTGATTTTCCGATGCCTGGTTCTCCACCGATTAAAACTAAAGAACCCGGAACGATTCCGCCACCTAAAACTCGGTTAAATTCGGGGTCAGAACAGGTTAGTTTAGGAAGGTTTTCGAAGCTTACTTCATTTAATAGCTTAGGCTTCGCGGCTGATTTCGGACTTCCTTTAGTCTTCCAAACTTCTGCCGGATGATTAGTCGCTTCCACTAATTCCTCCACGAACGTATTCCATTCTCCGCAAGAGGGACACTTACCTAACCACTTCGGCGCGGAGTGACCACACGATTGACAGAAAAAAGACGTTTTAGCTTTGGCCATTTGGGGGAAGAATATTTATACCCAAATTTACGCTTTGATTTCGTTTTTTCTTTTTTTTCGGATGAAAAAGGATAATTTTACAAGTTAATAAAACACTATAGTGATGAAAGCCTTAAAATCATTGATGACAATGGCCCTTGTAATGGGCATCCTATCAGTAGCCACTGCTCAAAAGCATTCACGCGCCGATTATTTCAGAATTGGAATTAAGGGAGGGGTGAATCTTTCTTCTGTGAAAGTAGCTAGCTTGAGTACAAATTTAGAAAACAAGACGGGTTATCAATTAGGAGCTTTTGCCCGCATAGGTCGTACCATTTTTTTGCAACCAGAAGTCTATTTTACGGCCAAAGAAGTCAACGTAGATGTGCTTAACTCATTAACAACGAATCAAGGTGTCGTGGGTTTCTCTCAAAAATCGTTAGATGTGCCTTTGTTAGCTGGGATTAAATTAGGTCCCTTGCGCGTATTAGCCGGTCCTGTAGCCTCTTATGCTCTATCAGCTTCGACAAGTCCTGATGCAGCCGTTAAATCGTATTTTTCAGGCACTTCTCAAGAAATTATTAATCGCTCTAGCTTCTCTTATCAAGCAGGTATAGGAATTGATATTTTAAATTTATCGCTAGACCTACGTTACGAAGGCGCGATGTCAGAATTGAAGAATACAGTAGCCGTTCCTGGCGGTTTTAATTATTCCCAAAAACCGAGTTATTACCAGGCGACTATTGGTTTTCGCATTTTATAATTACACAAATGAATGAACAAATAAAGGCTCTTCAGGCCGAAATTGACGCTTTTGTCATTTCAAATGAGGGCGAGTTAGACTCTTTTAGAAATCAATTTGTTGGACGTAAGAGCCGATTAGCATCGCTTTTTGATGAATTGAAAAATGTGCCAGCGGAGAATCGCCGAGAGGTGGGACAGGCCTTGAATGGCTTGAAGAATTCCGCAGAGGCGAAGTTTGCTGAAGCGCAAGAATCATTCGCAGGGAATGCGGCTGGCTTCGAAATTCCCTCTGATTTAACCTTATATAATCCTATTTCGCAAGGTAGCCTTCATCCGTTGACGAAAGTGAGAGCGCGTATTTTGGAGATATTTAACCGGATGGGTTTCTCGGTTTCAGATGGACCGGAGATCGAAACGGATTTCTATAATTTTACGGCGTTGAACTTCCCAGCGAATCACCCAGCACGCGAAATGCAGGATACTTTCTTCATCGAAAAAGGGGCTGGCGAGATTCAAGATGACGCTTTGTTACGTACGCACACCTCTAACGTACAGATTCGCTTGATGCAACACCAAAAGCCACCGATTCGCTCGGTGATGCCGGGTCGCGTGTATCGTAACGAAGCGATTTCAGCGCGTGCTCATTGCCTTTTCCATCAAGTGGAAGGACTTTATGTGGATGAGCAAGTGAGTTTCAAGGATTTGAAAGATACGCTATATCATTTTGCCAAAGAGATGTTCGGGAAAGACACGAAAGTACGTTTCCGTCCGTCTTATTTCCCTTTTACAGAGCCTAGCGCAGAGATGGACATTACTTGTTTGTTGTGTAAAGGCGATGGATGTAATGTCTGTAAAGGTGCGGGTTGGGTAGAAATTGCGGGAGCCGGAATGGTGGATCCGAATGTATTAGAAAATGTGGGTATTGACTCGAAGAAATATAATGGCTTTGCTTTTGGAATGGGTATAGAGCGGATTACGATGTTAAAATACCAGATCAAAGACTTGCGTTTATTCACGGAGAATGACGTTCGTTTCTTAAAACAGTTTAATTAATCTGACCTATGTGGAGTTTTAAAAAAATGAATAATTGGACGGGTTGGGGAGTTTTCTTCATCGCGTTGATCACGTATACGATGACAGTGGAGCCTACGGCCTCTTTTTGGGACTGTGGAGAGTTCATCGCTTGTGCGTATAAATTACAAGTGCCTCACCCTCCAGGAGCCCCTTTATTCCTGTTATTAGGTCGTATGTTCTCTTTACTGGCTTTAGGCGATGTGACGAAAGTGGCCTATTGGGTAAATATGATGTCCGTTGTCAGTAGTGCATTGACTATTTTATTCTTGCATTGGACGATTGTGATGATTGGTCGCAAGATGATTAATAAGTCGTTTGAAGAACTGAACTCGAATGAGCGCTTTGGTTTATTGGCGTCAGGTGTGGTAGGATCGTTGATTTACACGTTTTCTGATACTTTTTGGTTCTCAGCAGTGGAAGCCGAAGTATATGCGATGTCGTCTTTCTTTACGGCAATCGTGGTTTGGGCGGCGTTTAAGTGGGAATTAGTGGAAGATAGAGCGGAGTCGAATCGTTGGATTTTGTTCATTGCCTATTTAGTTGGATTGTCGATTGGGGTCCACTTATTGAACTTAGTGACGCTTCCGGCGTTAGGTTTATTGTATTATTTCAAACGCCATGAGAAACCTACGTTAACGGGTGGGGTGATTTCGATCTTAGCTGCGCTCTTCATTTTAGGTATTATCAATGCGGGAATCATTCCGGGTTTACCTAGTTTGGCCTTCCAATTTGAGTTGACTTTCGTGAATACATTGGGTTTCTCTTATGGCTCTGGTGCGATCGTTTTCTTGATTTTATTGATTGCTGCGGTTGTTTTTGGGATTCGTTATTCATATGCCAAAGGAAAGGAAGTGCTAAACGTAGCCCTATTCTCCTTCGTTTTCTTGTTAATCGGTTATTCAACTTACACGGTGGCTTTAGTGCGTTCAGGTTATAACACGCCTATTAATGAGAATGATCCGAGCAATATCTTGAACTTCTTGAAGTATTTGAAACGCGAGCAATATGGAGAACGTTCGTTAATTTATGGACCTGTGTACACAGCAGAGGTTACGGGTTACAAAGAGGGTGCTGAGACGCCTATCTATAAAATGAAGGACGGGAAATACGTAGAATATACGAAGAAACCGGTGTATGAATACGACAAGACCCAAATGATGTTATTGCCTCGCGTCTATTCCAATCAAGCGAATCACGTGAAGTTGTACCAGGAAATGTTAGGCATTCCTGCTGGGGAGAAGCCAAGCTTTGGCAAGAACCTAGAATTCCTATTTACGCATCAATTAGGTCATATGTACATGCGCTATTTACTGTGGAACTTCGTGGGTCGCGAAAGCGATTTCCAAGATGCTTGGGCTATCAATACATTCGAGGATACGTCGAAATTACCGGATATTTTACGCAACAATAAGGCGCGTAACAATTACTTCTTCCTACCGATCATCTTCGTGTTATTAGGATTCTTTTATATGCTTCGCAAGAACGATAAGGACCTTTTGGTGACGATTTTGATGTTTGTTTTAACAGGTGTGGCATTAACGGTTTACCTGAATTCACCGCCTACAGAACCGCGGGAGCGTGATTACATCTTCGTAGGTTCATTCTACTTTATGTCGATTTGGGCAGGATTTGCAGTGATGCAGATACTTGAGTTTATTCAGAAGTTTGTGAAAGCAGATAAGGCCAAATGGGCGATTGCTGCTCTACTAGGTTTAACGGCTCCGGTGATTTTGGCCCAACAAAACTGGGATGATCATGATCGCAGCGGTCGTGTGCATCAAATTGATTTTGCCAAAAACCTCTTAAATTCTTGCGCACCTAACGCCATTCTATTTACGGGAGGGGACAATGATACGTTCCCGCTTTGGTACGTACAAGAAGTGGAAGGATTCAGAACAGACGTTCGGGTTTGTAACTTGTCCCTTTTAGGAACTGATTGGTACATCGATCAAATGAAGCGCAAGACTTATGAATCTCAGCCTTTACCGATTCTTTTATCGAAGGATCAGTTAATGGAAGGTGTAAATGACCAGATTTTATTCAATCCAAAAGAAGGTTTGACTGCGATGTCATTACCGGACTATTTGGACTTATTGCACAAAGACAGCCCATCTATCCAGGAGCAAACACAATTAGGTGAAACGATCAACACCTTGCCAACGGATTCGGTGGTGATTCCAGTAGATATTGCTGCGGTGGCTAAAACGAATTGGTTCCCTAAGCAATTTGTTCCTTATATTTCACCAGCGCTGGGTTGGAAATTACCATCACACAACATCTACAAAGGGGAATTGATTCAATTAGAGATCATCTCAAACAACGCAGTTTCTGGCTGGAAACGTCCGATCTATTTTGCGTCCACGTTGCCTAATGATCAATATTTAGGCCTTAAAGAATCAATGCAACTAGAAGGATATGCGTATCGTTTAATGCCTTTCAAGATTCCAGGCGCAAATGACGGATATGTTAATACCCAAATCATGTCTGATAATATCTTGAAAAAGATGTATTGGAGAGGCTTAGATAATGATAAGATCTATTACCACGGTGATTTCTACTTAGGAATTCCTTCGGTAACAGCTCGCTTAAGTGTGTATCGTTTAGCGGATCAATTAGTCCGCGAAGGAAATTACGCGAAGGCGAAGAAGGTCTTAGATTATTTAGACCAAAAAATGCCTGATAAGGTCATTCCTTACGATCAATTCTCTGCTTCTATGGTGGAATTATATGTGGCTGTGGGCGATGCTCAATCTGCCCTTAAAATCGCTAAAAGAATAGTAGATCGGGATGATCAATTATTAGATTACTATTTAGATGGTCGCTATTCATCTCATGAACGAGATGTACAAATAGCTATCTACGAAATGAACTTAGTCGTTTCTGCTTTGAAGGCTTCGAAAGTGAACCCTGCGAAATACCAGGCCTTAGAGGCGAAGTTTAATAAGCAGTTGGGTAGGTTGCAATAATAAATAATAGAGCACAAAGCATAAAGTATAAAGTTTGTATCGCCTTCGGCGATGATCTTATGAAATATTTTATATTGCTGAAATAACAAAAAGAGCGGCATTTGCCGCTCTTTTTGTTCCATCTTTATTCTTTATGCTTTGTGCTTTATTCTTTAGAAAAAAAGGAAAAGCTTCGCTTTTCTATGAAAACATATCCCTCACCTTATGAAAGAATCCTTTCTCCGATTTCCCAGGTTGTGGGGCGAAGTTAGGGGAGTTACGTAATTTTTCTAATAACTCGGTTTCCTCTTTGCTCACTTGCTTAGGTGTCCAAATGTTCACGTGCACTAATTGATCGCCGATCGAGTATCCGTTTAGTTCTTTGATCCCTTTGCCTTTTAAGCGGAGAATTTTACCACTTTGTGTTCCAGCGTCTAAGGTAATCTTTGCTTTTCCACTGATGGTAGGAACTTCTACGGAGGTGCCTAAGGCAGCATCCACGAAGTTGACGTAAAGATCATAGATCACGTTGTTGCCGTCGCGGTGCAATAGATCGTGTGCTTCTTCTTCAATGACGATTAATAAGTCACCGGCTACGCCACCACGAGGGGGAACGTTTCCTTTTCCAGACATCGACAGCTGCATATCGTTTGAAACGCCAGCTGGGATTTTGATCGGGATGATTTCTTCTTCTAATACGCGTCCTTCACCAAAGCAATCGCCACATTTTGCCCCTACGGATTTACCTTCACCATTACAATGAGGGCAGGTAGAAGAAGTGACCATTTGGCCTAGCATCGTTTGTTGTACTTGACGTACTTGACCTGAACCTTGGCAAGTGCCGCAGGTTTTTAAGTCTGTTCCGTTTTTAGATCCGTTACCGGAGCATGATTTACAAGCGACGTGGCGCTTTACCTTGATTTTCTTTTCAACACCGTTTGCGATCTCCTCTAAATTCAATTTGAGTTTGATACGCAGGTCGGTTCCTTTGCGCTGACGTCTTCCGCCGCCACGACCTTGGTTAAAGAAGCTACCGAATGGGCTATCATCGCCACCACCGAAAATATCTCCAAATTGCGAGAAGATATCCTCCATGTTCATTCCGCCACCGCCAAAACCGCCGCCAGCTGCGCCACCCATTCCAGCGTGACCGAAACGGTCGTATTGCGCTTTCTTTTGGGAATTACTCAAAACCTCATAGGCTTCCGCTGCTTCCTTGAATTTTTCTTCTGCTTCCTTGTTATCCGGATTCTTATCTGGATGGTACTTCACCGCCATTTTGCGGTAAGCCTTCTTGATCTCGTCCTCCGATGCGGATTTAGAAACTCCTAAAATCTCGTAATAATCTCTTTTTTGCGCCATTATCTATTAATTTCCAACCACCACTTTCGCAAAGCGGATGACCTTTTCATTCAATGTATATCCTTTTTCAACTACTTCGACCACTTTGCCTTTTTCCTCTTCAGATGGGGCAGGGAATTGCGTAATGCAGTCGTGGATTTCTGCGTCGAATACTTCGCCTTTAGCCGGTAATTCTTTCAACCCTTTGGATTGTAAAATGTTACCGATCTTTGCGAAGATTAATTGCGTTCCTTCAGAGATCTCTCCTTCAGGAGCGTTGGCTAACGCACGCTCGTAGTCATCAATGACAGGCAATAAGTCAACGATTAAACGTTCCGATGCGGTTTGTATGAGCTCTATTTTCTCTTTAGCCGTACGTTTACGGAAATTTTCGAAGTCTGAATACAGGCGAAGGTATTTCTCCTTCATCTCTGCTAATTCATCGACAGGTGCCGTTTCTTCCGTTTCTGGGCATGTTTCTTCTGTTTGATTGATAATTTCTTCCTCAGGCGTTTGTTCGTTTTCTTTCTTTTTCATGATACAAAATTACGATTGCGTTCTTCCCTTTACAAATTCAATACCAAAAACAATTTTCTGACACTTTGGCATAAATGAAATGACCTTCGTAATTTTAAACAAATGTCAAAAAGTCCTGCAGATATTTCCCGTTTAATTAAGGCCAAAGCACAGTCTTTTGGTTTTGCCTTTTGCGGTATTTCAGAGGCCGGATTCTTAGAAGAAGAGGCCCCGCGTTTAGAAGCTTGGTTGAACTCAAATCAACACGGTGAAATGGCCTATATGGCGAATCATTTTGATAAACGATTAGATCCTAGAAAGCTGGTAGACGGTTGCCAAACCGTCATTTCTCTAGTCTACAATTATTTTCCGGCAGAAGAAATCGCGGTAAATGATTTCAAGATTTCAAAATATGCTTATGGCGAAGATTACCACCGGGTCATCAAGGACAAGATGCAAGCGTTATGGGATGCTTTGCAGACGGAACTAGGTGAGTTTTCGGGGAGGATGTTTGTCGATTCTGCACCTGTGTTAGAAAAAGCGTGGGCGAAGAAGTCTGGTTTGGGTTGGATAGGGAAGAATGCGAATTTGATTATTCCGAAAAAGGGGAGTTTTTATTTCCTAGCAGAGCTCCTGATTGATGTGAAGGCAATTCCAGATGGTCCTATAAAGGATTTTTGTGGCACCTGTACGCGTTGCATTGACGCTTGTCCTACGGAGGCCATTACACCTTATGTGGTGGATGGAAGCAAATGCATTTCCTATTTTACGATTGAGTTAAAGGATCAGATGCCGGCCAGTTTGCAGGGGGATTTTCAAAACTGGATTTTTGGCTGTGATATTTGCCAAGATGTGTGTCCTTGGAATCGATTTTCGAAGCCGCACCATGAACCAAGATTTGAAGCGAATCTACAAGATGTGGATTGGGAGGGCTTGTCTGAGGAAGTGTTTCAAACGCTTTTTCAATATTCAGCAATTAAGCGAACAAAGTTAAAGGGCCTTCAACGAAACATTGATTTCGTGAAAAAAAAGTGGCCGTGAATCCACGGCCCTTTTCAAGCAAAATAAAACCCTAAAGTGAATTTCGTATAATCAGGCTAGGTTCGATGACCTCTACCGTCTTTTGATTGTTAAGGATCATTTCGGCCGCCTTTTGGCCTAACTTCTCCGGATGAGTACTCACCACCGTAATTCCTCCGGCTATTATTTCCTTGAAGGGATGATCATTCAAGGAAATGATGCCAATATCTTTACCTAAAGACCAGTTCTTTTTCTCCGCGTATTTGATAGCCTGGAAAAGATCGGTATCTGACAAAGTGAAATAAATCTCCTTTTGTTGAAAATCGTCCTCTTCTAGGCCATCTAATACTTGGAATTTCAATGAATTCGCTTCGCAGAATTCACTACACGCATTGATTAATTCAGGATCGAAGTATTCATCTTCGCTCAAAACTAAATTAAGACTGCGGTACTTATTAAACAGGTTTAGTTGGGTATTAAAAATCTTTTTTAGTGAAGGATTCGGCGGGCAAATCAGACTAGAATGACGGATGGTTCCAAAGTTTTGGTCCAATAAAATCAAGCGATCCCCCGCTATTTTCTGTAAAATCTTCACCGTTTCTTCATCCTCATCGATTAAATGGGGCTGAATCAGGTAGTAATGGTAATTGCCTAATTGTTGTCCAATGATTTCTTTGAACTCTCTCGGCTTGTATTGGTAGGTATAAATATCCACCATCACATTTTTGCCAAAATGATCGAGAAAGGCATTGTACAAGGTTTGATTTGTTTCTGTCATCCGACCAATCAAGAAAAGAACTTTCGTCTTTACCTTCAAGCTCGACTCAGAGATGAAATAACCTTTGCGGAAAATGGACGTGATTGCCCCCATTTTATGTAATTCGGTATAAGCTCTTTCCACCGTATCGCGGGAAAGGTAACACTCTTCCGAAGCTTCATTAATAGACGGCAATCGCTCGCCAGGTTTTAATTCTCCCATCTCAATATCCTGCAAAAGTGAATTCACTAGTTGCTGGTATTTAGGAAGTTTATTTCCTGAATTCTTTACGTTAAATGAAACAAATGTTTTATTCATGTCGAAGAAAAATTCTTGTTTCAAAATTACAGTTATGGCATGGTGTAGCATAGGACGAATCTTTCAAATTCGAGGACAATTCTTGCAATTACGTATTTCAGGATAAATCCGTCCAATTTCCTGGTAATATTCCCTAATTTTAAGAATCGAATGAAAAGACTATTTTTCTTCTTGACCCTATGCAGTTTTTTGAGTCTTCAGGCTCAAAAGCAGACGCGTTATGAACGATTAAGTACGGCCTCCGGATTATCCCAAAGTTCAGTTTATAAAATAATCCAAGACAAGAAAGGTTTTCTTTGGTTTGCCACCGGCGATGGTTTGAATCGATACGATGGACATAATTTCAAGATTTACCGAAATGATCCGAGTGATCCGAAAACACTGAGTGGGAGTGAAATTTTTACGGTTGCAGAAGACGATGAAGGTAATTTATGGGTGGGAACACGTAATTCAGGATTAAATAAAATTGAATTAGCTACCGGAAAAATCACGCGCTTTACGAAAGGACCTACCGGGCAAGATTTGTCCAATTCTAATATCCCAAGTATTCTCAATATCGGTAAAGGAAGAATAGGAGTGGCCGTAATAGGGCTTGGGTATTTAGTCTATGATATTCGAACGAATCAACTCATCAAGGCTGAATCAGAGTGGAATAATCCATTAGTGAAGGAAGTGGCTCGTTTGTTCAAGCATTCTTCTGGTACGGTTTGGATGGGAACTAGGACAGGGTATTTAGTATCTCAGTTGAATGCGCACAGTTATATTCCTTATCAATTTGGGGCGAATAATTACCGGGTACGCGCACTTTTGGAAACGAAAAATGGGGATATTTTGGTGGGAACAGATGGTCGGGGTATTTATCGATTCACGCCAAAGACCCAGCAATTCAAGGTCGTTTTCTACCAATCCTCTGACCCTTTATCCCGTCAGAATATTGTGACTTCAATGGCCAAAGACGCGCTACAAAATCTCTGGATAGGTACGGATAACGGGGTTTATAAGCTGAATGGAGAAGATTTTAAATCCTACACCAATATACCTTCGAACCCCGATCCAGAATTAGGGCTATCGTCCAATTCTGTGATGAGTCTCTTTACGGATGCGAATCAAAACACCTGGGTGGGTACTTGGGAAGCCGGATTGAATATTTCCTTTTTCCAAAAGCCTCGCTTTGCCGTCCTCCGATACAAGCCCAATACGCTGCAAGGGTTACTCAGTAATAAGGTTAGTACATTGCTAGCAGATGGCGATAAAGGTGTTTGGGTAGGAAGTAATGTGGGTTTATCCTATTTCAATCATAAAACAGGCCAGGTAACGCATTATCTCCAAAGTGCTTCCAGTAATAAGTTGAACTCCACAGAGACCTACGATGTGAACTTT
Source organism: Aquirufa sp. (assembly GCA_030833145.1). The sequence goes on from JAURHT010000006.1 coordinate 14,419, forward strand.
ATCTATCCTGCGGGTGATGGTGGTGTGTGGGTAGGATTATGGGGTAAAGGGATTAATTTATTTACGAGGGACCACCAGCTGAAGGATTTCCCCTTCAAACCCGGAATTCGAGAGGCTAATTTTAATACGTTAGAATCTTTTAATGGCGAGTTTCTATTAGGGACTGCCGGAATGGGCGTAGTTGTTTTTAATCCATTGACCAAGCAATACCGAGTGCCTTTTGCAGAATTAGGTAAGAATAATTTCTTAAACAAATCAATTGCAGCCATTCAAGTATTAAATGGGAATGAGATTTGGGTAGGAACGGTGGGTTTCGGATTATATGTGTATGAATTGAACACAGGGAAATTGCGTCATTATGTGAAATCAGCTGAGGCTGGAGCCTTGAGTTATAATCATGTGAATAAAATTTACCAAGATCGGCAGCATCGAATTTGGGTAATGACGCAGGGTGGTGGTTTGAATCAATACTTGGGACCTGATAAAGGGTTTAAAGTCTATACGGTAAATAATGGGCTAGGAAGTAATTCGTTAAGGGGAATGGTGGAGGATGCCAAAGGGGATTTGTGGTTCACCACCAATGGCGGGATATCGAAGATGGATGGAAGGACCTTGAAATTTGTCAATTTCGAAGAAGCGGATGGATTGCAAGGGAAGGAGTTTATGACGAATGCCATTGCGAAGAATTACCAAAATTGGTTGTTTTTTGGCGGCGTTAATGGGCTGAATTACTTGAAATCTGACAGTTTGCGAATGCGATTAGACGTTCCTCCTGTCTATTTTACGAAGCTCAAAATCTTTAATAAAGACGTAGAACCAGGTGAAGAAAATTCCCCTTTGACCTACGATATTTTGTCCACGAAACACCTGGTGTTGCAGCCGGACCAATCGGTATTTAGTCTGGATTTTGTGGCGTTAGAATACCAGAGACCTAAAAACAACCGCTATGCCTACTACCTTGAGGGCTTTGAGAAAGAGTGGAATTTAGTGGGAACTCAACGATCCGTGACCTATACAAACTTGAGTCCAGGGGATTATATATTCAAAGTAAAGGCGAGTAATTCTGATGGTATTTGGGCTGAGAAACCCTATGAATTAAAAATAACGGTCTTACCACCTTGGTACCGCACCTGGTGGGCTTATCTTCTTTATGTTATTCTCTTGGCTGCCGTTATATATGCGTTTATCCGGGAGGTCCGAGTGAGAGAGGCTTTCAGAACGGATATACGTTTAAAGGAGATCGAGAAGGAACGTATTCAGGAATTAGAGCAAGTGAAGACGCATTTCTTTACTAACATCTCGCACGAGTTGCGAACGCCTTTGACCCTCATTACCAGTCCATTAGAAAAGTATTTTATCTCGAATGCGAGTCTGAATAAAGACCAAAAGACCAAGATTAATTCGATTTACCAGAATGCCCAAAAACTGCTGAGACTCATCAATCAGTTGCTTGATTTGTCTAAAATTGAATCCGGAAACGTTCAACCCGTCGTGGAGAAGCACGATTTGATTCGTCAATTGCATTCGATCAAACAAAGCTTCGATGCTTATGCTCAACAAAAGCAGATTAAATTGAAGTGGGACGCACCGGTGGAATCTTTATTCGTGTACTACGATGCTGACATCATCGAAAAGTGCGTCACGAATCTGTTATCGAATGCCTTTAAATTCACTCCGGAGGAAGGAATCATTGGGATTCGGTTGGAATTGCACAAGGTGTACCAAGGCACAACAGAATCCATTAATCGCGTTTCGATTCACGTTTCGGATACGGGAAAGGGCATTAGTGCGGAACATATTCAGCATATTTTCGACCGCTTTTACCAGATTCCTGAGAAAGTGGATCGCGTGGGAACGGGAGTAGGGCTTTCTTTGTGTAAAGAATTGATGGAGGTGCATCGGGGATCGATTGAGGTCCAAAGTGATCTTGGTGCGGGTTCTGACTTTAAAATCCATTTCCCTGTCACGCTGGAGGCCTTTGATCCGGCGTGGGTAAAATCGGGGTCGAAAGAAGTCAAAGAGTCAATAAGTCAAAAAGTCGACTCAGCCCAGGTTATTGAGCAAGAGAAGCAGATCCTATTAATCGTAGAAGATCACACCGAAATGCGGGCCTTTATTCGCGAGATTTTTGAAGGAACCTTCCAAGTGATAGAGGCCGATAGAGGGGAGACTGGCTTAGAAATGGCCTTGACCTATTTACCTGATGTAGTCATTACGGATTGGATGATGCCGGGAATGTCTGGGGTAAACTTGTGCAAGGAAATTCGCAAAAATGCCAAAACAAGTCATATTCCAGTGGTTATTTTGACCTCTAAAAGTTCTCAAGAAAGCCAAATCGAAGGAATGCAGTCTGGCGCGGATGATTTTATTTCCAAACCATTCCACGCGGATATTTTGGAATTAAGAGTGGCTAAATTACTGGAAGCCAAAGAGCGTCTGCGCAAAAGCTGGCAAGAATCTGTTCTGAATCAAGATTTACAGAAGGAAGTCATATTTGAAGATGAATTCCTGTCTAAAGCAACGCAGGTTGTTATTGCCCATCTGGATGAGGTGGATTTCGATGTGGAGCATTTGGAACAGGCAATGGATATGAGCAAAATGCAGCTGTATCGAAAATTGAAAATGTTAACTTCGCTGGCTGGAAACGAATTTATTCGCTCGATCCGTTTACAACAGGCTCGATTATTATTAGAAAAAGGCCAATTGAATGTGTCTGAAATCGCCTACCAAGTAGGATTTAATGACCCTGCCTATTTCACGCGTGCCTTTAAAAAACAATACGGATTCGCTCCTAAAACATTCCTTACTAAAAAATAATATGCGCAAATTATCCCTTGTTCTTGTCTGTGGTTTCTTGGTTTCTTGGGGCTTTTTAGCTCATAAAACCCTACAGCAGATCGCTATTTACCCTTTGCCGGCAGATTTAGGTCTGTTTTTCTATGCTAATCAAGATTACATTGTACAGCAATCCATTCGCCCTGATGTGCGCCGTAAAGATGACAAGACAGAGGATTCAAAACATTATTTGGATATGGACGCGGAGGTTTTTGGTCCTAATTACAAGACAGACATTCCTCATGATTTTAAACAAGCCGTGGCGAAATATTCTTTCGACAGTTTACGCAAAGAAGGTTTAGTGCCTTGGGAAGTGAATCGCGTTTATGGTCGTTTAGTCAATGCATTTAAGCAGGAGATGCGTGATTCTGTCTTATTTTATGCGGCTGATTTAGGCCATTATGTATCAGATGCGCACGTTCCATTGCATACCACAAAGAATCATGATGGTCAATTAACGAATCAAAAAGGGATGCACGTCCTGTGGGAATCCCTTGTTCCAGAAGCTCAATTAAAGAATTACGCCTTATATCAACCTCAAGCGGCATCTTATATTGCCAAACCTCAGGATTTTATCTTCCAGGTCTTATTAGAGTCACACGCGATGCTACCAGAAATGTTTAAAGCCGAAACGGAAGTTCGTCAGGCCTTGGGGGAGGAGAAATCATTCAAAATGGTGGAGCGTTATGGCAAAACACAGCGTTATTACACAGATGAATTTATTCAAGCGTATGGTGCTAAGTTAGGATCTTCGATACAGGCACGTATGATTCAATCTTCTCATCGAGTGGCGTCCTTTTGGTATTCGGCTTGGAAAGATGCGGGTTCACCTGCCTGGGTGACGAAGGAAATTAGTGCGGATAAGAAGGCGGCCTTTGAGTCTGAAAAAGCCCTTTGGAAGTCAAATACCTTGATTTCGACGGGACAACTACTTTCTTTGCACAAATAATGCAACAAATTTTAGTCCTTTCTGATACCCATTCCTACCTCGATCCGCGTTTGATTCCACATGTGGAAGCCTGCGATCAGATTTGGCATGGGGGAGATTGGGGCTCGGTGGCGGTGGCGGATACGCTGATGGGTTTTGGGAAGCCTGTGTATGGAGTTTATGGTAATATTGATGACCGAACTATTCGGAATATGTTTCCCAAAATCGCTCGATTCACCTGCGAGGAAGTGACTGTTGCCATGACACATATTGCGGGAGCGCCTTCGTCCTATAAACCAGATGCATTGGAGACTTTTTCGATGGGAATACCGATGATCTTTGTTTGCGGTCATTCGCACATTTTACAGGTAAAAAGGGATCAAAACCGCAATCAAATGCTCTTTTTGAACCCGGGTGCAGCAGGTCAACATGGATTTCATTCCGAGCAAACGGCGCTACAATTTAAGATTGATGGCAAACGGATTTTTGATATGGAGCTTATTCAAATGCCCCGCATTCACACGAAAATTAAGTAGTCTGGAAAGATTGGATGTTTTCAAAGACACTACCTTTCTGGTAGGACTTTAAAATCCAGCCACCACCCACTACATCATCGCCTTCATAAAATACGGCCGCTTGTCCAGGAGCAATTCCGGAAACATCAAAGGCGAAATCTACTTTAATGCGATCGCCTACTTGTTCAATGTGTCCAGCGGTTCCCGCATCTTTATAGCGTACTTTAGTGATGGTTTCAATGCCTTCTGCAGGTATAGAATCGTATTTTTGTAGGTTTAATTGACCTACCCACATCCCCGTGCGATTTAAGTCCTCTACTTTGCCAATCACCACTTCATTCGTCTCTTTTCGAATTTCGATGACAAAGGCTGGATAGCCGAAAGCCTTTCCGAGTCCCTTTCTTTGGCCCACTGTATAAAAAGGATACCCCTCGTGTTTACCGATGATTTTTTCTTCCGTATCGATGAAATTTCCGCCCTTCACTTGCTCCTCTAATTCAGGAACACGTCTTTTTAAGAATCCACGGTAATCATTATCCGGCACGAAACAGATTTCATAGCTTTCAGATTTATTGACTAAATCTACAAAGCCACGTTCTGTCGCCATCTCGCGAATACGTGCTTTTGTCAAATGACCTAAAGGTAAAATTGTACGGGCAAGACTCTCTTGGGAGACACCCCAAAGTACATAACTCTGGTCTTTTAAAACGTCTACGCCTTTGGAAATAATATGACGACCATTCTCCTGACGAATCTGTGCATAGTGTCCAGTCGCAATAAATTCGCAGCCTAATTGATCTGCACGGCGCAATAAAGCATCCCATTTAATGTGCGTATTGCACATCACGCAGGGATTAGGTGTGCGACCTTCAATGTATTCATTGGTGAAGTAATCGATGACAGAATCACCGAATTCTTCTCTGATATCTAAAATGTAGTGTGGGAAACCGAGGGAAACGGCGATGTGACGCGCATCATTAATGGAATCCAAGGAACAGCAGCCTGTTTCCTTTTTATCGCCACCAGAGCTAGCGTAGTCCCATGTTTTCATGGTCATACCGATCACTTCGTAACCTTGTTCGTGTAGTAAAACAGCTGCGACCGAGCTGTCAATTCCGCCGCTCATAGCGACTAAAACGCGTCCTTTTTTCTCCATATTTGCTGCTCAGGTTCAATGCCTGACGAAATTATGCTGCAAGTTACGGCTAATCTTTGTAAATACGTGTACAAAGCGTATTTTTGCTCATTATTCAAATACCGTCTATGTTAAAAACGAAAGTTAAAGTCAGTTCGATTGAAAATCTCTCCGATGCGCGCTACTGTGCAGGAATGGGAGTGGAGTGGTTGGGTTTCCCTTTAGCAATGCCTTTAGAGAAATTTGTGGAGATTCGTAACTGGTTAGCTGGTGTTGAGATCGTAGGCGAGTGTGCAGGATTGAAACCAGAGGAAATAAAGGCCTTAGTTGCTTCGCATCAACCAGACGCAATTGAGATTGATTCGAAAGTGAATTTGGTGTTGATTCAAGACATCGAATTACCCAAAATACTGCGTGTAAACATAGATACAGATAATTTACCAGCTCTATTTGCTTCCGCGGCGCCCTATGTAAGTCACTTTTTATTAGTGGGTGAGGGTCCAGAATCCTTGCAGGGAATGGAATCGTCGATAGAAATTTGGGCGGCACAGTATCCTATTATTTTAGGTTTAGACGTTCCAGAAGAGGATTTAGAGGAATGGGTGGAACAAACTTCGATCCAAGGAATCGGTTTAATGGCAGGAAAAGAAGACCGTCCCGGTTTTCGCGATTTTTCTGATTTAATGAGTATCTTGGAAAAATTAGAAATTGACTAATATGCTAGCAAACATCAAAGAGAAATATGCTCAAGGAAAAGTGTTCGTTTCTGCGAAATTGTCCGCTTTATGCTTGTTATTGTTAGCGGGTTTCAAAAAAGTAGTAGGCGAGCGTATTTACAGCATTTGTGTAGGCTATGTAGTTTTAGGGCAAGTTTTTGTTCAAACTCAGGGTCGCAAAGTGCAGGCTTATTACGATTCCAAAGTAGACAAAACCACTCCTTATTATAAACCCATCGTAAAAGGGTATAAGTTCTTTGCGAAGGCAGCCCTCTTTTTGTTGGTTTATTTGCTAGTCATTGAGACGAATTTCTTCTTTTTGACAGGAGAAATGCCGAGTGTCGATGATTTGCAGAACCCGAAATTATCCCAAGCATCCGAGATTTATTCAGCGGATGGAGTGTTATTAGGCAAGTTTTTTGCTGAGAACAGAACGCCTATACGCGATTTTAATCAGATATCTCCCTATTTAGTGAAGGCCTTAGTGGCGACGGAAGATGCGCGTTTTTACGAGCATACGGGGATTGATTTTCAAGCTTGGGCGGGTGTATTAGTGGGTATTGCCAAAGGTGGCGATCGTGGGGGTGGAAGTACCATTTCACAGCAATTGGCTAAGAATTTATTTAAAACAAGAACGAAGAAGGGCTTTGTGAAGACGGGTCTTTTGGGCTATATACCAGGATTAAATAAGTTGATTTATAAGTCCAAAGAATGGGTTACTGCTATCAAATTAGAGCGTTTTTACACCAAAGACGAGATTATTCTTTGGTATTTAAACACTGTGGATTATGGAAATAATGCCTATGGAATTAAGGTAGCTTCGAAGACCTATTTCAATACTTCACCAGACAGTCTGAACATTCAGGAAGCGGCCATTTTAGTAGGTTTGCAGAAAGCGACGACGACTTATAATCCGAAGCGTTATAAAGGGAAACCTTTGGCAGAAAACAAAGCCTGGAAGCGTCGTAATGTCGTTTTAGCCCAAATGGTGAAGGCAGGATACTTGCGTAAATCGGATTACGATTCACTTTCCGTTATGCCTATCGAGTTGCGTGAAAATGAGGAATCTCCTTATGATGGTACGGGAAATTATTTCAAGGTTGCTGTGGCGAAATACCTAAATGAGTGGGCTGAAAAGAATGATATTGAATTAGATTTATACCGGGATGGCCTAAAAATTGTGACGACGATTGATTCCAAAATGCAGATTTACGCAGAGGAATCAGTAGAAGAAGGAATGCGAGCAACGCAAAAGAACTTTGATAATCACTGGGCAAACCAGAATCCGTGGGTAGGTGAAAATGGCCAAGAGATTCCAGGTTTCATCGATACGGTAGCTAAACGAACAGAATATTATAAATACTTATCGGCTCGTTTCCCTAAGAGTCCTGATTCCGTCAAACATTATATGAAGGATGTGAAGCGGGATATGTGGGTATATTCACGCAACTCGATGGGTGAAGAAAAGCGCACAATGAGTGCCTATGATTCTATCCAATATTATAAGAAATTCTTGCAGGCAGGTATGATGACGATGGATCCCTTTACGGGACATATTAAGGCCTGGGTGGGTGGTTTGGACTTTAAATATTTTAAATACGATCACGTAAAACAAGGTCGTCGTCAACCTGGATCTACGTTTAAACCATTTGTGTATACCTCTGCGATCGATGGTCCAAAGGATCTGTCGCCTTGTTACATGATGCGTGATGAGCCGTTTGAAATCGAAGTGGAGAACGCAAAAGGGGAAAAGGAAATGTGGCGACCAGGCAATGCAAATGGAAGTTTTTCCGGTAGAGAAATGCCTATCAAGCGAGCATTAGCCCAAAGTATCAACTCCGTTACCGCCCGTCTTACGAATGAAGTTGGTGCGGATACCGTTATGTATTACGCAAAGAAAATGGGGATTAAGAGTCCTTTACAAGCTGTTGCCTCCATTGGTTTAGGTTCTTTTGATGTGAATCTTTTTGAGATGATAGGCGCGTATTCTGCCTTTGTGAATGAAGGAATGCACGTGGAGCCAATGCTCGTTCAAGAGATCCAAGATCAAAATGGTAAGGTGTTGCAACGATTTGATCCTACGATGGAGCAAGTGATTCGCAAAGAATCAGCACAATTAGTCCGCTACATGCTAGAGGGTGTTATTCACGAAAGTGGAACCGGTAGCTCCTTATTATATGGGGAAGGCGATATTCTTTTACCCAAAGACAATCGATACGCCCGTGTTTTTGCTGGTAAAACAGGAACAACTTCAAACCATTCCGATGGTTGGTTTATAGGTATGTCACATAATCTGATTTCTGGGGTTTGGGTAGGTGGCGATGATCGTTCAATTCACTTTAGGACGGGTGCTTTAGGGGAGGGTTCGAAAACGGCCTTACCGATCTTTAAGCGCTTTATGATAAAAGTGGTGAAAGACCCGATGTTAGCACAATACCGTCCGCAGCCATTTGAAAAACTGGATCGTCGCGTGGTGAAGAAGGATTTTGATTGCTCGAACGGTTCTTATGCCTTGCCAGATTCGCTTCAAGTTTCTGATGCTGAATTGGATTCGATGAATGCTTTGTTAGATGATAATGCGACCGCGTCAGATTCGACGGGTTCTCCTCAATAAAATGAATAAACACGATATTGCGGCCTATTTTCAGGGCTTACAAGATAGGATTTGTGCTGGAATTGCTGCCACAGATGGAGTGGCATCTTTTCAAGAGGACAACTGGACTCGGGCGGAAGGTGGTGGCGGAAGATCGCGTGTTTTAGCCAAAGGAGGAATTTTAGAAAAGGCAGGGGTTAATTTCTCGGCTGTTGAAGGTCCTTTGCATCCGAAGATGGTAACAAGCCTAAACGTGACCGAAGAAGTTGAATTCTTTGCCACCGGAGTTTCTATCGTCATGCATCCAGAAAATCCCTGGGTACCCATCATTCACATGAATGTGCGGTATTTTGAGTTGAGTAATGGGGAGTTTTGGTTTGGTGGTGGTATTGATTTAACGCCGCATATCATTATTCCAGAGCAAGCGAAGTGGTTTCACCATCAATTAAAAGCCGTATGTGATCGATTTGATTCGAGCTATTATCCGAAATACAAAACCTGGGCGGATGATTATTTCTATAGTCCACACCGGGAAGAGACACGTGGCATCGGAGGAATTTTCTTCGATTATATCAAAGGAGATAGAGAAACAATGTTTGAGTTTGTCAAAGCCGTGGGCGAATCCTTTGAGCCTATTTACAGCCATTTGATGCGATTGAACGCATCGCGTGAGTATACGCAAGCGGAAAAAGAGTTTCAATACATTCGCCGTGGACGCTACGTTGAATTTAATCTAGTACACGACAGAGGAACAAAGTTTGGCTTAGAGACGAACGGAAGAACGGAGTCGATCTTGATGAGTTTGCCTCCGATGGCGGCTTGGGAATATATGTACGATCCGAAGGTGTTTCCGGAAGGTCAGAAGACTTTTGATCTATTGAAAAAAGGAATAAACTGGATATAAAAAAAGGGGCTCATCGAGCCCCTTTCTATTTATTCTGCTTCCCAGACAATATCGATGCCCTTAGGAGTCATCAATAAAACGCGGGTAGGTGCGGGTAACAAGACTAAGCGAGCGTTCGCAACGGGATCTTCAATCCATTCTACTTCAACGCCTTCTTTTTTGCCAATTTCGATTTCGCCATCAGCCGTTTCCACGAATTTCTTCGCTAAATAGGCCGTAGGTAATAAAACATCCGATTCTGGGCAGTGCTTTAAATGCACTTTCTCTAAAATATCTTCTAATTGATCTCCGTATTTCTCATTGAAATCATCCTCTAAATCATGTAGCATTTCCTCTACATCATCGTAAGTATCATCTGAGTAATTTAATTTGCTCAATTCTAATCGCTTTTCTAAGATGGCGATCATCGCCTCATCAATCGTATTCATTCTAAACGGATTTGTTTTTACAAAGATAGGGGCTGAAACGGAGATTCCCTTGGAAATGTAGGGTCAAATAGAATATTTCCTTTTTCTATTGACAATCCCGAGGCAAAATTATTCGTGTAGAGTAGCCCAGTTCCTAAGCCTTGTGGAATTTTTACGTCATAATCACCCGTTAACTGCGCGATGGCTTGCAATCCGATATTGGATTCCAAAGCAGACGTAATCCACCAATCTTTCCCTTTATCAGCAGCCCAATTAATCCAATCGCGGGTTGCCTTAATACCTCCTAAAAAGCTAGGTTTAAGTATGATGAAATCAGGATTAATAAAGTCTGCAATGGATTTGTCTTGCATTCCTATCAATTCTTCGTCTAAGGCGATGGGAAGGATTTGCAGCGCTACAAGTTCCCGCATAGACTCTATTTGACCTGCCTTAATGGGTTGCTCGATCGAATGCAGGTCGTAGGCCGCTAATTTCTCTAGTTTAAATGGTGCTTTAGCTGGCGAAAAAGCCCCATTTGCGTCGACGCGTAAAATTAATTGATCTGCGGAAAAGCGAGACCGAATGCTTTTCAAAAGCGAAAGCTCGGTTTCAAAATCAATCGCACCTATTTTGAGTTTCAAACAGGAATAGCCCTGAGCTAATTTTTGTTCGATTTGTTCGCGCATAAATTCGGCGCTTCCCATCCAGATGAGTCCGTTTATGGGTAAGGATTTTTCACCTAAGGCAAATTTGTTTGTAAATGGCGCGGTTAAATCGTGGTAAGCTGTTTCTAAAGCGAAACGAAAGGAGGGTTGTTCACAAGGGATTTCAGCAATCCATTCTTGGATGTTTGCAGGCAATGCCAAACCTTGAAAAGGCTCTAATGCTTTTTCAAAAGCCGCGGCACAATCATCCGAAAATTCGGGACTTAATCCGAATAAGGGCCCAGCCTCTCCAATGCCTATTCTAACGCCGTCAGAAAGTTCCACGAAATAGGATTTCTTTTTCGTTAAAACGCCGCGCGAGGTTCCTGCTTCGAAATGAAATAGGAGTTCGTGCGGAAGAAATCGGAGGCTGATTTTGGAACTGATTTTGGACATGATGCAATTTATTATTTTCTATTCGATTTTGTGCCCTCCCGTATTATTTTTAGCTTTAAGGTTATTATATGAAGCAGCTAATTACCTTTCTTCCTTCCTTGCTTTTTGGCCTGATTACCTACGTCCGGAATAAACTCTATGACTGGAGAATTTTGCCGTCTACCTCCTTTGAAAAGCCGCGTATACTAGTGGTGGGAAATCTATCGGTAGGTGGAACGGGGAAGAGTCCTTTAGTTACTTATTTGGTCCAAAACTGGCGCGGAGACGATCGATTAGGGATTTTAAGCCGTGGGTATGGGCGTAAAACAAAGGGCTATTTGGACGTAACAGTGGATTCGACGGCGGAAGAGGTGGGCGATGAGCCTTTGGCCTATAAAATGGTATTTCCTGAGTTGCCTGTCGTCGTTTGCGAAAACCGGGTGAAAGGAGTTCAGCAAATGCCGGAAGTGGACGTGCTACTATTAGATGATGCCTTTCAGCATCGCTCGATAAAAGGATCTGTTAATTTGGTTTGTTCTACCTTCTCGCAGCCTTTTTATAGCGATTCTATGCTGCCGCAGGGGCGTTTACGGGAGTCTGCTAAAGGAATTAAACGAGCAGATGCGGTGATTGTGACGCGCTGTCCGGGTATTTTAACGAAAGAACAAAAATCGAATTTTGCCCAAGGTGTTTTGCGGAATACGAAGGAGGAGAAACCGATCTTTTATACGAGCGTAAGGTATGGGAAGCCGCAAGGTCCAAGGGAATATTTGCCGAGTAAATGGTCATTATTTGCTGGTATCGCGGATCCAAAGCCCTTTTTTGCCTACGCTGCTTCCTTAGGCCAGATTCAAGAGGAAGTTATTTATGCTGATCACCACCGTTTTACAGAAATCGAATTGTTAGAGTTAGAACAGCAGGCCAAAATGATGGCAGGCGATGAGGGTTTTTTAACGACTCACAAAGATTATGTTCGATTAACGGCTGAATTAGCGCAATTGCCTAATCTAGCGAACCACTTGTATTATTTGCCCATGGAAATGTATTTCATTGATCAGGAAGAACAGTTTTGGGACTGGTTGGGAAAAAACTAAATTTGTAGCGTGAAGTATAGACTAATTGTTCTTCTTGTTTTATGGGGTATTTCGCCCGCTTTTGCACAGACTTTGCAGTCAGCAGGAGGGGATCGGAATTCCTTCCCTGATCCCATGGCACCCAAGGATCCCAATGCCCCTAAGCCCGTTTCAAATGGAAAGTCTGGGCGTGCGGCTTTGGACGACTCCACTAAAATGGTGTATGGCCCTCAAACGATGTCTTTTTTTAACGAGGAAGATGTGTTGAATGGAAGAGGAGCGAAAAAATCAGTCGATACGAGTCTGCACCTGTTTCATCGTTATTTATTTCAGGAGAGATCGGGCTTTTTAACGGCTCATTTAGGTAATGAAGGAACAGCGGTTCGGAATATATTTGTCACTAAACCGGATCAACTAGGGACTCAATTAGGCTACAACGCCTATATGCCCTATGCTTTTGCGACGGACGAAGTGAAGTATTACCAAACGAAATCTCCCTATTCTGATATCGAATATTATTTAGGTGCGGGTGGCCAAACGCGTCTGAATTTTACGTTTGCACGCAATGTGGATTCACTTTGGAATATGGGTTTTGAGATTCAGAGGCAGGTTTCTGATAAATTTTTGACCGATTCGAAATACAAATCAGGGAATCAAACTTTGACAGAGCAATGGGGCGTCTTATTGCAAACCAATTTCAGAACCCGCAATAACCGGTATCGATTGTTATCCCATTTGAACTATTTTGATCAAGGAATTCAAGACCAGGGAGGATTACAGTTGTTGAATGGCTTAGATCCGACTACGGCTTTAAATTACACGGATAACGGAGCATTATTTGCCACATCAGGAGTTCAGTCCAATGATTCTTTTATCAAATTTCATTTTTACCACGAGTTCATCGGGTTTAAGGGATTGCAATTCTTTCAACGAGTCGATGTAGAAAATAGAACAGCGAAGTTCAAGGACCTTAATTTTGCCACGAATCTGACGAAATCGTTTTACCCGAAGAATTATGGCACGCAAACAGATTCTCTTTACAATGAGAATCAATGGCAATCCTATGCTCATCAGACAGGTATAAAAGGAATATTTCGAGGTTTTACCTATCGAACGTATTTCAAACAGCGCTATTGGGACGTGAATAACCCAATGGCTGGTTTGCAAAAGAACCGCTTGGAAAACTATGTGGGTTTGTTTTTGCAGCAAAAATTCAATGACAAGATTGACTTTACCGCAGATGGGGAATATTTAGTAGGTTCCGATTACCGCCTGCAGGCCAGCTTTCTATCTCCTTTCTTTCAAGTAAAAGCGAGTCGTACGTCTGTGAGTCCTTCGATTGCTCAAAATTGGGCCTATAATGCTGCTTTTCGTTGGAATCAATCGTTTGATAATGTCCTATTTGATGAATTGACTGGGACTTTGGATCTACATTCAAAAAACGTCTATTTCCGTCCAACCGCTACGATTCAACGCATCGCGAATTATGCCTATTTTGATACCTTGGCCACTGCCAAACAAGTAGCTGATGCGATAGGCGTATTTAGAACAGGGTTTTCGGCAGGAGGGACGTTCAAGCGTTTTGAATGGTCTGCTTTAGTTTTAGCCAATACCAAGACGGGACCGGATGTGATTCGAATGCCGAGTTTGGTTGCGAATGCGAATCTTGCGCTGAATGTGCAGTACAAGAAATTATTGTATATGCAGTTTGGAGTCGATGTACAGCATCAATCGGCTTATTATGCAGATGCGTATATGCCCACGATGCAGCAATTCCATCTGCAAGATCGCTACGAAATCCCAGCTTTTGTTCAAGCAGATGCCTATGTGACTTTACGTATTAACCGAGTTCGACTTTTCTTTAAAATGCAGAATGTAACGCAAGGATTGTTAAATTCGAATTACTATACCGCTTACTTACATCCTGCGATGGCACGTTCCTTCGGTTACGGCGTTCGTTGGCTATTATTTGATTAAAATACAGTAAACCTAGATAAATTATGAAATCGATTTCTCGCCGAAATTGGGTGAAAGGAATGGCGCTTGCTACCTTAGGCAGCGTTGTTTTTACAGACCTCAAAGCAGCCAATGCGCCCAGCATTCAATGGAGCGCTGATCAAGACCAATTATTGCAAGCTTGGATGGGAGTTATCATTCCTGAATCCAGTATTCCTGGGGCCGTTTCCTTAGGCGTTCCAGCCTATGTGAAAGTGATGCTTCGTGATTGCTATGAGCCTACTACAAGTACAACCTTGATGAAGGTTTTAGCGGCTTTGCCTTCGATTGAGAAGGTTTCTGAGTCGGAGAAGGAACAATTGTTTTTCCAAATTGAACAGGGTAAACAAGGCTCTGATGCACAGAAAGCCATGGCCACGTTGAAGGGCTTGACGATTCGCGGTTATATGACCACGGAATACGTGATGGTGAATCATTTGAATTATGTGATGGCACCTGGCTTTTTCAATGGCTGTGAACCTCTTAAAAAATAAATCGAGCGATGAATATTTTAAATAATGCAGAAAAACGCACCTATGGTGCGATTGTGATAGGTTCTGGTATGGCGGGCGGCTGGGCTGCTAAGGAATTTTGTGATAAAGGAATCAAGACTTTGGTGCTGGAAAGAGGACGCAAAGTGACCCATAATGAAGATTATCCAACGACTTTGTTGAGTCCGTGGGAAATGGAACATAGAGGGCAATTAACGAAGCAGGAGATTGATGAAAATCCAATCATTTCTAAATGTTATGCCTTCAGGGAAGACGCGAAGCACTTTTTCGTGAAGGATGCAGAACATCCCTACATTCAGGATAAGCCATTTGATTGGATCCGTGGCTACCAAACGGGTGGTAAATCACTCCTGTGGGCGCGTCAAACACAGCGTTGGTCTCAATTAGATTTTGATGGTCCTGCACGCGATGGATTCGCGGTGCCTTGGCCAATAACCTATAAGGAATTAGACCCTTGGTATTCCTATGTAGAGCATTTTGCGGGCATTTCGGGTAATAAGGATGGTTTGGATTCCTTGCCAGATGGGGATTTTTTACCACCGATGGAATTAACCTGCGTGGAAAAACATTTCCAAAAAGAGATGAAACGTTTGTATGCAGATCGCCACGTCATCATTGGTCGATGCGCACACTTAACAGAGCCTCGCGATATTCACATTCAACAAGGACGCGGGACGTGTTTGGGACGTAATTTATGCCAAAGAGGTTGCCCCTACGGCGGTTATTTCAGCGCTAATTCGTCTACGTTGCCATGGGCTGCGAAGACGGGTAATATGACATTAAGAACGGATTCTGTAGTTCATTCGATTATCTATGATGAACAGAAACAAAAAGCCGTAGGAGTTCGTGTCGTAGATGCGCATACGAAAGAAATGGTGGAATATTATGCGAAGGTGATTTTTGTGACGGCAGCTGCGATTAATACGAATTTGATCTTATTGAATTCGAAATCATCCCGCTTCCCGAATGGTTTAGGAAACGACAGCGGTCTATTAGGAACGCACGTAGCTTTCCATAATTACCGTGCTTCCTTGTCTGCAGAATACGAAGGATATTTAGATTATAAAACAGCTGGAGGACGGCCTAATTCAGGATATATTCCTCGATTTAGAAATCTATACAAACAAGAAACGAACTTCTTACGTGGATATGCGGCAGGGATGAGTGGAGGAAGAGGAACGCATGCCGACCAAAGTTCGGTAGGTGAAAGCTTAAAGAATTCTTTATTGAATCCGAAATGGTCAAATTGGTACGCTGGATCTCACATGATGGGGGAAACGATTCCAAAGGAAAGTAATAAAGTGACTTTGGACGCTACGAAAAAAGATGCTTGGGGAATGCCATTGCTTCATATGGACGTGAGCTACGATAATAATGATGATCTGATGGTCAAAGATTTTATCGATCAATTCACCGAAATGTACGAGAAGGCCGGCTTCAAGAACATCAAAACCCGCGATACACACGCTCCAGCTGGATTAGATATCCACGAAATGGGCGGAGTGAGAATGGGATCAGATCCGAAGACGTCACTTTTAAATAAGTGGAATCAAATGCACCACGTCAAGAACGTATTTGTGACGGACGGGGCTTGTATGACCTCCACTTCTACCCAAAACCCATCGTTGACCTACATGGCCTTCACAGCCCGTGCGGTGGATTTTGCGGTGAAAGAAATGAAAAAAGGAAACCTGTAATGCAGACATTTTTAGGTAAAACGGCTGATCTCCTCTTCCATGCTCACGGTATGGAGGGGCTGAAGGATATTGCCGTCGTGATGCCCTCGCAACGGGGTATCCTTTACTTAAAGAAGGAATTAGCGATTAGGGGTGATCGACCGTTTTTGTCTCCCTCTTTCTTTACGATTGAAGAATTTGCGTTGCAAATGACAGATTCGGTGTTGGAGGATCCGATTGACTTGTTAATGGAGGCCTATGCCTGTTTTAAGGAGGTCGATTCGAAAGTGGATTTTGATCGTTTTGTCACGTGGGGGCAGATGATGTTAAAGGATTTCGATACGTTGGATCTGTATTTAGTGGATCCTTCGGCCTTGTTTTCCTTTCTTTCCGAAGCTAAATCGATTGAACGCTGGGGCCAAGAATATGGTCAAGAACACGCAGATGAGTGGATAACGGCTAATACACAAGCCTATTTCAAATTATATGATTCGCTTTTAGAGGTCTATATTCGGCTGAAAAGTAGGTTGGAATCGAAGGGAACTACTTATCGTGGGCTCGCTTATCGAAAACTGGTGGAGATGTTAGAGGCGGGTAAATCACTCGGTTTTAAGCAGATTTATTTTGTGGGATTTAATGCACTCTCTAAATCCGAGGAGACCATCATTCGTTTGCTATTGAGGGAGAATGTGGCTCAGACGCTTTGGGATGCGGATGAATATTATGCTAAAAGCAAGCATCACAGAGCAGGTAACTGGCTAAAACACTATTCAGACCCAGGTGATTCTGCCTATTTAGCGCGCGGTCCATTTCATTGGATGGGGCGGGATTTGTTAGAAAAGCCAAAAGAGGTCGAGATTGTGGGTTTAGCGAATCCATCGGCTCAGATTTTTGTGGCTTTGGAGCAAATTCGCGCTTGGCAAACCGAACATGGAGATTTGGAACAAGTGGCCCTCGTGTTAGGGGATGAGAGTCTGTTGGATTCTTTATTACCCTATTTAGGGGAGTTTAAGGACCGCTTGAATATCACGATGGGCTATTCGTTGAAGAAGGCTCAAGTGTTTTCACTAATCGAGATGTGGTGGGCTTTGGTACCTTTGGAAAAATACCCTGTTTCGCAGCTGAAAGCATTGAAAGAGCATCCGCTGATGTCCTCTATTTCATTACCTAAATGGAAAGAGACTGATTTGTATTTGTCCGATGTTCCTGCAGGTGGAAACCTTTTTATCCCAACCTCTTCGAGTTTTCAGGACTGTTTAAAGTCGCTTATTCGACTGCTGACCGATATTTTATACAAGACAGATAAGGAAGATTGGGATGCGGAATCGCAGGCTATTTTGCAGGCCTTGACCGTGTTAGACAAGTTAGAAGAAATCGCTCAGGCGAATCCCTTTATTACCGTTAAAAGTGGCCAGGCGCTTTGTAAGCAGCTTGTGCAACAGCAAAAAATGACCTTTGAAGGGGCGGAGAATCGGTCCTTGCACGTAATGGGGCTGTTGGAAACTCGAACGTTGGACTTTGACCGGGTGATTGTTTTATCGCTCAATGAAGGTAGTTTACCGGGAACGCGGAAGCGTGAAAGTTTGATACCCGTCGATATTGCAAATATGGCGGCCTTCTCGCTGCCCACGTTTACCCAAGCGGATGCGGTGACGAGTTATCACTTCTATCGTTTATTGCAGCGGCCTAAGGAGGTAATGCTGGTCTATGTGCAGAATGATTCGTCCTCAGCAGAAGTAAGTCGATTTATTCGTCAGATTCGCTATGATTGGGCCAAAAAGAATCCACATTTGACCCTATGTGAACCAGTCGTAAAATTCAGTTCTAACAATGCAAATAATCCGGAAATAACCTTGCGCATTGAGAAAACGCCGGAATTAATCTCAGAAATTAAAGACGTTTTAGCCAGGAGAGGATTATCACCCTCTTCAGTTGCGATGTTTGCGAGTTGTTCGCTAAAGTATTATTTCTCCCAAATAGTCAATCTGCAACAAGAAAAACAACGCGACGATGAAATGGGGGCGGATGTATTTGGGACCTGGGTACACAAGGTGCTGGAGTTACTCGATAAACAAATGATCGCTTCAGGTGGTTATGAGGATGGACTTTCCGTGGCACAAAAGAAGGCCTTACTTGAACCTTTGTTAAAAAAGGCAATGGAAGAGATTAAGGAACGCGAGGGAAATTTTGAAGTAGAGAAAGGCTTTAATTATGTGTTGCAGGAAGTGGCCAAAACCTTACTGGGAACTTATTTCGATCAATCCGCTGCTTGGTATGAGGAACGAATACAATTGCTAGCGGTAGAGGAAGAAGTGAATACCGTGGTTTCTGTTCCAGTGGGTACCGAAATGTGGCTTGTTAAGATGAAGGGCCGGATAGATCGATTGGATTTGAAAGGAGGTTCAGTCTTGCGTATTGTTGATTATAAGACAGGAAAAGTAGTAAAGAAAGACGTGGACGCCGGAGAAAGTTTAGCCGAAACACTGAGAGAAGAAGAACTGAAAGCCAAACTTTTTCAGTTGTGGATGTACAAATTTTTAGTGACGAAAGAGTTGCAAAAAACACCAGTGGAGAGAAAGGAATTTCTACAAAGTTTGGAAGCAGATCGCATCAGCATTCAACCTGGTATTATTTCTTTCCGAAATTTTGACGAAAAGGTTTTGTCTTCGCCACTCGAATTTACGGAAGGAGAGTCAGTCGCTGACTTTATCCAGGAATCGGAGAAGCTGGTCCAGTATTGGGTAGAGTCGCTCGTTTCTCCAGATAAAGCCTTTGAGAAAACGGTGAATCTAGACCAATGTACCTATTGTGATTTTACCGCTATTTGCCATCGAAACGTGTAGTTTCGCGAAAATGACGTAATTTTGACCCATAAATTGATATAACATGACATTTCAAGAAATCAACGAACGTATTATTGCCTTAGCTGCTGAAAAAGGTGGCCAAGGTGTCTCATTCAAATTCGCTTTCCCAGGCGGAATCATCGTCGTAGGAGCTGATGGATCAGTTTCAAATGAAAACTTAGATTCAGATTGCACCATCTCTACCACAGAGGAAACATTCACTTCAATCTTAAAAGGGGAATTAAATTCCATGATGGCCGTTATGACCGGAAAAGTGAAAATCTCTGGCGATATGTCTGTCGCGATGAAATTGACGAATTTACTATAATACATGAATTTTAGCGACACGATAGTAGCCTTAGCGACACCCGCAGGGGTAGGAGCGATCGGCGTAATTCGTCTTTCAGGAGATCGAGCGATCGAGATTGTGAATGCCGTTTTTAAGCCCAAAGATCTATCCACCCAAGCTTCTCATACGATTCATTATGGTCGTATTGAGTCCAATGGTCGTGTCTATGACGAAGTGGTCGCCAGTTTATACATCGCACCCAAATCCTACACAAAGGAAAATGTGGTCGAAATATCGTGCCACGGATCCCCTTTCATCCAAGAGAGTATCTTGCAATTGTTTGTAGAACAGGGGGCTCGCTTCGCTCGCCCCGGCGAATTTACCCAGCGCGCTTTCCTAAACGGAGCTTTCGACTTAGCCCAAGCCGAAGCCGTAGCTGACGTCATCGCTGCCGATTCTGCAGCTGCCCAAAATGCCGCTTTGCACCAATTGCGTGGCGGTTTTTCGAAAGAATTAGCCGCTTTACGTGAGGAATTAATCCACTTTGCTTCTCTAATTGAATTGGAATTAGACTTCGGCGAAGAGGACGTGGAATTCGCGGATCGCAAAGATTTAGAAGCCTTAGTGAATCAATTGTTGACGAATATTCGTCCGTTGGTTTCCAGCTTTAGAGCTGGAAATGCAGTGAAGAACGGAGTTGCCACTGTCATTGTGGGTAAACCGAATGCAGGTAAATCGACCTTATTAAACGCCTTATTGAACGAGGATCGTGCCATTGTCTCTGATATCGCAGGAACAACCCGCGATTCCCTCGAGGACGAGTGGACCTTAGGTGGAATCAAATTCCGATTAGTGGATACAGCAGGTTTGCGTGAAACTTCGGATGTTATTGAAGCGCTAGGAGTGGAGAGAACGCAGGCTTGGGTGAAGAAAGCGCAAGTGGTCATTTATATGTCCGATGCAACGTCTGAAACACCTGATGGACTCGCGGCCGGCGTGGAAGCCCTCGGTTCACTTGAGATTCCTGTGATTAAGTTGTTGAATAAGGTAGATCAAATCGCTGACCCTTCAGCATTTGTATCGACCATTCCGGATTTGATTGCTATTTCTGCCAAAAACCGTGCAGGACTCAATGACCTCGAAACCGCCTTGTTAAACGTAGTCGGTTTAGATCAAGTGAGCACGAATGGCACTTTAGTGACGAATCTTCGACACTACCAACAACTATTACAAACTCAAGAAACCCTAGAAGGAGTTCTGAACGCCTTAAAAACGGGTTTGACAGGCGATCTCATTGCACAAGATCTTCGCTATGCCCTGCATCATTTAGGCGAGATAACGGGACAGATTTCGAATGATGATTTGTTGAAGAATATTTTTGGGAAGTTTTGTATAGGTAAATAGCCGTAGGCTATTTACTAAAGCATAAAGCATAATGCACAAAGCATATAGATGGTATCGCCGCAGGCGATGACTCTATGAAATGTTTTAAATACATAAAAAAAGGGATTGATTTCGATCCCTTTTTTTACAACTTATTAATAGGTAGAAGATTCGAGCTATTTTAAATATCTATTAAGAAAAATATGGCGTAGACCATTTTTCGAATAGATGTTTAAAATAGATCATTAAACTTGAATCCGTCGGTTAACCTTTCCTTGCCAAGCTTCTGATACTCCGCTAGCGCCCACAGCACAAATTCCTTCAAGAACAACCTATCCGCCGCCTCTACATCCGGTTGATATCGAACGATTAAATCCTCT
The DNA here is from genome assembly GCA_030833145.1 of Aquirufa sp. The sequence continues at coordinate 35,682 of JAURHT010000006.1, forward strand.
AAAGGCTTAATTTCATTTAACGTCAAAGCATAATCCGCCGCATTACATTCGTCATACAACACAACACCACCCTCTGCATAAACGGCCTCCATTAATGCCGCATAAGGACTTTCCTCTATTTTTTTAGATAGCTTTTCGATCTTAGGGAATAAACCTGGGAAGAACGATTTGATGGCAGAACCTATTAATTGTTCGGCCACGAATGCCGCACCTTCTTGTTCGCCCTCATACACTAATTCCACTTTTCCTGTGATGGCTGGGATGATGCCCATGAAGTCGGCCAAACGTACAGTTGTCGATTTCTCGCGATTAATCAATGCCCGTCTTTCGGCGGTACTCACTAAACTTTCAAGCATCGAAATACTCATACGCGCACTGACACCACTTTTGGAATCAATGTATTCGCTCTCTCTCGCCTCGAAAATGATTTGTTCTAACAAGTCGTAGGCTAAATTCGGTACATAAACACGATCCGATTGTGCTGCGTTAATGCGAGCCTCTTGAGAAGAAATCTTACGCGCTATCGCGATAGTTTCAGGATAATGGGTCAAAATTTGAGAACCAATACGGTCCTTCAAAGGCGTCACAATGCTTCCTCTATTCGTGTAATCCTCCGGATTTGCCGTGAATATGAATTGAAGATCTAGAGGTAAACGTAATTTGAAACCGCGGATTTGGATATCGCCCTCTTGTAAAATGTTGAATAAGGCTACCTGGATACGCGCTTGCAAGTCAGGAATCTCGTTGATGACAAAGATGCAGCGATTAGCTCTCGGAATCATCCCAAAGTGAATCACGCGGTCATCTGCATAGGATAATTTCAAATTCGCCGCCTTGATCGGATCCACATCGCCAATTAAATCGGCTACTGTCACGTCTGGCGTAGCTAATTTCTCCGCAAAGCGATCAGAACGGTGTAACCACGCAATCGGTGTCGCATCTCCTTGTGATGCAATTAAATCAATCGCGTATCTGGAAATAGGCGCTAACGGATCATCGTTAATCTCCGAACCAGCCACGTAGGGGATGTATTCGTCTAACAGATTAACCATTAAACGAGCCAAACGCGTTTTCGCCTGACCGCGTAAACCTAGTAAGTTGATATTATGGCGAGACAAAATCGCACGCTCTAATTCTGGAATAACCGAGTTTTCAAAACCATGTACCCCTTCGAAAACGGTGGTTCCCGCCTCCATGTGTTTTATCAAGTTGTCTCTTAATTCGTCTTTAATTGATTTGCTAATGTAGCCTGAGGCCTTTAATTCGCCTAAATTGTTGATCATCTTATTTGAGTCTTTTCTTTCTATTCGTTTCGTAATCTTGGAAAATCATTTCCCCTAAGCCCTTCAAGCCCGTATAAAAGGCTTTTCCTTGGTTTGCTTCGGTAAATTTGTCCACAAACTGCTGCAGGTAGGAATCCCGGGCAATCATAAAGGTGGTAATGGGAATATGTAATTTACGCGCCTGAGCCGCCTGCGTGTAACATTTCTCCGTCACATAAGGGTCTAGGCCGTTACTATTCATATAATAGGTCCCGTCTTTTTCCCGAACACAGCTCGGCTTTCCGTCGGTAATCATAAAAATCTGTTTGTTGGTATTCCTTTTTCGGCGCAGAATATCCATTGCTAACTGCAGTCCAGCCACCGTATTCGTGTGGTAAGGTCCCACTTTTAAATAGGGGATATCCTTGATGGAAATGCTCCAGGCATCGTTTCCGAAGACCAAAATGTCGATGGTATCTTTGGGATAACGAGTTGTAATCAGTTCTGCCAAAGCCATCGCCACTTTCTTCGCTGGCGTAATCCGATCTTCGCCATACAGAATCATGGAGTGGCTGATATCAATCATCAATACCGTGCTCATCTGCGATTTGTATTGCGTGTCTTCCACGACTAAATCTTCCTCCGTTAATTCGAATTCGCCTATTCCGTGATTGATTTGGGCATTTTTCAAACTCTCCGTGAGGGATATTTTCTCGAGACTATCGCCAAAATGATAGGATCTAAATTCCCCCGTCATTTCATCTCCCTGACCTGAGGCCTTGGTCTTATGATTCCCGGCGCCACTTTTATTTAAATTTCCGAAGATATTTTCTAGCGCTGTCTGGCGAATGGCCCGCTCAGTTTTGGCTGTAATCCCCATCCCAGAACCACCATTCTCATCGATTTCCTCCCGGATATAACCTTTGGCCTTTAAATCCTCAATGAAATCTTCAATCGTGTAATTTTCATCCGTCAGCTCGTATTCCTTGTCTAATTCGCGCAACCACTCGATTGCCTCATCAAAATCCCCCGACGTATGTGTGATTAATTCCTTGAAAATCCCGAAAAGCTTATCAAAAGGGGAGATGCTCTTCTCCTCAAACTCCTTGAAATAAAAACCCTTTTTATTCATGTCTTTTAAACCCTATTAGCGCTTTAATTGTTCAAATAAACAGCTAAATTTGATAAAATGAGTGACCAAATTATATCTTTTCGATTTTTATCTTTCCAAGGCTTCGCAAACAAGCGCTTTGCCTTTGCTGAAATGGGTCGCTCTTTTGTTCAACAATGGAAATCTGACGGCCTTTCATTCGCTAAACATTTGGGTGTAGGAGCTGGCAACGGCTTTTCTATTTGGCCGGATTTTTCTTCCTATGCCTTTCTTGGTGTGTTTGATAACCAAGCAGCGTCGGATCATTTTTTTAAAACAAACACGCGTTGGTTAACACTGTCATCGCATTCATCAGAAACAAAAGGTTGGGATACTGTGGCCATTAAAGGCCACGGAACTTGGAACGGTTCGAATCCCTTTTCTATTGTCGAGGACCCCGGAAATGGTCCCCTTTTAGTGATGACACGCGCCAGTATTGTGTGGTATAAATCCCCCATTTTCTGGTTCTACGTCTCCCACGCGAGTAAATACTTAGAAAATCGGGCGGGTTTGTTATTTGCCAAAGGCGTAGGCGAATTCCCCCTCATCGAACAAGCGACTTTGAGTCTTTGGGACTCTTCAGAAAACCTAGATTCCTTTGCTTATAAAAGTAAGGAACACGCGCCTATGATTAAGAAGACGAGGAAGATAGGGTGGTATTCGGAGGAAATGTTTACTCGCTTTAGGGTTATTTCAGTCTTGTGATGCTAAAATGGCCTGCGTCATATTTTGTGCATCACAAGACTGAAATAACCCTAAACTCGAGATCACTCTTCTTTTTCTTAAAGCACAAAGAATAAATATGGCATCAAAAAAGGGATCGAATTTCGATCCCTTTTTTGATAGTACGTTTAATACTTCACGAATTCATCGCCGTAGGCGATTCCATCTTTATTCTTTATGCTTTGTGCTCTATTCTTTGTACTTCGTACTTTATGCTTTATTCTCTACTATTCGATAATATGCGAAGCATTTCATCGAATAGCCTCAATCCCCCTCGTCCTAGTCCTAATCCGAATAGCATCTTGCACATCATAAACGAAGATTTTGCCATCTCCCACATTGCCTTCGGAGGCGTTGTCTAGGATGACGTCTAAGCATTTTTCGAGGTTTTCATCGCTTACGACACAGATGATCATGACCTTTGGCAATAAGATCATCGACTTTTCTGTACCGCGGTATATTTCTGAATAACCTTGTTGTAAACCAGCTCCGCGAACGGGAACAACGGTCATACAAGGGATATCTGCATCGATCAAGCCTTTTTGAATAGCTTTTAATTTCGATGGTTTTACAATGGCTTCTACCTTTTTCATATCGTATTTATTTAGCTATTATTCAAAAGTTGTGTATGCTTCTACTCCAAATTCAACGGCATCAATACCCGCAGATTCTGCTTTGTGGCTCAAGCGAATACCCATCGTCTTTTTCAAGGCCATGAAAATAGCATACGTTGTAGCAAAGGAGAATACGCTGATCACGGAAACACCGATTAATTGTGTGATGAATTGAGCGCTTTCGCCGGTGATGAATAAGCCATTCTTTTGGGAGAATAGACCTACTGCAATCGTGCCAAAGAATCCGTTTACACCGTGTACCGCAACCGCACCCACCGGATCATCCACTTTCATTTTGTCTACCACCACTACCGCGATATCGACAATCGTACCGGCGATGAAACCGATAATCAACGCAGAATCCGGTGAAACCACATTGCAACCCGCTGTGATGGCCACTAAACCTGCCAAAACACCATTAATCACCATCGTAATATCCACTTTCTTATAGCGAATAAACGTGTATAACATCGTGGCGATACCACCCGCTGCTGACGCAAGGAAGGTATTAGTTGCTACAGAACCGATTAGATCCCATTTGCCCACGGCTCCTAAAGTAGAACCAGGGTTGAATCCAAACCATCCGAACCAAAGGATAAAGGCACCTACCGCCGATAAAGTTAAATTATGTCCTGGAATGGCATTCGCAGTTCCGTCTTCGTTGTATTTTCCTAAGCGAGGACCTAATACGATGGCACCTGCTAGGGCTGCAAAACCACCCATAGCGTGAATGGCAGCTGAACCAGCGAAGTCATTAAATCCGCGTAAGGCTAACCAGCCGTTCGGATTCCAAACCCAGTTGGCCGCTAATGGATACAATACCGCACTAAAAATGGCTACATAAATGGCATATGACCACATCTTCATGCGTTCTGCGACACCGCCTGAAACGATTGAGATAGCAGCTACGGCAAAGCCCATTTGGATGAACCAGAAAAGTGAATTGGAGATAGTTAAACCTAATCCAAGGTCTCCTTCCATTATGCCGGTGTCAAAAGCCCAGTATCCATTGGATTTACCATAGGCAATTCCGAATCCAACTAAATAGAAGGCAACTCCGCCAAACATAATGTCAATCATGACTTTGGCAATAATACTGATGGCATTCTTAGAACGGACGAATCCAGCTTCTAGAAGGGCAAATCCTCCCTCCATTTGAAAAATAAGAGCGGCACATAGGGCCACCCAAACCGTGTCAATAGCGTGTGTGAGTTCCACTTGCTGAGCAGCAAGCGTGGCAGTTTCATTCATGGTTTTGTGTTTTGTATATAATGCTTCT
>JAURHT010000258.1 GCA_030833145.1 Aquirufa sp.
AAGAAAAGGTATTAATCAACGTGGGTCGTATGCGCAATGTGGAGCAAGGCCGCGATGGCTACTTGTACATTGGGGTGGAGAATCCGGGGATGGTATTTAGACTTCGTCCGCAATAGAGTATAGAATAGAGAGTAGAGATAGTCCGAAGGCAATTAGTCCGGAGGTTTTATCTATACTCTTTGCTCTATAATCTCCAATCTTATAATTTACTATACCATCAAAAAAAGGGCTTCGGCCCTTTTTTTGATTCCAACTTTGTGCTTTGTGCTTTATTCTTTATGCTTTAAACGTAAAATAAACCATTTGTCAATAATAACTTCTTGAGGCCACGTTTTTTCAAGAACTTTGTCCCCATGAAATTTTTTGCCTTACTATTAGTTTGTTCCCTTTCGGCTTTTGGCCAAAATTCCTTACACCTTCGTCTTCAAGATGCCAATAAAGAGGCTTTGCCTTTTGCTACGGTTTTATTGAAAAAAACCAGTGATTCTAGCCTAGTAAAGGGGATGAATACGGATGAAAACGGGGAGTTAAAAGTTTCAAAACTACCGCTAGGTCGTTTTACTTTGACCTTACAATCCACTGGATTGAAGCCCACAAAAATCACCTTAGAGGAGATTACAGCGGATTCAAAAATTGACCTGGGAACCATCACCCTATTGCCATTAAGCACCGAATTAGCGGAAGTGAAAGTGACGGCAACGAAACCTTTCATCGAAAAAAAGCTGGATAAAACGATCGTGAATGTAGAAAACTCGGCGATGGCTGCTGGAAATACCACGATGGAATTATTAGAGCGTTCTCCGGGTGTGATTGTAGATAAGGACGGCAATATTTCATTGCGCGGGAAGTCAGGCGCGGCGATCATGATTGATGGGAAAATCTCCTATTTAAGTGGGGCGGACTTAGCGAATTATTTGAAAAATCTACCCGCAGATCAGGTATCTCAGTTGGAGATTATGGCGAATCCTTCCTCCCGTTATGACGCGGCAGGAACCGGTGGCATTATCAATATTAAATTGAAGAAGAACTCGAATATCGGGTTAAACGGATCTGCCAATGCAACGTTAGCACAGGGAGTTTATTCTCGCCAAAGTACCGGGGTGAATTTGAATTACCGAAAGAATGGTTGGAACTGGTTTGGAAATGGATCAGTGGTCAACCGAACTACCTTAGAGCGTAATTATTTGACGCGTTATTTTAGAACGCAAAATGAGGTTTGGGAAAATGGTTATGCATTCAAAAATGAGAATCAAACCACACAATTAAAAGGTGGCGTGGACTGGTATTATTCGAAGAAGACAACCTTAGGGATTTTGGTATCTGGAAACATCAACCAATATACCTTGCACGACGGATTGAATCAGACCATTCAATATACGAGTGCTGGAACGGCTTTGACCCGCTTGAACACCTTCAATAATGTGGGAAATCCGAGCCATAATTACGCGGCGAATTTCAATATCAAACATACCTACGATTCCACGGGTCGCGAATTAACCATTGATTTAGATTATGCCCGATTTGTAGAAAATAGTGGTTCCAATTTGCGTTCTCAGTTTCAGCGCGGTGATTTCAGTCCTTTGAAACAGGATTCTTTATTACTGAATAACTCGAAATCATTCGTGGACCAATATTCTTTCAAGCTGGATTATGTGCTGCCTTCTTTTCTGAAATCGAAATGGGGAACGGGGTTGAAATCGTCCTATGTGAAAACGGATAACGATTTACGCTTTCAGGGAAAAAATGAGGGTGATCCTGCCTTTACTTTTTTGACAGGCCAAAGCAATCACTTCGTCTACACCGAACAAATTCATGCCGCGTATTTGAATACGGAACGTGCCATCGGCAAGTTCAGCTACCAGATTGGTTTGCGTGGTGAGTGGACCGTGGCGGATGGATTATCAGAGGCTTACACGACTAATTCGAAAGATTCCACTTTCCACCGCGATTATGCGCAACTTTTCCCAAGTGCTTTCTTTCAGTATGATTTGTCCAAAAACCATAGCCTCGGCTTTAATTATTCCCGCCGCATCGACCGTCCCAGCTATGGCGATTTAAACCCATTCGTCTTCTTCTTGGATAACTACACGTTCAAAGTCGGTAACCCCATGTTAACTCCTCAGCTAACTAATTCAATTGAATTGAGCCACACCTATATGGGTGCATTCAGCACCATTTTAGGCTATAGCCATACCACGAATGTGATCACTGAAATTTTGAAACAAGATACACAGGCTAGAAAATCCTACCAAACCACGGCAAACATGGCCGAGCGCACAAATTATAGCCTTGGCTTCTCTCTACCGATCCCAGTTGCGAAATGGTGGTCTACGAATAACGACATCTACTTTAACCGCGCTGAACTAACAGGAAAGGTGGAAAATGCGAACCTTAGTCCTGTAAACAATCAATTTTACATCAGCTCTAATCACATCTTTACCTTGCCCAAAGCTTACCGTCTCGAAATTGGTGGAAATTACTTCTCGGGAGG
>JAURHT010000026.1 GCA_030833145.1 Aquirufa sp.
CACCACGAGCACGCGTATATTTTTCATGTTAATCGATTTAGACTCGTAAATTAGGAAGAATGATTAGAATAATCGAATCTTCGCCTTTACAAATTATGCGCTACATCCTTATTTTCTTGCTACTAGGTTCTTTGGGTCTTCAAGCCCAAAACAAATCAGGTATCACAGGCAAGCCTGATACGTCCTTTACGAATTATTCGGCTTTGAGAATGGTTTCCAAACAGGATCCTTCTATTCGCCTAGCGGATTATCAAAGTGCAAAGACTCAATTGCATAGTTTTGTTTACAAAACTATGGGTACACGGAAACTGGTAGTGGATGAATATGCGGTCTCTTCCACTCGCAAGCTGCCTACCCTGGTATTTTTTCATGGGGGCGGCTGGAGAACGGGGCATCGTTCACAGCATATTCCGTTAGCTAAAGCCTTAGCAGATCGCGGATACCGGGTCTTTTTAGTGGAATACCGCTTATCCACAGAGGCTTTATATCCCGCGGCGATGCTAGACGCACAAGCGGCACTTCAATGGGTTTCGAAACGAAAAAATGTGGGCGAAATCTATGTAGGGGGGTATTCAGCTGGGGGCCAAATGGCTGCGCTACTCGGTTCCGTCCAAGAGGAGAATACGTATGGTAAAGGAGTGAAAGTCGCTGGGGTTATTGATATCGATGGTATCTTGGCTTTTATTCACCCGGAATCAGGAGAGGGCGATGATAGTAAGCGAACCTCAGCGGCAACGTATTATTTTGGCTATAATAAGGTAGAGGGCGAAGCTATTTGGAAGGAAGGTTCCGCTTTAAGCCATGTTACAAAAGGCGATCCGCCTGTATTATTCCTAAATTCTACTGATGAGCGAATGCATGCAGGGCGCGATGATTTTATGCGAAAAATGACTGATTTCGGTATACATACGGAGTATCATACGTTTGAAAATTCGCATCACACGTTTGTTTTAATGAATCACTGGTTCGAACAGGTAGTGGACCGAATGGATCGTTTTATGCGCAAACGTTTTGTGGTGGGAACCGATTTCAAGACGATACAATCCGCAGTGGATGCAGCGCGTCCGGGGCAAGAAATATTTATCAAAAATGGCGACTACCGCGAGAAAGTATTCATCGATTCGCTGAAGCACCACTTGTCTTTTGTGGGTGAAAGCAGGGATGGTGTCGTGTTGCGGGAGTCGATTGCGCGGGATATTTGGCGTTGTTCGAATCCAGATGACTATGGTGCGGGCGTGTTGAATATCAAAGGGCACGATTTGTCATTCCGGAATATGACTATTTTAAATGAATATGGATTTACGGCGACGAAAGATGTGACGATTCCTTGTTTGAATGAGGCGGGAAAGGAAACGATCACGACAGTTCAAAAATATGCGTTACCAAGAGAGAAAGGGGAGAAAGAGGGTGAGAAGATCGTTCGAGTAGATGGCCATCAATTTGCAGTACGTACGATGCCCGGTGCCACACGCTTGTCTTTTGAGCATTGCACGATGCGTTCTGGTGGGGGAGACACGGTGAGCCCTTGGGATGTTAATGCGGGAATGTATTATTTGAATGATTGTTTAATCGAAGGAGGAGTGGATTTGTATTGTCCACGGGGATATGCCTTGGCTGAGAATTGCACTTTTGTGTGCCATAATACGAGCGCAGCGATTTGGCACGATGGCTCTGGAGAACAAGGGGCGAAGACTGTTTTGAAAAATTGTCGCTTTCTGGGGGATCCAGGGTATAAATTAGGCCGTTACCACCGCGAGGCACAGTTTTATCTTTTTAATTGTTCTTTTGATAAGAATATGGCAGATGCGCCTATCTATCAGTCGGGCGATCGAGTGCTCAATTGGGGTCATCGCGTTTATTATGTGGATAGTCATCGGGATGGAAGCGACTTTGCTTGGCATAAAAATAACACCTCGGTGAAGGCTAGCGAATTGACGTTCAAGACGATTTTTGGAGAAAAATGGAAAAAATAATTTATTGTATCATTAAAATACATTAACTTTGTTCTGTTACCTCTAAACTTATCAAAATGAACTCGAGAAGAAGATTTCTTCAGCAGTCTAGCGCTTTTCTGGCTGCTAGCCTTTTAGCACCTCGTTTTATGTCTGCTCAATCGTTTACTAGCCGTCCGGTGGGTATTCAGTTGTTTACCTTTTTTGGAAAATTCGACCAAGATGTAAAAGGGAATTTGCAGAAGATTGCGGAGCTAGGTTACACCGAAATTGAATCGGCTTTCTCGATGTTACCCGGTTTTTACGGGATGAAAGGCAAAGAGTTTATGGCCTTGAACAAGGATTTAGGATTGAATTGGGTTTCACACCACGTGGTGGGAGCACCCTTGAAACCTCGTCCTGGGATGGACATGTCGCGTTTTCCTAAGATGATTAATTTGCGTGATGATGCGCAGCAAGCGGTGGATAATGCAGCGGAGGCAGGTGTGAAATATCTAGTTTGCGCGAATACGCCGATTGAGACAAAGGATGAGGTTTCTGCTTCGGTGGCTTCGATGTACAAGGCGGCAGAATTAGCAAAGAAAGCAGGGCTTACGTTCTGTTACCATAACCACGATGCAGAATTTAAAGTTGTAGATGGCCAAAAAGCGTTCGACGTATTCACTTCTCAAATCTCAGCCGACTTGTTAAAGTTTGAATTGGATTTAGGATGGGCATCGAAAGCAGGTGTGGATCCAGTGGAATTGTTCAAACAACATCCAGGACGTTTCCCTTTATGCCATATCAAAGACTTTGACTCAGAATTTAAAAATATTCTCCCAGTGGGAGAGGGTGTGGTGAACTACAAGCGCATTTTCGATGCAGCAAAATCAGGAGGCCTTGAGCACTTCTTTGTAGAACACGATTTCCCGAAAGACGCTTTCGAAAGCCTTCGAATCAGTAAAAAGGCTTTGGACGCAATTTTATAATCCGCCTAACGGTTTTTTAGTGTTTAATGATTGAATTTTGATTCTGGAAAAACATCCCCTGTTGGGGGATGTTTTTTTATTTTAGGACATAAAATTGGTACGGCGCAAAAGCCAAATGATCATGATCCATTCCGATTTGAATCGTTTTTCCTGACCACAAATCTTTCATAGTTGTCGCTCGTTCTCCATAGGCACCTAACATATAATAGGTCACCTCTTGTGGTTCAGCACTGAAGTTGAATAAGAAATATACTTTTTCGCCGTTCAAATAACGCTCAAAACCGATGATCGAATTGTTGTGCACCTCTAACCAATGAATATTTTTCAAGTCAGCCACCACTTTTAGTGATTTACGCAGCTTAATTAATTTCTGTAGGTTGGAGAATACTTGATTTTCTACCGTTTTCGGTGAATCGACCGCCGCATTCTTTTCCCAATCAATAATCGGGCGGTGCATCCAGCGGTTATCGTATGATTTGCCTGGATCTTGTAAGTAGGTATAATCATTTGTGTATGCCGCTTCATCGCCATAGAATAACATAGGAACTCCACCTACGAATAGACTTTGCGCTTGCATCATCGTAATTTTATCGATGGAGGTTTGGATCGCCGCAGCATTTTTTGAGGCGATGGCCTTTTCTAAACCGCATAATGAGGCCAAAGAACCAGACAGGCGTGCGTCCTGTGTTTTGGGATTTACCGCAAATAAGGCTCCAGTGGCAGGTGACTCGATGCCGCCGCTGTAATAGTTTTTGATGTAGGAGCGGTGATCGTAGGGGTTGAATCCAGCGTGCTGGATCATCCAGTCGTCATAACCTAAGCCGATATCATCGTGGCAGCGGGTATAAGTTAACCAGGTCGCGCCTTTCGGTTTGCGCAATAACTCATTTTGGGCGGTGCGCATCACGCGTATATCGCCGGTAGCTAGCGCGTCCCATTGAACCGCCATTTGCGTGGCGTTATAGGCAAAATCGCACTCGTGTGTTGCGAAACGACCTGTTCCAAAGTATTCCATAATCTGGGCTGGAGCCACAATAGCCTCGCCCAAAATAGCCATACCTGGCGTAGCCACTTCCACGCACATTTTAATCAATTGTAATAATTGGTGCGCTTCAGGAAGGTTTTGGCAGGCGGTTCCCATTTGTTTCCAAATGAAAGCTGGCGCATCGATGCGTACTACATCTACGCCTAGGTTTGCGTAGTAAAATACGTTTGCGAGCATTTCTACAAATACTTTCGGGTTTGTATAATTCAAATCCCATTGGTAATGATGGAAAACTGTCATCACCCATTTGTCCATTTTTTCGTCATAGGTAAAACTTCCGGGAGAGCTTTCTGGGAAAATCTCCGGCATGGTTTCCTCCATCGCATCCGGAATGCGACGGTCGTCATACATATAGAAATAGTCTTGGTATTCTTTGATGCCTGCTTTTGCAAGTTTAGCCCATTCATGGTGATGCGACGTGTGGTTTAACACGATATCGATCATCAAGTACATGTCTTTTTGTTGTAGGGCCTGTTGGAACTCGCGCAAATCTTCAATCGTCCCTAACTTCTCCTCCACCACACGGAAATCTTCCACCGCATATCCGCCATCACTTTCGCCCTCTGGACTTTTGAATAAAGGCATTAAGTGAAGAAAATTCACGCCTAACTTCTCTAAATAAGGAAGCTTTGCGGGTAAATCGGTGATTTTCCCAGCAAAACGATCCACATATAAACTCATTCCCACCAGATCTTGGCTCAAAAACCAATTCTCCTCTTTCTTCGCTTTCGCCTCATCCCGCTTTTTCAGTTCCGGACTGCGATCCGTATAGGCTTGAAAAATAGTTTGAATCAAATCCGAGAATAATGGACTGTCCCCATAAATCGCTCTAAAGTGGTTATGGATATCATCTAGATTAGCTGTCAATCGTTCTTGAAAGCTAGCGTCCTTAATTTTATACGTTTTTACAAGCGCATTTGCCTGTTTTTGAAGAGCGGAATTGTACACAGTTTATTAATTAAAAATACTATTATTTAAATTTTTGAAGGCTTCCATGGCGCCTAGGTATTCACATGTTCTAGCACCTGCCTTATTAGCGTTTTCTACGATCTTTTTCCAGGCTGCAAAATCAAGGTTCTGGATATTTAATCCATCTAATTGATAAAGCACAGCCCCCACAAAGGCATCACCAGCTCCCGTCGTATCGACTGGTTTCACTGGAATGCTTGGAATAATGTAGGTTTTGCCCTCTAATCCTAATAAAGTCCCCTCTTTTCCTAAGGTAATCGCGAATACGCCAGGACAGATTTCCAATAAGGCTTCAGTCGCTTTCTCTAAGGTTTCTGTTTCTGTAATTAACATCGCCTCTTCATCTGATAGCTTCGTAAAATCAGCTTCTTTCAAGAAGAGTAAACTTTGCTTAATGAAGGATGGTATTTTATCGCCAAACAATAAATGACGGTAATTAGGGTCAAAACTGATGATTTTGCCATCTTTTTTCGCCCGGTCTTTCAAGGAATAATAGGCCGTATTTAAAGGTCCTGATAAGAAAGCAGTTGCCGATCCGAAGTGAACGATGTTTACACCAGCTAAATCGATTGCTGCCACTTCTGCTTCCGTTAGTTCTGCATCTGCGCCCCTGTTAAAAACGAAATCACGTTCTCCATCTAACATCAAGGAAACGAAGGCAAAAGTCGTAAAGGTCCGAGGGTCCAAGTGAACGTGTTTCGTATTCACGTTGAAATCTTGCATCACGGAGATCATTTGACGTCCAAAAGGATCATTTCCCACTTTCGCACTCAAGCTCACTTCGCCGCCCAAGGCGCCGATGGCGGCTGCTACGTTTGTGGGAGCTCCTCCCGGTTTCTTTAAGAAATTTTGACCGTCTGAAAGGCTAGAACCCTTGTCAGTACAAATCATATCAATCAAGGCTTCGCCTATACAAATGACACTCATGCGGATTGTTTAGATGGGGATGGTTGAATAAAGGCAGTCGCTAGGGCTGCAATGGCTAATAAAGCTCCTGCAAAGGTAATCGCATTTCTGGGATCGTTGTCTAAAAAATGCTTTAAAATAAAGCCAAATGATAGATTTTGTAGAATCATCGGGATCACAATCATCATATTGATGATACCCATATAGACACCGTAACGTTCCTTAGGAATATCGCTAACCACCAGTAAATAAGGGATTCCCATCATACTTGCCCAACCAATTCCGAAGCCCGAAATGGCGAAAAACAACAGGTTCTTATTCTCGATGTGAGGGAAAGCGAGGAAACCTGCAGCGGCTAAAATAAGGCAGATCATGTGCACGGATTTGGCACCATATTTTTTCGCAAAACCTGCTAATGCTAAAGCCGACAAGAAAGTAACAATATTGTACCAACCATTCACTAAACCCGTCCAAGAAACGGCCTTTTCATACAATTCCGGATTGTCCTTAGGTGTTGCATTCCAAACAGAAAGGGCGATACTCTTCGAGGAATTTTGCCAATAACAAAACAAGGCATACCACTGAAATAAGTACACTAACGCTAATTGCCACATCACTTTAGGCATTTCACCTATCGCGTGGAAAATTTCGAATATAGATTCTAAAACGTTCGATTTGCGTGAACGAATCTCTTTTAATTCCTCGGCAGTCGGTTCGATTTCCGAGGTGGTGTGCATACTCCACCAGATGGATCCGATGGAACAAACGGCCCCCAAGAAGAAAGAGGCGTATACCCAGGTAGGCAATGAACCTGTTTTGCCGATGAAGATCATGGGGAAGATGAAGAGGGAAAGGTTGGCTAAGGTTTGGCCAAAACCCGTGAAAAAACTCTGCATCTGAAAGCCTGTCGGCTGTTGATCGTCATTTAATTTATCTGCAACAAAGGCACGATATGGCTCCATTGCCGTATTATTTCCGGCATCTAAGATCCACAATAAACTAGCAGCCATCCACAAAGAGGACGAAAAAGGATAAAGTAAAAGGCAAATGCTACACAACAAGGCGCCTATAAAGAAATAGGGCTTGCGACGACCCCACTTAGGATGCCAGGTGCTATCACTCATTGCACCGATGAAAGGTTGGATTAATAAACCAGTTACAGGTCCAGCCAGGTTTAATAGAGGTATTTCGTCCGGACTAGCCCCCAGGAAATCATAGATGGGATTGACAGCGCTTTGCTGCAACCCGAAACTGTATTGAATACCAAAAAAGCCAACGTTCATGTTGACGATCTGACTAAAACTTAAGGAGGGTTTCCAATTGGACATGTCTGATAGGTTTATAAGTAGATTAAATTTAATTATTCTCCACAAGACCTGCAAACTGTCCTACACTGTTGACCTAATATTCTTGGCTAATATTCTTGGTTAAGGGGGTGAATCATCAATTCATCGATTACCACGTGCGCCGGTTGATTCATCACATAATAAATGCTATTCGCCATATCTTGTGGGCTCAACCAGCCTGCATGGGAAGGATCTCCTGAAGGGTCCGCATGAAAATGAGAGTCCACTAATCCAGAATAGATCGTGCTTACTTTGATCCCATCTCTTCTAACCTCTTTGCGCAGTGCTTCAGTGAACGCATGCTGCGCATATTTAGAGGCGCAATACAGTGATCCCCCATCAAAAACGCGCTTTGCCACATCGGACGCTATCGTGATGAGGTGGCCTTTTTTAGCAGATTTTAGGTGAGGAAGGGCTTTTTGGCAAAACAAAAAAGTCCCTTTTACATTCGTGTCAAACACTTGATCCCATTGCGCCGCAGTATAGGATTCCATAGGGCCAAAAGCCCCAATTCCCGCGTTATTGATCACAAAATCAATATGTCCAAAAGTGTGCACCGTTTTCTCCACCGCTTCCGAGACAAAAGCCTCGTCGGATACATCTCCATCGAAATAGAGTGGGCGATGTCCGATCTCTGTAATTTCTGCCGCTAGGTCTTTCAATTCGCCTTTATTACGCGCCACCAAACTTAATTGGAAGTTGTTTTTTGCTAGCAATAAGGCGAGCGCTCTGCCAATTCCGCGAGAGGCTCCAGTGATGATGGCGGTAGGAAGTGAATTTGACATATTGATTTATTTTATGTTAAATTTAAATAATTCTATGATTATGAGTCAAAAAATAGCCTTTCTTATCAATCCCCTAAAGAAGACCGTTGCGATTGCGAACTATTTTTCTTGGGTGATAGAGGTGGTAAAGGTAGAGAAATCCGATTGGGATTTGACTTTGTTTTCGAATGATTGGCCGAAAAATTTTTCTGAATTTGATCAGGTTTGGGTGATGGGCGGCGATGGAACGTTTAATTATTTTGTGAATAAATACCCTTCAGTTGAAATTCCGATTGCCTTATTTAAAGGAGGGACGGGGAATGATTTTTATTGGAAATTATTCGGGGACCGATCGAGGCGTGCACATTTAGATGCGGTGTTTGCTGGCCACGTGGAAGCATTCGATGCGGGGGACTGTAATGGTCAACTTTTCTTGAATGGCGTAGGTATCGGAATAGAGGGAGAAGTGCTCAGGTCGATGGATTCTATTCGTTACTTTAAAGGCGGTTTAGGCTATTATTTAGCCGCTATTCCTAATTTATTGAAGTTTAAGACCTATCAAATTCTAGGCGGCCGAGAGGTTTTCCTATGTATGGTTTTTAATTCTTCCCGCGCAGGAGGAGGCTTTCATTTTTTTCCCAAAGCTTCGATTCAAGATGGCCTGCTCGACGTTTTATTTTGTGACCCCATACCCGTTTGGAAGCGCCTGTATTATATGCCCATTATTCAGTCAGGAAAGCACGTCAACCTACCGATTGTGGAATTCTCCCAAACGAAAAAGATCAGCATTAAAACCAGTCGCATCCTCAGCGCCCAAGTGGACGGAGAAGTTCAAACGTCAGACCAATTTGATTTCCAAGTTCTTCCTGCTAAATTTAAGTTCATTGTACCTCAATTATGAAAAAAATACTTCTATTGCTTCTGGTTAGCTTGCATGTCTTAGCCCAAGATGCGGACAAAAAGAAGGTTCTAGCCAGAATTCAACAACAAGAATCGCATTACAGCGCCATCGCGCAGAAAATCTGGAACTTCGCCGAAGTCGGATATAAAGAAAAACAATCCTCCGCGCTCTTGCAGGAAACCCTGAAACAAGCTGGTTTTACGATTGAAACTGGTGTAGCAGGTATTCCCACCGCCTTTGTAGCAACGTATGGACAAGGAAAACCGGTGATCGGGATTATGGCTGAATACGATGCTTTACCGGGTTTATCACAAGATTCGATTCCGACTAAACGCTCCTTAGGAGGGACCTCTGGACATGCCTGTGGCCACCATTTATTTGGGACAGGTTCGTCTGCAGCAGCTATTGCCGTAAAAGAATGGTTAAAGGAAACCGGCGGAAAAGGAACAATCAAATTATACGGATGCCCGGCAGAAGAGGGTGGATCCGGAAAAGTATACATGGTTCGGGAGGGTTTATTTAATGACGCAGATGTGATGTTGCACTGGCATCCGAGCGATGCGAATTCGGTTTCGACGGGTTCTTCTTTGGCCAATAAAACGGGTAAATTCCGTTTCTACGGTCTTTCATCGCATGCGGCGGCTTCACCAGAAAGAGGACGTTCGGCTTTAGATGCGGTGGAGGCCATGGACTTTATGGCCAACATGATGCGCGAACACGTGCCCTCTTCTACACGTATTCACTACGTCATTACGAATGGAGGAAAGGCGCCCAATATCGTTCCTGATTACGCAGAAGTCTACTATTATGTGCGTTCCCCGCAGCGTGACATTGTCATGGATGTGTGGAATCGCTTGGAAAAAGCAGCGGAAGGCGCCGCTCTTGGAACAGGAACTCGCTATGAATTAGAAGTAATCGGAGGGGTGTATGAGATTTTGCCAAACGAAAAGCTAGCAACTCTTATGAATTCAAACTTGCAAACAGTGGGAGGATATACCTTGAATCCAACGGAGCTTGCTTTCGCAAAGCAAATTCAACAAACTCCAGGCATGTTGCAGACGGATTTAGCGTCCACTTCTTCCGTAGTTCCGGGTCGCCCGGATCCAAGCGGCGGAGGTTCTACGGATGTGGGGGATGTGAGCTGGGTAGTTCCCACTATCGGTTTAGGAACTGCGACTTGGGTTCCGGGAACAACAGCACATAGTTGGCAAGCGGTGGCTGCCGGAGGTACAAGCATAGGAAAAAAGGGGATGATGGTGGCTGCGAAAACGATTGCAGGAACGGCCATGGATTTATTTAAAAACCCAGCCTTAATTGAAGCTGCTAAAGCAGAATGGTCAAAACGTAAAGGTGCTGAATTCAAATACAAGGCTCTTTTAGGTGATCGCAAGCCGGCTTTGAACTACCGTGATTAAAATAAAATAGGCTTCGGTCTTTTTTATTTACTTTATTCATCGTAATATTGCAATGTAATAATAAAGCAAATGGGAATCACCAAAACAGACCTCTTTACAGTAGAACAGAATGCGATTGCTCAGATGGCCAAAGTACTCGGACATCCTGCGCGCGTCGCTATTTTGCAGTATTTGGTGAAATCCAATACCTGTATCAACGGAGATTTAGTCCAAGAACTAGGTCTAGCCCAAGCCACTGTTTCTCAACATTTGAGAGAATTGAAGGAGGTAGGATTTATTCAAGGAACGATTGAAGGCGTTTCTGTTTGTTATTGCATTAACCCAGAAAAGTGGTCGGAGTTTAGCCAGCTTTTTGGGGAGTTTTTCGAACATTATTTTGTTGCACAAAAATCTAACTGTTGTTAATATGTCTTTTCCACGAATGCACGTCTCCCTGTATGTCAGCAATTTAGCGGCATCGGTAAATTTTTACTCGACTTTTTTCGGCCAACCAGCCACAAAAGTGAAACCGGGCTACGCGAAATATGTGTTAGATAGCCCATCTTTGATCATATCATTTATAGAAAATCCGGAGCGTGTTCAGGCTAACTTTGGCCATCTAGGTTTTCAAGTAGAAACTTCGGAAGAGATGAATGCCCGTTTAGAAGTGGCTAGAAAACAAGGGATTGTTTCGAAAGAAGAAATAGGGACATCCTGCTGCTTCGCCGTTCAAGATAAGTTCTGGGCAACCGATCCCGACGGTGTTCAATGGGAAGTCTATTATTTCCATGAAGACGCAGAATTCAATGACCCACACTACGCTGCACAGGATGCCTCAGCTTGCTGCATGCCGCCAGTAGCAGTGGCTGAAGAAAAACCAAAATTAAAAATCGCCGAAGTGCAAGCCGCAAACGCATGTGCTCCAGGCTCAGGATGTTGCTAAGATGAAGGATACGTTAAACCAAAATTTGGACCAAATTCTCTCCCTCGACATTTCAGCTGAGCGCCGAGAAATACTACAAGTCTTGATTGATTACATCAAAGACAAACGCAAAAAAGAGCAGCCGATTCGCCTGAATTTCATCTGTACGCACAACTCGCGCCGCTCTCAATTCTCACAAGTCTGGGCCCAAACCGCCGCTGACTATTTCCAAATCCCTGCTCAATGCTATTCTGGTGGGGTAGAGGTTACGGCCTGCAATGAACGCACCGTGGCTTCCCTAGAGCGAATGGGTTTCATTGTCTCTAAACACGGACATTCAAATCCCATCTATTTCGCATTGCATACTCAGGATTCGCGTCCCATCATCCTTTTTTCGAAATTGTATGATGACGTCATCAACCCGCACGGCATTTTTGCCACGGTGATGACCTGCTCACACGCTGACGAAAATTGTCCTTTTATTCCAGGAGCAGAAGCTCGCATTCCAATTCGTTATGAGGATCCCAAAGCCTTTGATGACACACCTGAGGAAGCTGCGCAATATGATGCAAGATCGAGGCAGATTGCGGGGGAGATGTTTTATGTTTTTTCGCGGGTGACGATTTAAAGCATAAAGAATAAAGCACAAAGAATAAAGGTGGTATCCCCTCCGGGGATGAACTTAGTAATGTGTAAATGCTTTTTTTTTACTTTAGGAAATAAATCTGAAAGTAGTTTAGAGAGTGAATTTTAGGGTAGCTACGATAAAATATTGCGAAGCACATTTTACGTGGCTACCCTAAAATTTACGAGGTGTGATCTCTCACCACTAACCACTTCCCCTTCACTTTCTTCATCAACAACGTAAAATAGCCACCCACATCACCCACGGTCGGTCTTGTCAAATGCCAGCGGCCTAATACCCACGCGGTTTTTCCTGCGGTAATATCTACCTCTTGAATGTCAAAATCCAAGGTGCCCATCGTCTCGCGATTAGGATACGATTTTAAATAACGTTGAAGTGTAGCCTCCCAGCCAGACACGACTCCAGCTTTTCCAATGAATTTTAGGTTAGGGGATTTTTCGTAGTATTCCATAAAACCCTCGATATCGCCCTTGTTCCACAGTTTAATCTGAGATTGCAGGATAGACTTGATTTCGTTTTCGTCTTTATTTGTTTGAGCAAAAAGGAAAGAGGGGATGAGGAGGAGGAGGTAGAGGAGTGTTTTCATTTTGTAAATATATTAATAAAGAATAAAGCACAAAGCATAAAGAATAAAGTAGGAATCCCCTGCGGAGATGAATCCTGAACTGTTTCCTACGGACTAATTCCCTGCTGACTTTATTCTTTATGCTTTATTCTTTGTGCTCTAAAAACTAGGATTTCGTCTCATTTTCCACTCAACAATTTTTAAAATCCGATTATTGTATCATTTTTGTAGAATAATAAATTAGACCTATGATTAAGAAAATTACGCTAGCCATTTTACTGGCTTTCCCTGTGCTTTCTTCGCTTGCGCAGGCTCCCGATGAAAACCGTTTTGTTAAGTCTGTTTTGGTAGACAAATTGGATGAACCGATGGAGTTTACCTTTTTGCCCGATGGACGAATTCTATTTGTAGAACGTAAAGGGGATGTGAAGTCCTATGATACGAAGACCAAAGAAACGAAGACGATCGCTCACTTGAATGTCAACACGAAATACAAGAACCGGTTGGGTCAAGAGCGTGTGGCAGAGGAAGGATTGATGGGAATTGTTTTGGACCCTAACTTCAGCAAAAATCACTGGCTATACCTTTATTATGCGCATCCGACGGAGACGAAGCACATTTTAGCTCGTATGGAATTGCGTGGTGATGAGTTATTAGTAGAGCAACAAAAAGTGCTTTTAGAGGTCCCTACACAACGCGAGGAATGTTGTCATACGGGTGGTGGAATGGTTTTTGACAAATCAGGAAACCTGTTCTTAACCGTAGGAAATAATACAAGTAACAGTAATTCAGATGGTTATGCTCCTATCGATGAGCGTCCAGGCCAAGCGTATTGGGATGATCAACGTGGTGCGTCGAATACGAATGATTTACGCGGAAAGATTTTACGCATTCACCCAGAGGCGAATGGCACGTATACGATTCCAAAAGGCAATTTATTCGCACCAGGTACGCCTAAGACGAAGCCAGAAATTTATACGATGGGTCACCGTAATCCTTGGAGACCGAGTATTGACTCGAAAACGGGTTTCTTATATTGGGGTGAAGTAGGTCCAGATGCGTCAGTAGATTCAGAAAAAGGTCCGCGTGGCTATGATGAATTTAATCAGGCCAAAGGTCCAGGCTATTACGGTTGGCCTTATTTCATCGGAAATAACCAAGCGTATGCGGATGTGAACTTTGAGACGATGGCCATTGGACCTAAATTCAATCCAGCAGCACCAGTAAACGAATCCCCTAATAACACCGGTTTACGTGAATTGCCTCCAGCAACGAAGGCGATGATTTGGTATCCCTATGGAACTTCAGATGAGTTCCCATTAGTGGGTTCTTCAGGTCGTTCTGCGACGGGTGGTCCGGTCTTCAGAAAGGCGGATTTTGCAGGTGCGAAACGCGCTTTCCCATCATATTATGAAGGAAAATGGTTAATCGTGGAGTTTATGAGTAGCTGGATTATGTCGGTTACGTTAGATGAAAAAGGTGATTACAAGTCAATGGAGCGCTTTATGCCTTCTACGACTTTTGGTTCTGCGATCGATATGGACTTCAGTCCTGAAGGAGACTTATATGTATTAGAATATGGTTCAGCTTGGTTCCGCGGAAATGACAATGCTCGTTTAGTGAAGATTGAATACCAAGGTGGAAACCGCAAGCCGTATGTGGAAGCATCTTCGGCTAAGAAAGCAGGAGCAGCCCCATTCACAACGACTTTATCTGCAGATGGAACGAAAGATTTCGACGGAGATAAGTTGACTTATACGTGGACTGTGAAGAAGGCAGGCAAATTCGTGAAGAATTTATCTGGTACTAATCCGACCTTGCAATTGAGAGATGCAGGTAAATACGAGGTGACATTGAAAGCGGCTGATCCTAAGGGATTGTCGAACACGGCTTCTTTGGAAATCTTAGTAGGAAACGAAGCGCCAGTAGTCGACATCGCAGTAGAAGGAAATAAATCGTTCTATTTCGAAGGTCAACCTATTAAATACGAGGTGAAGGTAGAAGATAAAGAAGACGGAACACTAGGTAAAGGCATTGCAGCTGAGGCTGTTGCAGCTACCGTGGATTATGTTGCTTCGGGGTACGATCCGATCGAGATGGCGCAATCGCACCGCAAGGCTGACAGCGATTTATTTGCTTCGGCCGGTCTTCGTTTGATCAATGCAAGTGATTGTAAGTCTTGTCACCAAATGTCTGTGCGCTCTGTAGGGCCATCTTACAAAGAAGTGGCGGAGAAATACAAAGGCCAAGATATGGTGGAGAAACTTTCTGATAAGGTAATCGCTGGTGGAATGGGCGTTTGGGGAGAACACGCGATGTCTGCTCACCCGAGCATTTCGAAAGCGGATGCGAAAGCAATGGTAAACTATATCTTAAGTTTAGGGGATGCCAAAGCAAGTAATGCCATCGCTACTTCGGGAACCTTAGGTTTGAAAAAGCCAGCGGATCAATCGTCTTCAAAAGGGGTATTCGTGGTTCGCGCGACTTATTTAGATAAAGGAAACAAGAAGATGGCTCCAGTTCAATCAGAGAAATGGTTGTTCTTACGTCATCCAGCATTGAACGTGGAGAAAGCAGATATAACGAAAGGCATTTTGCAATTAATCACGCCAGGTCGTTCGACGAATATGGTGGGCCAAAATCCACACTTAGGTTATAAAGATTTAGATTTGACAGGCATCTCGACCATCGAAATTTCGGCATCAGCTCAGGCTAGATCAAATGCAGCGGGTGGTGTGATTGAAATCCGTTTGGATTCACCTACCGGAACGGTGATTGGCCAAACGGCTCCAATCGAAGTTTCACAAGGGGGATTTGGTGGACCTCCTCCAGCAGCGGCAACGCCAGGAAAAGGTGCGCCATTAGGAACGGGAGTTGCGGCTCCAGCTTCAACGCCTGCACCTGCAGCAGCTCCAGCGGCACCTGCGGGTCAAGCGCCTCGAAGAATGAATGGCCCAGCTGCCCAAAAAGTAGCCATCCAAGCAACTTCAGGTTCTCATGATCTGTATTTTGTAGCTGTTAACCCGAAAGCAACCGAACAACAAATCGTCGTTCAGATTTCGGGTATTGAAATGAAAAAATAGTCTTTTGATTATAGTAATTCTGGGGTCCTCTCTGCTTTAATAGAGAGGACCCCTTTTTTATGCGCTATATCTTATTTTTGTTGTTGATTTCTGGCACCTTATTTGGCCAAAAAAACATCACCACCGCTTCCGATGCCACAGCGCCTCTCCATGCATTACAACCAGATTATCCTACACCTTACGGTGCACCTACGGCTGAAAATATCCAAAAAACCATCGACCGCGTATTCACTTATTTAGAAACCGCGACTCCTGATCGTTTTGTGGATAAGACGTCCGGCGCAGAAGTAAAAACATATAACGCAAATGCCATTTTTAGCAAGGGAGATTTTCGTCCGATTTCCTATGAATGGGGCGTTACTTATTCCGGAATGTTGGCTTTGACAGAGGTAACCGGGGATGTTAAATACAAGAACTATGTATTTAATCGCTTGAATCTGATTAATTTGGGTGTTCCGGAGGCGATAAAGATTCCAGCGGAACAATCGCACGTATTGAAAGGTCTAGTGCACCCTCGTGCTTTGGACGACATAGGAGCGATGGGGATGGCGGTGATTAAGGCGAAAAAAGCCGGATTTACGACCGATATGTCCTACATCACGAAGCGTGCTTCAGATTTTATCTTGAAAGAAGAGCACCGATTGCCTGATCGTACCTTGGTGCGAATTCGTCCATTACACCACACCATGTGGCTTGATGATGTCTATATGGCCATTCCGGCCTTATTGCAATTAGGGGAATACGAGGAGGCTGTTTTTCAATTCAAAGCTTACCAAAAGCGCATGTTCAATCCGAACTTAAACATCTTTATGCACGGCTATTTAGTGGATGCGTTGGAGCATCCAGAATTCCACTGGGGACGCGCAAATGGCTGGGCTTTGTTAACTACTTGCGAATTGCTGGAGTATTTGCCAGCGAACCACCCGGCTCGTCCGGAGATTTTGGCCCAATTGAAGAACCACTTGAAAGGACTGATGGCTTTGCAGGATGGGACGGGATTTTGGCATCAATTACTGGATAAAAACGATTCCTATTTAGAGACTTCGTGTACCGCCATTTATACCTATGTGATGGCTAAAGGCATAAACAAAGGCTGGCTCGACCCTAAAATCTACGGTCCGGCAGCAATTTTAAGTTGGAATGCAGTCAATACGAAAGTAAACGAAAAGGGACAGGTAGAAGGGACGTGTGTGGGAACAGGTTTAGCCTGGGATCCCGCTTTCTATTACCATCGTCCTATTTCACCGTACGCGGCACACGGATATGGTCCCGTTTTATTAGCCGGCGCGGCGATGATGGATTTAGTGAAACATCACACTTACCAAATCAATGATTCTGCCGTACATTTGAAATAATTATGAAAAATACGTTTGATTTAACAGGAAAGATAGCACTCGTAACGGGTTGTAAGCGAGGAATCGGAATGGCGATGGCGCTCGGTTTAGCGGAGGCGGGAGCAGATATTATTGGTGTTTCGGCTTCTTTAGAATTAGCGGGATCAGACATCGAAAAAGCGGTGACTGGCCTAGGTCGCAAATTCAAAGCCTATCAAGCGGACTTTTCGAATCGCGATTCGCTATATACGTTTATCAAACAATTGAAAGCGGACTATCCCCGCATCGATATCTTAGTGAATAACGCAGGAACGATTTTGCGCAATCCGGCAGCGGAGCATTCGGATGAGTTTTGGGATGAGGTTTTGGAAGTCAATCTTTCCTCTCAGTTTATTTTGAGCCGCGAAATCGGTTCCCGGATGATAGCCCAAGGAAGCGGTAAAATTATCTTCACGGCTTCTCTATTAAGTTTTCAAGGTGGCATTAACGTTCCCGGATATGCTGCCAGCAAAGGCGGTATCGCTCGTTTAACGATGGCTTTAGCGAATGAGTGGGCAGGGAAGGGAGTAAATGTGAACGCGATTGCTCCTGGCTATATTTCTACGGATAATACGACGGCATTGCGCGAAGATAAAGACCGCAGTGCTTCTATTTTAGGACGAATTCCGGCGGGAAGATGGGGAGAACCAGAAGACTTTAAGGGTCCAGTGGTGTTCTTAGCATCTGACGCCTCTAACTATGTACACGGAACCATTTTGACCGTCGATGGCGGCTGGATGGGACGATAACTAAATTATAAAGCATAAAGCATAAAGTTTGAATCCGCTGCGCGGATGCATTATGGGAAAATACTTCCTGAAAATATCCCCGTAGGAGATGCCAACTTTTTTCTTTGTGCTTTATGCTCTATTCTTTAAAAGAGTGCTCTATTCTTTATGCTTTTTAAATGATAAACCTATGAAAAAACTAACTCTAATCCTCACCATCCTCTCCACCTCTCTTTTCGCGCAGAAAATCGATGTGGATAAACAAATCGCTCTAGCGGGTCAGCAGTATCAATTGATGTTAGCGGCACGACCGGACACGAGCACGACAATTCACTCAGCAAACCACGATGGGACTTACAGTAACAAGCCCTCTAAGTGGTGGTGTTCGGGTTTCTTCCCAGGTGGACTTTGGTTCTTGTATGAAAAAACTAAAGACCCGAAATGGGAAGCAGCAGCTCGTTTATGGACGGCGGCAGTGAAGAAAGAGCAATTCAATACGGGGACGCATGATTTGGGATTCATGATGTACGATTCTTTCGGGAACGGTTTGCGTTTAACAAAAGATCCGGAATACAAGAAGGTATTGATTCAGTCTGCTAAATCTCTAGCGACGCGTTTCGATCCCAAAATTGGTTTGATTAAGTCTTGGAATGGTTTCAAAGGAGGCTATCAATATCCGGTGATCATTGATAATATGATGAACTTGGAATTGTTGTTCTGGGCATCGCGCGAGACGGGGGATCCACGTTTTAAGGAGATCGCGATTATTCACGCGGATAATACGATGAAGAACCATTTTAGACCGGATTATTCGAGCTATCACGTGATTTGCTATGATGTGGATGGAAAGGTTTTGGCCAAAAAACAACACCAAGGCTACCAAGACGAGTCCACCTGGACACGCGGACATGCCTGGGCAATGTACGGCTACGTGGAAATGTATCGTAATACGAAGGATAAAAAATACCTTGACTTCGCTCAAAAAATCTCTGATTTCTATTTAAATCACCCGAATATGCCGTCTGACAAGATTCCCTATTGGGATTTCTATGCACCTAATATTCCAAACGAGGAACGTGATGCTTCTGCGGGTGCGATTGCGGCGTCTGCTTTGCTAGAATTGAGTACCTATTCTGGAGAAAAAGGAAAGCGTTACTACGCGGATGCGGTGAAGATGTTAGAGTCACTTTCGTCTCCGGCTTACCGCGCGGCTTTGGGTGAAAATAATCACTTCTTGATCAAGCATTGTGTGGGAGCGAAATCTTTGAATTCAGAGATTGACGTGCCTTTAATCTATGCGGATTACTATTATTTAGAAGGCTTGTTGCGCTACCAAAAAATGGCTAAAAAATAGACGGCTTTTTGGGCTGAATTTCGTACCTTTGAGGCTTCATTTTTATCAAGCCCTATGTCAGTTAAGAAAATTCAATCAGCCTTAATTTCGGTTTATTACAAGGACGGTTTAGCGCCCATCA
>JAURHT010000044.1 GCA_030833145.1 Aquirufa sp.
ATTGAAGCAAGTTTGACCTACTAAAGCCGCTTGTTGATCGCCTAAAATTCCTGCTAACGGAACGCCACCAAGCACTCCTTTTGCTTTCGCATAAACAAGAGAACTGGATTTAATCTCCGGAAGCATCGCTTTCGGGATGCTTAATACGTTCAGAATCTCGTCATCCCAGGCACAGGTTTGCAAGTCCATTAACTGGGTGCGGCTCGCATTCGTCACATCCGTGATATGAATCCCGCCATCAATTCCTCCCGTCAAATGCCAGGCGATAAAGGTATCCATCGTACCGAAAAGCGCATCGCCTTTCTCCGCATCTGCTCGCAATCCTTCGATGTTATTTAATAACCAGCGTAGTTTTAAACCACTGAAATAGGTAGCCAATGGAAGACCCGTTTTTGCTCTAAAACGATCCATTCCGCCATCCTTCGCTAATTCGGCTAGCTCCGAACCCACTCGCGTATCTTGCCAAACAATCGCATTATAATACGCCTTGCCTGTTTTTTTATTCCAAACGACGGTCGTTTCGCGCTGATTTGTGATACCCACCGCCGCTAAATCCTTCGCTGAAAGATTCGCTTTGCCGAGCGCTAAACCAATCACCTCTTGGGTATTTTTCCAAATCTCGTGTGAATCGTGCTCCACCCAGCCCGCTTGAGGATAGATTTGTTGGTGCTCTTTTTGGCCTACCGAAATAATCTCTCCGGCCTTATTAAATATAATGAAACGAGAACTCGTAGTTCCCTGATCGATCGATCCTACGTACATAGAGAATTAGTTGAGGGTCAAAATAAAGGCACCTAAAACAGCTCCCGCCGCTGGTCCTAACACCGGAATCCAGGCATAGTCCCAGCCTGAATCTCCTTTATTGGGAATTGGTAAAATAGCGTGCATAATACGCGGTCCTAAATCACGTGCCGGATTAATCGCATAACCCGTCGTTCCACCTAAACCAAGGCCGATCGCCCAAACTAAAATCCCCACCATAAAGGGCCCTAAGCCTGTTTCAATGGTAGAAAATGTACCTAAAGCGACGACGGCAAGGGCAGAAGCAAATGCTTCTGAAATAAAATTGAATGGGGTATTTTTAATTGCCGGATCGGTGCAAAATGAAGCGCGAATAGCTCCTTTGTCTTCCGTCACATCGTAATGTGGCTTATAGTGCAACCAGACTAATAATTGGCCAAGCATCGCTCCTAAAAGCTGTGCGCCGATGAAGGTAGGAAATAAGCTCCAATCCCCCGATTTTACACAACCTGCAATCGTTACGATGGGATTTAAATGAGCCCCTGAGCTCCCGAAATAAGTCGAAACATAGATGGCAATGGTTACCGCAAAGGCCCAAGCCGCCGCGATAGCTAACAAGCCAGTGCCACTTCCTTTTGTATCTTTTAATAACATATTGGCGACAACGCCATTTCCGAGGTATAATAGAGTAGCTGTTCCGGCGAGTTCGCCGATGAAAATAGATGACATAGGTTGAGGTTGTTCTTTTGGTTTTCCAAAACTATAAAATCTTCTCAATAAAAAAATTATCTTTGATTTCAATTTGACAATTCAACGATGCGTGAAGATTATTTAACCGGGGATGCGGAATCGCTGAACCCACAAGAAAAGGAGTTTGACAAAGCCTTGCGCCCCTTAAGTTTTGAGGATTTTTCTGGCCAAGGGAAGATTGTTGATAACCTACAAATCTTTGTGGGAGCTGCGAAAGCGCGCGAGGAAGCATTGGATCACGTTTTATTGCACGGGCCTCCAGGTTTAGGAAAGACCACCTTGTCGCACATTATTGCAAATGAGTTAGGGTCTTCTTTAAAGATATCCTCTGGCCCGGTTCTCGATAAACCCTCTGATTTAGCCGGTTTGCTAACGAATTTGCAACCCTACGACGTTTTATTTATTGATGAAATTCACCGCTTGAATCCCATCGTGGAGGAATATCTGTATTCCGCAATGGAGGATTACAAGATCGATATTATGTTGGATTCGGGTCCGAATGCGCGTAGCATTCAGATCGGTTTGAATCCATTTACCTTGATTGGAGCGACGACGCGTGCGGGTTTATTGACCTCGCCATTACGCGCGCGTTTTGGGATTAATGCCCGTTTAGAATATTATGACGCCGCTTTATTGACCAAAATCGTGAAGCGTTCTGCCTCCATTTTGGACATGCCTATTGATGAATCAGGGGCCTATGAAATTGCGAGACGCAGCCGTGGTACACCGCGTATTGCGAATAATTTACTACGCCGCACGCGTGATTTCGCCCAAATGAAAGGCAACGGATCCATCGATGTGAAGATCGCTGAGATTGCCTTGAACGCCTTGGATGTAGACCAAAATGGCCTAGACGAGATGGATAACCGCATCCTCTTGACGATCATCGAGAAATTCAAAGGAGGCCCCGTGGGCCTAACGACGATTGCCACTGCCTGCGGTGAGGAGGCAGAAACCATAGAAGAAGTTTACGAACCATTTTTAATACAAGAAGGATTCTTGAAGCGCACCTCGCGCGGACGGGAGGCCACGGAAAAAGCCTACCGCCACGTGGGAATTACCCCTAAAGCGCAGACGGGAACTCTCTTTTAATCTACACCTATGTCAACAAGAAAAATGTTCATCGCAGGAATGATGTTTATTTCTGCTAGTGCTTTGGCCCAAATGAAATACCCTCAAACGAAGAAAATCGATCACGTCGATAACTACCATGGAATGCACGTGGCGGATCCTTACCGCTGGCTAGAAGATGATAATAGTGAGGAAACGAAGGCTTGGGTGAAGGCGCAAAACGAAGTAAGCTTCGGTTATTTAAACCAAATCCCCTTGCGCGATGAGTTCAAAAAGCGTATCGAAG
This sequence comes from Aquirufa sp., assembly GCA_030833145.1. Next base: position 2,849 of record JAURHT010000044.1, read on the forward strand.
CACTCAGCAATTATGAGAAAATCTCTGCGCCATCCCGCAAAGGTGAATGGTATTATTTCTATAAAAACAGCGGCTTGCAAAACCAATCGGTCTTGTATCGCCAAAAAGGGCTGAATGGAAAACCAGAGTTAGTTATCGACCCGAACACCTTATCTAAAGAAGGAACGACTCGATTGACTGTTTTTTCTTTAGATAAAACAGGTAAATATGCCTGCGTAGGATTAAGCTTAAGCGGCAGCGACTGGCAAACCTATTATGTTCGAGACATGGAAACCGGTAAAAATTTGGCAGACGAATTGAGCTGGGTAAAAGTGAGCGGCGTGGCTTGGAAAGGCAATGGATTCTACTATTCCCGTTATCCAGAACCAGGCAAAGGAAAAGAATTAAGTACGAAAAATGAGAACCACCAAGTGTGGTTTCACACGGTAGGCACTCCGCAATCCCAAGATCAATTGATTTACGAGGATCCTAAAAACCCGCAACGCTTTCACACCGTGAGCACTTCGGACGATGAGCGTTTTGCGTTCTTGACGATTTCGGATCGCGGGAAAGGTCTGGATGGAAACGCACTTTGGATTATGGATGCGGCTAAAAAGGAAACGAAATTCAAACCGATCGTGGCTGAACCAGGTAAATATGATTTCAGCATCGTAGACAATGATGGAGATATCTTGATTTTAGAGACGAATGAAGGTGCACCCAATAAGAAAATTGTTCGTGTAGATCCGGCGCATCCTGAAAAAGCGAATTGGAAAACCATCGTAGCTGAAAAGCCAGAGCCTTTGCAAGGAGTCAATACGGTGGGTAAACGCTTGTTTTTGAACTATTCAAAAGATGTCACATCGCGCGTAAATAGCTACGATTATAACGGAAAAGAATTAGGTTCAGTTAGTTTGCCAGGCCTAGGAAATGCGGGTGGTTTTGGCGGAGAGAAAGAAGATAAATTCACCTTCTATACCTATTCTTCCTTCAATTTCCCTCCTACGATATACCGCTATGATTTAGCGACAAATACGTCGACCGTTTTCCAAAAGCCCAATCTGGCCTTCGATCCCACGGATTATACCGTCGTTCAGAAGTTCTATCCTTCGAAAGACGGCACCCAAGTTCCTATGTTTATCGTGAGTAAAAAGGGAATTCAATTGAATGGTAAAAATCCAACCATCTTGTACGGTTACGGTGGATTTAACATCAGTTCGACTCCAGCCTTTTCTGCTAGCCTAATTCCTTGGTTAGAAAAAGGAGGCATTTATGTAGTGGCGAATTTACGAGGCGGAAGTGAGTATGGAGAGAAATGGCACGAAGCAGGTATGAAATTGAAGAAGCAGAATGTGTTTGACGATTTTATTGCAGGGGCTGAATATTTGATTCGCGAGAAATATACATCGCCAGCGTATTTAGCAGCTTCTGGTCGTTCCAATGGCGGATTATTAGTAGGTGCTGCGATTAACCAACGTCCAGATTTGTTCGCGGCAGCCTTGCCAGGAGTGGGAGTAATGGATATGCTACGTTTCCAAAAATTCACCATTGGTTGGAACTGGGTCGCGGATTACGGCAGCAGTGATAATCCGGAGGAATTCAAAGCATTGTATGCCTATTCACCTTTACACAATATTAAGGCGATGAATTACCCCGCTACGATGGTCTTTACCTCAGATCACGATGACCGCGTGGTTCCGGCTCACTCCTTTAAATATGCGGCTACTCTTCAAGAGAAGAATACCGCTGCAAAACCAATGATTATTCGAATCGATACAAACAGCGGACACGGTTCATCGAACACCGCGAAGTTGATTGAACTGACGGCTGATTCCTATGCCTTTGTTCTTTACAACATGGGGAAATAATAAAAAAAGCCTGGAAATAAATCTCCAGGCTTTTTCATTCTCAAACCTTAAGCGGATTATTTTACTTCTACTCTTCTAACAGCGCCATCATTTCCTTGCGTTACGCGTAAGAAATAAACGCCTGCAGCGGCTTTCTTCAAGTCAATTTGACCCAGGTAATCGCCTTGGAAATCTTTCACCGTTTCAGAAGCGATTTCTTTTCCATTGACATCGGAAACGGCAATCGTTACATTTCCTTTCGTAGTTGCTGTAAAACGGACGTTGATCTTTCCATTAAACGGTTGATTTTGTTTACCTGAAAGGCCTTGAATGGTTTTAGAACCTTTTTCTTGCGCCCATTTTTGTAGTTTTTTCAAGCCTTTTTTGGGACCACCCATAGGACCATCCAATTGAATATTGAATTCTTTTTCTAAGCCCTCAGGACCACCTTCCCCGCGGAAGATCATAACGTTTGCATCACCTGCATGTGCACCTGGAGCTGAAGGAGCCATAGCCATTCCTGGTCCGCCACGGCGAATAATGACACGCTTGTCTGCACCACCTTCAGCACCACCCTCGATTTTTTCGATGATGACATTACCCGGCTGGTCTGACATACGGGAGTGAGATTTGTTTACGTCTACGCGAACAATTTTTTTCTTCCCGCCAGAAGCGGTTACGTTGATGTCTAGCGAATCGCTTAATTTTTTAAGTTCAGCATCTGCCTGATCTAGGTCGCTGAATTTTTTCTCGATGATGCGTTCTTTACCGTTCTCGTTGATAACGATTTTTACGGTTGCTTCTTTTTTCTCTTGTGCGAAAGCAGTTGTAGAAATACAAGCAGCTAAGGCAGTGATGAATAGGTATTTCATAAATTTTGGTTTTTGATCCGGTGCAAACTTACGAAAAGCGTCTGTTTACTAAATGTTAAAGAGTGTTAATGTGATGAGCGGCTGCTATTTATCCCTTACATTTGCAAAGAATTTTTTACCTTATGTCAAAACGTAAAATACGCTTATTGATTGCTTTGATGTCGTTTGCCCTCTTAGGATTAATTGGGTTTCAGGCGTATTGGTTGCGTTTTATGTTAGAGACGAAACGTGAGAATTTTGCCAAAGACGTACGCAACAGTCTCGAACAGGTAGTTAGAAAACTAGAGAAGCAGGAGCTTGTTGTATTATCTGAACGTCAAAAGAAATTTGAAAGTATTGCCAGTGTTCCTAAACCTAAGAAAAAGCCGGTTCCTGTTTATGCAGAGCCAGCTTATCAAGAGGAACATCCTATTTTAACACCTCCACGGCAAGATGTGATTTTCGTGCGCAAATCATTTATGCTTCCTAACGGTCAACTGGCCGAGGTGACAGAAGAATATACCGTAGACGAAGATCCAGAGGAAATGCGTCAACGAATGCAAGTCGAAAAGGAGATGAATCGAATGCTCAAGAGAGAGCAACAAAAACTGATTAAGAAGATGCGTCGTCGTTCGAATCGTGTCATTCAAAATCTCGGAGATCGACAGGCTCAGATACAGGCTAAATTAGTTGAAGAGAAATCGGAGCGCCAAGATTTGGAGAAGGTATTACAGAAAACACAGTTAGCTAAAGAGGTATTTTCAGACTTCTTATTTAAAGATAGACCCATTCTTCAACGTATTCAACCTGGATATCTAGATAGTTTGATTCGAAAAGAATTAACAGATAAGGGAGTGACTTTGTCTTATTCTTTTGGGATACAAACGACACCTACTACCTGGGTTTATACCTCTTCACCTGAAATAGTTTCGCAAAATGCGGTATTCTCTGCGGCTCTTTTTCCAAATGATTTACACCCATCTCAGGACTTATTAAAAATCTATTTTCCTGAGAGCTCATCCTATATTTGGCAAACAATGGGCCTTAGTTTAGCAGGTTCAGGCTTGTTATTACTAGTGATGATTGGCTGTTTCTATTTTGCGGTGTTGACGATTCTACGCCAAAAGAAACTAGCCTTAGTAAAGAATGACTTCATTAATAACATGACTCACGAGTTTAAAACGCCTATTACCTCCATTTCATTAGCCACGCAGTTATTGCAAGAGGAGTTGAAACCGGGCAAAAATGACTCGATTCTCAGATATTTAGGCATTATTAAAGATGAGAATACCCGATTAGGTCAGCAAGTGGAGCGTGTTTTGCAGACTGCTCAGATGGAGAAAGAGGAAATTACCTTGAAACGGAAAAAAGTAGATATAGCTGCCTTGATTCAACAAGTTGCCGAGATAAATGGTCCTTTAGTTGAGTCAGTGAACGGGTCCATTAAGCTACAGTTGAATGAGCTGCCAGCAACCATGGAATTAGATGAGGTACATATTTCTAATGTGTTGAATAATCTGATCGATAATGCGGTGAAATATAGTCCTTCAAACCCGAACGTTGAAATCGCCGCGCAACCACAGGATCAAGGCCTTTTAATTGCTGTGAAAGACCAAGGGATGGGTATGCCGAAAGAAGCATTATCTTCAATTTTTGATGCCTTTTACCGTGTACCTACTGGAAACGTACATAACGTCAAAGGTTTCGGTTTAGGTCTTAGCTACGTGAAGAAGATCGTCGAAGCCCACGAAGGAAAAGTGAACGTAAAAAGTAAATTAGGAGAAGGAAGTACATTTGAAATTTATTTGCCCTATGTCAAAGACGCCTGAAATTTTAGTCGCTGAGGATGATCCAAATTTAGGATTATTATTAACCGAATTCTTAAAGAAGAAAGGTTATGCCGTTTCGTGGGCCCAGAATGGGGACGAAGCACTTGATCTATTCGTGAAGGGAAACTTCGATTTATGTCTGTTAGACGTGATGATGCCTAAGAAAGATGGTTTTTCTCTGGCCAAAGACATCAGAGCAAATCACCAACAAGTACCCATCATTTTCCTAACCGCGAAGTCGATGGAAGAAGACACCTTGCAAGGTTTCAAAGTAGGGGCAGATGATTATTTGACCAAACCCTTCTCCATGGAGGTTTTAGTCGCTAGAATGGAAGCTATTCTACGTAGAAGCCACTCTGACAAGTCTGTGCCTAGTTTAGCAGATGAAATTGCCCTTGGAAATTACACCTATATTCCGGGTAAAATGCGCTTAAGCATCGGTGAAACCGAGTTGAAGTTTACGCCTAAAGAGAACGAATTAATGAAGCTTTTGTGCGAGAATCTGGGTCGTCCAGTGAGCAGAAGTTATGCCTTGAAACTGATTTGGGGAGATGATACCTATTTTAACGCCAGAAGTATGGACGTCTATATGACGAAGTTGCGCAAGATGCTAAAAGAAGACCCTCGCGTCCAGTTGTTGAATCTGCACGGCGAGGGTTTCCGATTGAGTGTAGAAGGGCTTTAGTTAATGTGTGTAAAGCCCGTATAAGGAACAAGAGCCTCCGGAATCTTGATTCCGTCTGGACCTTGGTTGTTTTCTAAGATAGACGCCACGATGCGTGGTAGGGCCAAAGCCGATCCATTCAACGTATGGCACAAAATCGATTTTCCATCGATTTTCGTTCTCAACTTCAAGCGATTTGCTTGGAAGGTTTCGAAGTTACTGACTGAGCTTACCTCTAACCAACGGTTTTGGGCGCCTGACCAAGCTTCCATGTCATAGGTTAGGGCCGAAGCAAATCCCATATCTCCTCCACACAAACGCAAGACGCGGTAGTGCAAGCCAAGTTTTTGAAGTAATCCCTGAACGTGTAGCGACATTTCTTCTAGAGCCGCATACGAGTTTTCAGGCTTGTGGATTTGAACAATCTCAATCTTATCGAATTGATGCAAGCGGTTCAAGCCACGTACATGTGCTCCCCAAGATCCTGCTTCGCGACGGAAACAAGGCGTGTGGCCCACATTTTTGATGGGTAATTCTTTCTCATTGACGATAACATCACGGTATAAGTTCGTGATAGGCACTTCAGCCGTAGGAATTAAAAATAAGCCTTCCTCTTTCGTGACATACATTTGGCCCTCTTTATCCGGCAATTGTCCTGTCCCAAAACCCGAATCTTCATTGATCAAGATGGGAGGTTGAATCTCATAATAACCCGCTTTGATCGCCTCATCTAAGAAGAAATTAATCAATGCGCGTTGTAAACGTGCCCCTTTTCCCTTGTAAACAGGGAAGCCAGCACCCGTAATTTTATTCCCTAAATCGAAATCGATGATGTCGTATTTCTTGATCAAATCCCAGTGAGGCTGTGCGTCTGCTGGGAGCTCTGGTACTGAACCCCAAGTCAAAACGACTTCATTGTCATCTGCTGTTTTTCCTTGTGGCACAGAGCTATGAGGAAGGTTAGGCAAAGTGACTAGTAAATCTGTTAACTCTTTCTCTGCGGCTTTAGCAGCCTCTTCCATCTCCTTAATCGATGCTTTTAAAGCAGAAGTTTCTGCACGCTTGCCCTCGGCTAATTCTTTTTGACCGGATTGCATTAAAGCCCCGATTTCTTTCGCTGCCGCATTGGATTTCTCTAAAGCGGATTCAGCTTGTTGTAAAAGAGCTTTGCGTTGATCGTCTTGCGCAATTAATTTCGCGACGATTTCTGCTGCATTCGCAAAATGCTTCTTCTGTAAACCAGCAATCGTGGTTTCTTGATTCGCGCGAATAAAGGGTAAAGTTAACATAGCTCGGTTTTTAGAAAAGTCCTTCGTTTAATGCGTTTAATGCGTCATTCTTGTGGGAAGCGTCCACTAATAAAGAGATATTGTGCTCAGAAGCGCCATACGAAATCATTCGAATAGGAATCTTTTTAATCGCTTCTAATACCTTGATGGCAATCCCCTCCTTATCAGCCCAGAAGTTACCCACAATACAAACGATTACCTGGTTCATATCTGGATCTTCCAATTCTGCGAATTCACGTAATTCGCTCATAATGGCATCTAAATGCGTCGTTTGGTCAATAGTCACACTCACAGAAACCTCTGAAGTCGTGATCATATCCACTGGCGTTTTGTATTTTTCAAACACTTCAAATACGCGCTTTAAGAAGCCGTAGGCATTCAACATACGTGTCGAGTGAATGTAAATCGCTGTAATATTATCCTTCGCGGCAATCGCTTTGATTTCCACATCAGTCGATTTTTCTGAAATCAAAGTCCCAAAAGCACTTGGCTCCATCGTGTTTTTCAATCGAACAGGAACTCCTTTCAATTTAGCCGGCGTAATTGTGCTTGGATGTAGAATCTTAGCTCCAAAATAGGCTAATTCTGCAGCCTCTGCGAAAGAAAGTTCGCGAATAGGGAACGTGTTCTTCACAATTCGTGGATCATTGTTGTGCATTCCATCAATGTCAGTCCAAATCTGCACTTCCTCCGCCTGAATAGCACCGCCAATTAATGATGCCGTATAGTCAGAACCACCACGTTTCAAGTTATCTACTTCCCCAGCCGGGTTACGGCAGATAAAGCCTTGCGTCACGAAGATTTGCTTATCCTTCACCGGAGCTAATACGGTGGCTAATTTTTGTTCGATTACTTTCAATACAGGCTCGTTGTCTTCATCGATTACCATGAAATCCAAGGCTGGCAATAAAGCGGAGCTGATGCCTTCTTCTTGCAAGAATGTTTCGAAAATTTGGGTTGAAAGCAATTCGCCTAAAGCCACCATCTCCTTTTCCTGCTTCACCGTGTAAGGCGAAGTAGCGATTAGGCTATCAATAAATGCAAACTCCTTAGCTACAATTGCCTGGCCTTGACCAAGTCCCGCAGGAGTGCTGTATAACTCAGTTAAGAATTGATCGTAATGCGCGCGTAGTTCGCTTGCTTTCGCCTTTGCTTCTGACGGATTACCCGCGTTGAGCGATTCTGAAATCGATAGCAGGGTATTCGTACTGCCAGAAAGAGCAGAAAGTACCACGATTTTGGGTTGGCCATCTTCCGTAATGAGTTGACGGATAGACTTCATTCTCTCGGGTTTTCCTACGGAGGTACCTCCAAATTTCCAAACTTGCATATATTCTCGTATTATATTCCTAACATTTTGATGGCTGTAATGGCCGCCTCATCACCTTTATTTCCGTGTTTGCCGCCTGCGCGTTCCATTGCTTGTTCTTGCGTATTGGGAGTTAAAACTCCAAAAATCACCGGCTTGTCATACTTCAAATTCACATTCGTGATTCCATCCGCCACAGCCTGGCAAATGAAATCAAAGTGCCTAGTCTCACCTTGAATCACACAGCCTAAACAAATGACGGCATCAATGTTCTTTTGCTGCGCCATCTTCTGAGCACCTAGGCTTAATTCGAAGCTACCGGGCACTTTGGCACTTATAATATTTTCTTCTTTTGCCCCATACTTCAATAGCGTATCGTAGGCACCTGTATACAAGGCGTGGGTCACGTCGGTATTCCATTCAGATACGACGATGGCAAAGGTTTTGCCCGAAACATCCGGTAGATTATCCGTCGTAAAATCGCTTAAGTTTTTTAACGCTGAAGACATAAAAGGGGGTTAAAAAAACAAGGGATAAAAGCTCAAGCCCTTATCCCTCATCCTATAATCTGTTTTAAAAATTATTCAGAGATAGAGCTTTCTAAGATCGCTTTGTATTTCTTCGCAGGGATCGATTCAGCCGATTGACCGTATTTTTCTACGATGATGGAATACGTATCAACTGCTTCTTTCACTTGTTTATTTGATTCGTAAGCATTCGCTAATTTCAACAAATACGTAGGAGTGAAGAATTTGTTTGGCTTGTGCTCAGCTGCTTTCTTGTAGTAATCGATCGCATCAGCGAAGGATTTCTTTTCAGCGTACGCATCCCCGATTAACGAGTAAGCACGAGCTTGAACTAATAAATCCGAGCTAGAGAAGTTTTTCAATTTCTCGATAGACTGATCGAATTTACCTTGCTTTAACAACGTAATACCTAAATATAGATCTGCTAAGTTTTGTGTATTTCCACCAAACTCATCCGATACTTTCGCTAAATCTTTCGAAGCAGCCGCTAAAGAATCCGATTCAAACGCATAAACCGCTTTGAATAATTTCTTTTCGCCTTCTGCGTCTTGTGTAGTGGAATACCATTGGTATCCGAAATAAGCGGCCACCGCTAGGACGATAACACCTAATACCGTTGCTACACTTGATTTATTCTTGTCTACTAGTTCAGTTACTTTAGAAACTTCTTGTTGAAGTGCTTCTGGACTTTCAATAATTTCAATTGATTCTACTTTTTCTTTCTTTGCCATAAGGTCATTAATTCGGTTGGCAGATTGTTATAGGTGCCAAAGGACTGCAAAATTATAAAATCTCTTTCATTTTTATCCATATAAATGGAATCTTTTGCATTTTATTTTTCAATTTAGGGGTAAATAAACCTATATGTCCTTTAATCGACTCGACCAACTCCTTAAACTCAATGATCCTTTTGATATTTGTATCATTGGTGGCGGTGCGACAGGTGCAGGAGTTGCATTGGATGCTACGTTGCGAGGCTATAAAGTGCTCTTGATTGAGAAAGGTGATTTCGCTAGCCAAACCTCCTCTAAATCGACTAAGCTAGTTCACGGCGGCGTGCGTTACCTGGAACAAGCGGTTCGGAATTTGGATTGGCATCAATTCAAAATGGTTTACAAAGCATTGCACGAGCGCAAGACCTTGCTTAAAAATGCCCCTCATTTAGCCCATCCACTTGGTTTATTAACCCCTTGCTATACCCACTGGGAACGCTGGTATTACCGAATTGGGATGTGGTTATACGATAAAATCTCCGGTAGCACGAACTTGAAATCAAGCCGTGGACTGAGCAAAAAAGAAATCCAGTTAGAGTTTCCTTCCATTGAATCCCATCATTTAAGAGGTGGCGTTTTGTATTATGACGGACAATTAAATGACGCCCGTTATGCCTTAGCGATTTTAAAAGAAGCGGAGCGTTTAGGCGCCTGTATTTTGAATTACGCGCGTTTGGATTCGTTTGAATTAGGCCAAAAAAGCCTGAAAATAAAGAAAGTTGTATTCACCGATCTTCGCTCAGAAACACAATACACGATTCCGGTGAAGGCCGTGGTAAATGCGACCGGACCTTTCACAGATGCAGTGCGCGCGCTCGCAAATCCGCGTTTGAAACCTCGTATGAAAGTGAGTCGCGGTGCTCATATTGTGTTGCCTGCTGAATTTTGGCAAGGTGATACCGCTCTATTGATTCCCAAAACGGACGATGGTCGGGTGATTTTCGTGATTCCTTGGCGTGGTTCAGTCCTGGTGGGAACGACAGATGACCCCGATACTTTATCCGAGAATCCCGTTATTCTAAATGCAGAAAAGGAATACTTGATTTCTTATTTCAATCGCTATTCAGCTAAAAAAGCATGCATTGAGGATATCAGCGCCACATTTGTAGGCCAAAGACCCCTCTTGCAAGTCCAACTCGATTCAGCGATGAATACGGACACTAAATCCTTAGTGCGCGATCACGAGGTAGAGGTGGACGGGCGTTCTAAATTAGTGAGTATTATGGGCGGCAAGTGGACAACCTACCGCGTGATGGCTTCTGATACATTAGATGTGTTGGAAAAGGAAGTACTCCGCGTTGCTTTGAAACCATGTTTAACAAAAGATCATTCGCTTATCCCGCTCGCTTCAGTGGAGTTGCCTTTAGGTATTCCCGAAGATATAGCTGCGCATTTAGCAGAACTCTATGGACCGGCAGCTGGAGAAGTGTATGCTTATGGAGCTCAGCGGCTACTGCCTAATGAACCTTATCTTGCGGGGGAATTAGTGTATATTAAAGAACACGAAATGGCAGAGACTTGGGAAGATGTTTTAGCGCGTCGCTGGGGTATTTCTTTAAGAGACGAGTCTCTGGCAGCCAAACTACAGGCCACAAAAAAAGAGGCTTTCGCCTCTTAATTCTAATATTCGTCCTCGTTAAAGAAGAAGTCGTCTTTTGTCGGATAATCCGGCCAAATCTCTTCAATACTTTCAAATGGTTGACCATCGTCCTCTAATTCTTGTAGGTTTTCTACCACTTCTAAAGGAGAACCCGTACGGATTGCGAAGTCAATTAATTCATCTTTTGACGCTGGCCATGGCGCGTCTTCTAAATAGGAGGCAAGTTCTAGTGTCCAATACATAATTTATAGCTAATTTTTATTTCTAAAATACATGGAGGTTTTTGTTATACGCAAACCCTTCCTAAGTGCAAAAGTAAAATAAAAATGTATTTATGAAAGATTTATTTTTTAAATTTTCATTAATTATCA
>JAURHT010000221.1 GCA_030833145.1 Aquirufa sp.
TTTATGCCCTCGGATATGGTGAAATTATGCCTTATTACGAGCCTAGCGAAGGATTTCTCTTCGAAACAAGCGGATCCAGATTCATATAATATGGTTATGTTCATTCGTATGTTGATTAAAATTGGGATATCCTGTTTCTTAATCATGCTTTCGAATTTCTCGACCAGTGTATTGATTTTTTTAACGAGTATTATTTTGATGTTTTTTGGCCGTGTTCCAGCTAAACAAATTGGACTCATTATAACGGCCGTGGCTATCATTGGAATTACGGTAGTTTCCTTAGGAATTGGCCAAAGAGCCCAAACCGTAAAAACCCGTATCGAAAACTACATCCAGCGTATCGGTAAGAACGAGACGAAAGTAAACAAAGCGAAGAACGAGGACTACCAAATCACGCGAAGTCTATATGCCATCGCCACGGGAGCCATTCACCCGAAAGGTCCCGGGAAAAGTCAACAACGCTACATTCTTTCTCAAGCAGAATCCGATTTCGTCTATGCGATTATTATCGAAGAATATGGCATCGTAGGTGGCCTTGCCATTCCGCTGCTGTTCCTGATTTTCATGTACCGAGGGGCGAAGGCCATACAGTATAGTAACAAGCCTTTTGGGGGATTATTATCTGCCGGCTTAACATTCTCGATTGTCTTTCAGGCCTTCATTAACATGCTGGTAGCAGTCGATGCGGGTCCGGTAACGGGACAACCGATGCCGATGATTTCTGCCGGAGGTACCTCCCTGATTTTTACCGCCATTAGTATAGGACTGATTTTAGCCGTGAGTAAAGATAAAGATCCTGAACCTGCACAACCTTCTGTAGCCTAATGTCGATTAAACGTGTAATTATTTCTGGAGGAGGAACAGGTGGTCACATTTACCCTGCTATTTCTATTGCGAATGCCATGAAGGAAATCGATCCCAGCCTCGAATTTTTATTCGTAGGTGCAGAGGGAAAGATGGAGATGGAAAAAGTACCGAAAGCCGGATTTAAAATCATCGGTTTACCCATCGTAGGAATCCAAAGAACTCAAGTTTGGAAGAATGTTTTCTTCCCTTTCAAGCTGGCAAAGAGTCTATTTTTATCTGCCAAAATCCTGAAAGATTTTAAACCCGATGTAGCCGTGGGAGTGGGAGGATATGCTTCAGGGCCACTTCTGTTAGCAGCTCGCTTTTTAGGTATCCCCTATTTCATACAAGAACAAAACTCCTTTGCCGGAATTACCAATAAAGCGCAAGCCAGCAAAGCGGAGCACATTTTCGTGGCCTACCCGGGTATGGAAAGATTCTTTCCCGCACAGAAAATTACCTTAAGTGGGAATCCGGTACGAAAAGATTTACTGGAGTCTGTTGGAAAGAGAGAACAAGCCGCGGCTCACTTTCATTTAGATCCAGCAGTGAAAACGATTTTAATTATTGGTGGAAGCCAAGGGGCCAGAACCATCAATCAAGGAATATTGGCTGGATTAGATCGTTTACGAGAAGCGGGGGTTCAGGTGATTTGGCAAACCGGTATTGCCTTCGAATCGACGGCAAAAAAGGCAGCGGAAGGATTTTCAAGCGCTTACGTTTCCGCTTTCATCTACGAGATGGACTTAGCCTACGCGATGGCCGATCTTGTTATCTCGCGAGCTGGCGCCTCTTCCGTATCGGAAATATGCCTGTTAGGCAAAGCCAGTATTTTAGTGCCTTTGCCTAGCGCAGCGGAGGACCACCAAACTGAAAATGCGAAAAGCCTCGTTTCCCAAAACGCTGCCATCCTCGTTCGCGACTCAGACGTAAAAGAACAACTGATTTCGGAGGCACTGAAGGCCATCCAATCCGATGTAAGTACCCTAGAAAAAAATAGTCTTCGTTTAGCCAAGCCAAACGCAGCACACGAAATAGCCCAATCCATTTTACACGCATGAAAAAAGAGTTAAGCCTTAGTGATTTAAAACAAGTCTATTTCATAGGAATTGGGGGAATCGGAATGTCTGCCATCGCTCGTTGGTTTCTGCACAATGGGTTTCCCGTGGCTGGATACGACAAGACGGAGAGCCCACTAACGAAAAAACTAGCAGAAGAAGGAATGGAGATTCACTATGAGGATTCCATCGATTTAATCCCGAAAGCCTGCCTAGAAGACGTAGAACACAGCTTATTCATTTACACACCTGCCATTCCAAAGGATCATATAGAGATGAATCACTTGGTAGGCAAAGGCATTCGATTATACAAACGTTCAGAAATCCTAGGTTGGATTACCCAACAAATTCCTACCCTTGCCGTGGCAGGAACACATGGGAAAACGACAACCTCGTCTCTATTAACCCATTTATTGATTAGTGCAGGCAAAAACGTGACGGCCTTCCTTGGCGGAATCACGGTGAATTATGGCACGAATTTTATCCCAAATCAGTCGAAAGAAAATATCGTATGCGTGGTCGAGGCCGATGAATACGATCGTTCTTTCTTAACACTTCACCCACAAGCTGCGGTGGTCACATCCACAGACGCAGACCACTTGGACATTTATGGGGATGGGGATTCGGTGTTAGAGAGTTTTCAATTATTTGTGAACCAAATCAAAGCAGATGGATTCTTTATCCAGAAAAAGGGCTTAACCCTGCATTCTGAAATAGGCGATGCTACTTTTGGTATTGACAAAGGAGATTTCCAAGCGCACAACATTCGTATCGAAGACCACCGGATGATTTTTGATATGAAATACCCAGGCGGTGAGGTGAAAGATATCCCGATGCGCATTCCTGGCTTTCACAACATTGAAAATGCCTTAGCTGCGGCTGCCTTAGCGATGCAAGTGGGGGTGACAGGGGAAGAAATTAAGGTGGGTATTTCCTCATTCCTAGGTGTAAAACGTCGCTTTGAATACCATATGGAATCAGCAAATCATGTCATGATCGATGATTATGCACACCATCCGACGGAAATAGCCGCTTGCTTAAACTCGGTGAGAGCACTTTATCCGGGCGAGAAAA
>JAURHT010000105.1 GCA_030833145.1 Aquirufa sp.
GACTATTGGAGGTAAAGACTTAGCTATCTTATACGGTTTGTCTCAAATCTACAAGAATAACAAAGACGAAGACAAAGCTTTAAACATCATTGAAAAAGCAATCGCTATTTATCCTTCAAACAAAGACTTGAAAGGGGAGAAGTTCAATATGTTGATTGCTTTCAACCGTATTGATCAAGCGATTACGCAATTAACTCAAACAACAGCTAACGATCCTAAAGATGGTATTTCTTGGTTAAATCTAGGTTTATTGTATGAAAACAAGGTTTCTGGATTAAATGACGAAATCAGAAAGATTCAAGATAAATCATTCAAAGTTCAAGAGGCAGATCGCCGTCTAACAGCTCAAAATGATCAAATTTCTGCTTTCCAAGACGAAGTTAAGCGTACGAAAGCGAAATTAAAGGCAGCTACAACGCCTAAAGCTAAAGCTTCTGTTAATAGCCAAGTAGCTAGTTTGGAAACGAAAGTGAAAGATTTAATCGAGGTTCAAAAAGGTATCCAAACAGAAAAAACAGCGGCAGAAGCAGCAGCAGGGGATGCCGCGGCAAACAAAGCCAAAATCGATGAATTAACAGCTAAAGTGAAGGAAATTCGTGCGAATTTGCCTAATTACTACACAAAAGCGTTAGAAGTAGATGCAACAAACTACGATGCATTATACCAAATGGGTGCTTATTACTACAATGATGCCGTTGAAATTAAGAAGCAATTAAATGGTATGGATATGAATGATTACAAGAAGACTGGTAAGGATTTAGAAGCTAAATTAGCGGTTAAATACAACGAGGCTTTACCGTATTTCGAGCGTGGTTTCAAAGTGAAGAAAGACGAAGACTTGAAAGAAATCTTAAAACAAGTGTATCGTGAATTGAAAGACGAAGCTAAATTAGCTGAGTTAGAGAAATAAAAATTAGAAAGGGCTACTTAGAAATAGGTGGCCCTTTTCTTATGGTTCATAATCTATTTAACATAATATAAATTATATAACAAATAGTTCAGCAAGAAACTTTACCCCTAAATTATCTTTACTCTATAATCTATAGTCTCGAATCTAAACCTTTAGACTCAGTTCGTCCGGAATAACTAAGCTACGTGAAACGTTACCGTAAACTCCGTATACGAATCTGGCACTGAAACCACCGAGATTTGACCATTGTGTAATTGAACGATACGTTCGACAAGTGATAATCCGATTCCGTAGCCCTTGGATGAAGCCGTATTTTCGCCTCTAAAGAACGGTTGGAATATGTAGGGTAAATCGTTCGCTGGGATCCCTTTTCCTTCGTTTCTGACGAATATTTGGATAGAATTTCCCGAATTTTTGAAGCTAACGTGGGCAGATTTGGATGGGCTGAATTTGCACGCATTCTCCATCAAATTCTTAAGGGCCGTTAAAATTAGTTTGTCATCTGCCTTGATTAATAGCATTTCCTCGTCCTCTGGCATGTGTGAGGTGTCGATGCTGACTTTGTAGGCGGAGTTGAGTTTTTGGGTTAAACTTCTTGCTTCCCAAAGGATTTCATCAATTCTCCACTCATTAAAGCCTGCTTGGCTGTCTGATAAGCTTAGTTTATTCAATTCTAATAAAGATTCCGTGATCGCGGCTAATTCTTGTGTGTCTTCTAATACGGAGCTGATGGTATTTTTATAATCCCTAGTCTCTCTTTCTTTCAAAAGACTTACTTCTAATTGGGACGAAATTTTAGTTAATGGATTCTTTAATTCGTGTGAAACGTTCGCAATAAAGGTCTTTTGTAATTTAAAGGCGTTCTCAATGCGTTCTAATAAGCGATTGACCGTAGACACCATCTTCCCTATTTCGTCCTCAAAATCAGGCGATTTGAGGCGTTCTTCCAGGCGTTTGGGCGATAATTTATCCACTTGTTGGATAACTTCAGAGATTGGATTGACTGCTTGACCCGCAAAAAACCAGCCTGACAGCACTACAATGAGGATAAATAAGAGAAATAGCGCGATTAGGATGTTTTTTAAATCTTTCGCATTCTCCGCCGAATATTGATCCACTGCCCCCGCAAAGACAACTAAACGACCCTGTGGAGTAGCAAAAACGGTACCAAGAACCTCGATATCTTCCCGTTGAAAGCGTATTTCTTGCTTTTGGCGGACTTGTTTAATGAGATCTACATCGATGTGAAGGTTGATGCTATCGTTCGAGGCGTAGATACGCTCGTTGCATAAATCGTATACCAAAATACTCTCCCGGTACAATAAATCGCGGTTGGTTTGCCCGATGATCCCCATTAATTTGGAGTCAACCTGGTTTACATTGACCAAAAGTTGGGCTGTTGTGTTCGCTTTTTGGCGTAAACGACTATAAAATTTGTCTTTGTAATTCTCCTGTGTAAACAGGTAGATGACAAAATAGGATACGAATAAAATCGCAGAAACGAGGTAGGTAAACTGGTAGGTCAGCCTGGATCTAATCTGCATAATTATTCGTTTTTAAGGATATATCCTCTACCAAATTGAGTGTGAATCAACTTACTAGCAAAGCCTTTATCGACCTTCTTTCGCAAGTAATTAACATAAACTTCGATCAAATTCGAGCTATTTTCATCCTCTACTTCCCAAATATTCTCAGCTATTTGAGCCTTCGAAATCACCATTTCTTGGTTTCTAAGGAAGTATTCCAGTAATTGAAACTCTTTCGAAGTCAAATTAATGGACTGTCCAGAACGCGTGACTAATTTACTGATAAGATCCATCTCTAAATCTGCGAATTTCAACACCTGTGCATCTAATTGAGTCTGAGACGAACGTTTTAATAATGCCTTAATACGGGCCAAAAACTCTTTAAAATCAAAGGGTTTACCCAGATAATCATCTGCTCCAGCATCAAAACCTAGCAGTTTGTCATCCGTGGTACTCAATGCCGTCAGCATCAAGATAGGCGTCTGAATTCCTTCTGCTCTCAACTGTTTACATAATTCAAGGCCATTGATACCTGGAATAATAATGTCCGATACAATTAAGGAGTAATTATTTCGCAAGGCTAATTGCTTCGCGATAGTTCCGTCATAGGCCACTTCCACCTCATAGCTGTTCTCTTCTAATCCTTGTTTCAGGGATTGAACAGTTTTAGGTTCGTCTTCTATGAGGAGTATTTTGATCATTTTAGGATGGATTTCAAGTCCGCTGGAGAGTAATTAATTGACTTTAATACTTTATTATCAGCCTTACGATACACTTTCCAAACACCGTTTTCTTCTTTTATCTCCGCTTCTGTACCATCTTTATCTTGGTAAAATTTCACGGTATATTCAGCTTCTTCTAAGGATGCACACGCTTTGGACATATTCGAACGCTGTACTTCATTGAATAATTCGACGAATTTTTCACCTAGTCCAAACTCTAAAACCGCCCCAGATAATACATATTGAAGATCACAAAGTGCATCAGCTACCTCTACTAAATCATTAGCGGCTATCGCTTCTTTCAATTCATCTAATTCTTCTGCTAATAGGCTAACACGTAGATTGCAACGTTCTGCAGCAGGAATGGTGGGTTGAGTAAGTATAGGGGCTCCAAAGGTCGTGTGGAATTGAGCCACCTGGTTCAATGAGTCTAGTTTTTCCATTTTATGTATTCAATTTATTAAAATTAAACAATTAATGGGTCTCTAGCAATAAGCGTTCTTTGTGGAAAATGTGGAAAACTGAAAATACAATTGTGCACAAGTGTGGATAACTTGTGGATAACTCAACAGGTTTCTGTGGATAAGTCCTGTTTTTGTTTACAATTCTTATCTCACTTATTGAGGTTTACTTTCAGAGAAAGTACCATCTGTATAAAAAATCAGTACACGTTCAATCTTTTTAGCGAGATGCGCGGTAGTAGTTGGAGCTGACAACACTGGTTGGCTTGCTTTTGGGCTACTTTCTCTAGGGCGTCTGAGATTCGATTGTACGATCGTTTGTTCAGGTAAATTATTTTTAGGCGATTCTGGCGCGCTAGGTATAATGGCATCAAAAAGAGATGGAGTAGATGCGACCGGAGAAGGAGCTGCTTTAGTAGCGGGTGCCGAAATAGATAAATCGCGTTTATCATCTAATAACTCTTCCGCGGGAATTTCAGGGAAGGCGATGAGAATTTTTTGTACAACATCTAAGCTAGGCTTATTTCTTCCTGAAAGAATGTGAGAGATACTACTGCGAGGAATTCCTAAGGTATCTGCAAACTGAGAGGCACTTAACTTCTTAGTTTGAATTAACAATTCTATCTTGGCGCTTAGATTCATTTTTGTAAACTTGATTAATATGTTACAAATTTAAACAATCTAATCAAGTTTACAAATAGAAATTTTGGTAACAACAAGCGAGTTTACAAAAGTGACACGCAATCAGAATGCAATGCGATCAGTTTACTTTTGTATAATCCTCCAATAGCTTTTTTGAAATCCTTTTTAGACATTCCTAACTGATCGTAGATATCTTCAGCTGGACTTTTATCATGTAGATACAGGACGCCTTTGTTATCCTTAATTACCTGCAATACTTTCTCCACTTGTGCATCTAAACGTACACGTCCCACTGGTTCCAAACGTAAATCAAGGCGTCCGTCCTCTCGCAAATTTTCGATGTAGACAAATGTGCTTTCGCCTAATATTACATTTGTAAATATTTCATTTTTGAATAACATGCCAATTTTACAATTGTCAACTAAGCATTTAATCCCTAGGTCAGTGTATTCAAATGGAACAGCTTCTATTTTTGTACCAGGTGCAAAACGATTTTCTTCCTCCTCTATAAAGGCAGGCAAGAAGTTTTCGATTCTGGCAGAAGCGACGATGCGATCTGTTTGGGCATCTAGGTAAATGTAAACGAGATAGAATTTGCCTACCACCATTTTTTGGTATTGTTGACTGAAAGGAACAAATAAGTCCTTCGCTAATCCCCATTCTAAGAATACACCCAGCGGTGTAACTGATTTAACCTCCAAATAAGCGAATTGCTTAATGGTGGCATAGGGTTTTAAAGTGGTGGCAATGATGCGGTCTTCTGAATCGCGGTAGATGAATACATCAATCGATGAATCGATTTCATACGTTTCTGGAACGTATTGCAAGGGTAAAAGGATTTCATCTTCGTAACCATCTAAATAGAGGCCAAAAGGTACTTCTTTGATAATACGAAGGTGATTGTATTCACCAATTTTCAATTCATTTTCCATAAAAAAAGCCCGGCTGTGAACCGGGCATTTATTCTTGTTGTTGACTAAACGACTACGTTATTCTCTCTTAATGCTTGATTAAGTGATGTTTTTAAGTCTGTACTTTCTTTTCTTTTACCAATGATTAAGGCACAGGGTACGCCATAGGTTCCGGCCGCAAAGGTCTTTTGGATGCTACCTGGGATAACAACCGAGTTTTCTGGTACATAACCAATGTATTCAACTGGCTCAGGGCCTGAAACATCGATGATCTTAGAAGAACCAGTAATGGTTACTCCAGCACCTAAAACGGCTTTTTTACCAATGTGTGCACCTTCCACTACGATGCAACGAGAACCAATAAAAGCTCCGTCTTCAATAATAACAGGAGAAGCTTGAGGTGGTTCTAATACGCCACCGATACCCACACCACCGCTTAAGTGTACGTGTTTTCCGATTTGAGCGCAAGATCCTACCGTAGCCCAGGTGTCTACCATGGTTCCTTCGTCTACATAAGCACCAATATTTACATAAGAGGGCATTAAGATCGTTCCTTTCGCTAAGAATGCGCCATAACGGGCCACAGCAGGAGGAACTACCCGAACACCTAACTCTTTGTAATTCGATTTCAATTTCATTTTATCGTGGAATTCGAAGATGCCCACTTCTGAAACGGCCATTTGGCGAATAGGGAAATACATCACGATGGCTTTCTTTACCCATTCATTCACTTGCCAACTACCATCAGCCTTAGGTTCTGCAGTACGCAATTCCCCTTTATCTACTAAGTCTACGACTTTTTCAATCGCCTCGATGGTTTCAGCCTTCGAACGAAGCTCCGGGTTGTCCCAGGCAGCTACAATACTATTTTCTAATGAATTCATAAAAATGATATGCAATAAATGAAGATGCAAATTAATCAAAAAAGGCTTGGCTTCCCCAGATCAGTGGAAATAAAATCGATGCCTACTGGCGATGAAAGCGAAAAAACGCTAAAAAATCGAACTAAATTTAACTTCAACTTTAATAAGTCATTTGGCTGATTATCAATCAGTTATGCATCGGTGCAAAATAATATTTTGGTAAATTGTGCTAGAAAATTAGCTAAAAAGACAAGTGACATTCTGTCACCCTCCTACCCCATCGATCTGGAGCATTTATTTCTTATACAAATATGCGAAAAAAGTTTGAATAAAAAACGTATCCGAGCAAATTTTATATAAAAACCATATAATTAGCTTTATAGCTAAATTAAAATATCCTGATTTACTTTTGTAAAATAGGCCTTGTAAACGTTTAATTGGGTTTATTTTATCCTATCTCTCTTGGAATAATACATTTTAAATGCTATATTTGGGCTTTGTATGAAATCAAATTAATTTATTCAATGAAAAAAATTAAAGTTGCTATTAATGGTTTTGGTCGTATCGGTCGACTTACTTTCCGTCGTTTATTGGAAAAAGAAAATGTGGAA
>JAURHT010000255.1 GCA_030833145.1 Aquirufa sp.
CAATGGAGCTGACTTATTCGATATTTACCTTACCTCATCTCATGGTACGATAAAAGAAACTATAAATGATATTTACTTAGACGATTTGTTTGATATTCTTGATAAGAAGATCGAGTATATTGATATCTATGAGGATTAAGGAATCATTTTTTTCTTTAAGTAGAAATTTCTATATTAGCTGTGTAACCAAATAAAAATAACCAGATGGAAAATCTATCGATCGATGGTTTAACACCCGAACAAATAGCTGAATTGAAGGGTAGTATCGAAAAATTCAAGAGACAAAACGAACCCACTAAATTTTACAAGTCAGTTTGTTGGGTAGGGTTTACTAACATATATGACGAGCCTGAAACTGAATTTTGCTTTCTTTTTAAGTCTTGTTCAATTGCAGGTCAAATACATTTGGAACTTGTTAGTCCAAAGGGTTTCGAAGAGGGATTTGAAATGTATAAGGAACAGATAATTAAACAAAACCCAAGTTCGATAATAGATCAATCTATCACATTTGATGAAGATCCTTGTCCAGTATGTTTTAACCCTCCAAGCTGCTATCACGGGAAAGAATCATGCACTAAAAGATTTACCGAACGTGAATTTTATGATGAGCTTGGCAATCCGGGATGCGGTATGAGTAGCAATGGTGGACGCACATATCCAGGTTTTTGCTTTAACCATGTTGAAATATCCGAAGAAGAATATAACAATTCCCATACCTGGTTAACTCCAACAGTAGAGGTAGAGGTTGTTACTAAAATTAATTGGTAAAATAATTTCAATTATTTTCAGAAATCATTTTTTTCTTTAAGTAGAAATTTCTATATTTGTAATGTTAATCAATTAAACAAATACAATTATGAAACATCACGCTTTTCAACAATCAGTTACAGGACGTAACGAAGTGGTAGACGCTTACTTAAGCGAAATAACAAAAATCTCAATGGTGAGTCCAGACGAGGAAAAAGTTCTTTGCGACCGTATCCTTTCGGGGCAAAACGGTTTAGACGAAAAAGCTCGACAAAGACTAGTCGAAGGCAACTTACGTTTCGTAGTTTCTGTTGCGAAGCAGTACCAAGGTTCGGGTCTAGAGTTAATGGACTTAATCAACGAAGGCAATGTTGGTTTGGTTAAGGCGTCACAGTACTTCGACCCAAGTAAAGGTATACGTTTCATCTCCTTCGCAGTTTGGTGGATACGCCAGGCGGTAATGGAGTCGCTAAAAGAGAAAGGACGTTTGGTAAAGCTTCCGTTAAACCAAATAAACGCCCAGCAAAAAATAGCTCGGGAAATGGACCAAATCCTAAAGACGGAAGGCTTCACGTCGGTTGACTTGGCAGCGACTTCTTTAGGGTTCACTCCGGACAAGTACCAAACACAGTCAGCGGTTTCGCTTAGCACACCAATAGGCGAAGAGGACTTCACCTTAGGAGACACACTTTCTGACGGAACAGTTTCAGACTCGTCAATGGAAAAACTAAGCTTCGCTAAACAAATCTCCGCAGTACTTGCCACGCTAGACGAAAGAGAAAACTACGTTATCTCGACTTGGTTCGGGATCAACGGTCAAGCTAAAAAAGCAAAAGACGACGTCGCAAAAGAGCTTGGCGTTTCAGAGGAACGCATCGAACAAATATACCACAAAGGAATTCGCAAGCTTAAAGCTTCGAACCGCTCTCGCTTACTTAAG
Source organism: Aquirufa sp. (assembly GCA_030833145.1). The sequence goes on from JAURHT010000255.1 coordinate 1,688, forward strand.
CAATACGTTTCATAGGTTGGTTGATTAACAAAAAAGAAAGGAGGCTTCGGCCTCTTTTTTTGTGGGCCAAGGTTTATTATTCACTGAATGATAAAATCTTTGGGGAACCCCAGGAAATTTGAGAAGATCAGATATATACAATAAAATTTATGGCCATGAATATTAAAAGATTTGAGGATTTCCTTTATGAGTCTCAATATGAGGATTTCGACAACGTTTATGAAGAGACATATCTTGATTACTCTTATGAGTATGAGGATTTAGATGAAAGCTTTATTGAAGCAATCAAGGGAGTATTACAAAAGCCTAATCTTAAAGATCCTAAAACACCTAAGGATTTTGCAGAATTGGTTCGTGTAGCAGCTTCTAAAATGCCGGAAGGTAAAGGTAAACCAATTGATATCGCTTCTAAAATCAGAAATCTAATGAGCGCTTATATCAATAAGGTAGGTCCTTTCAAAGAAAGAAGTGGACCAGCTCCAAGTAAGCCAGTAAGCATGATGGCTAAAGGAGGATTAGAGAAACTTGCAGCAGCAGCTAGAGCAGCAGGCTCAGCAGCTAAAAAAGCAGCTGCCCAAGTTAAGTAATAATCACACCTAAAGATTATATAAAGGAGACTTCGGTCTCCTTTTTTGTGCGTATATAATACGGGGTCCCCACCAGGAGGCCGCGCACGTACGCGAGGGAAAAATCATTTTTTTATTCAAAGAGTTTTTTCTATATTAGCTATATGGAAACAATCAATAGAAAAGATCTTGAAGCTCACGAAGTCTTTGGGGAGATTATGAGAAGGGAAGCTCACCACGATCATGAGATTGTAGATGAAGG
>JAURHT010000089.1 GCA_030833145.1 Aquirufa sp.
CCAAAATTACTACCTAAATCCCCTAAATCTGCAGCAGATAAGAGGGAAGGGGTTCCTCCGCCAAAATAGATTGTTTGTAGTTCAGTTCCCTGCAAATAGTCTTTCTGAGCTGCTATTTCGTTACATAAAGCATTGACCATATCCTCTTTTCGGCTCATATTGGTCGAAAAATGGAAATCGCAATAATGACAAGCTTGCCTACAAAAGGGGATATGGAGGTAGAGGTGCACTGAATTAGGGTTCGAAAATCAAACAACTCAAGGTAGCAGGATCGAGCATTTCTTTCGCTAAAGATCGAATGTGTGCGCTGTCGATCAGGTCAATTTGTTCGAAAATTTCGTCTAAACTCTCAATTTTCTCACGATCTAGGAGATTCTTAGCCATCATTAACATGAAATTGAGGTTTCCCTCTTCCGCCATCGCTAATTGACCTTTTAATTGGCTTTTTATCTTCTTCAATTGAGGGGCTGTTAATTCCTTTTCTTGAAGCTTCGAAAACTCTTTGTGAATTAATTTCAAGGATTTATTCACCTGATTCGGTTCAGTTCCAAAATAGATGGCCCAATAACCGGAGTCTAAAAAGGAGGTTAAACTCGCTTCGATGGAATACACAAGCCCGTGTCGTTCCCGAACTGATACGTTTAACAAGGAATTCATACCTGGCCCGCCTAATAGATTGACTAAAAGGAAGAACGCAAGTCGATTCGGGTTTTCAATTGCAAAGGATTGACGTCCTAAAGCCACGTGGGACTGTGTAATGCCTCTTTTAATGACTTTAGTCTGAGGAATCATCGGTGTAGGAGCAAGGCGTTTCACGATTTGCTTCTTCGCTTTGATTGATCCTAAATGCTTTTCTGCCCAGGCAAAAACCTTCGCTGGATCTAATTTCCCAATCGAAGAGAACACGATCCGGGAGGTATCTAAATTGCGTTCGATGAAGGATTCGAGGTCCTTTTTTTGGAATGCTTGAACCGTCTCCGTTGTTCCTAATATATTCACTCCTAAAGGGTGATTGGGGAATAATAATTCATCGAAATCATCCTGAATGGCTTCCTCTGGGGCGTCATAGTACATCGACATCTCCTCTAAAATGACCGAACGCTCTTTCTCTAGTTCCTTTTCAGGAAACACAGATTCAAACGTTATGTCAGTTAATAGTTCTAAGGCCCGTTCGAAATAGGGGCTAAGGATAGAGGCGTGGAAACAGATTTTTTCTTTGGTGGTATAGGCATTCAATTCTCCGCCATAAACTTCGAGGCGGTTAATAATCTGCATATTGTTCTTTTTCTTCGTCCCTTTGAAGGCCATATGCTCCCAAAAGTGCGCTAAACCCTCTTCTCCCGCTAATTCATCCCGACTACCAATGTCTAACATAATCCCTAAATGCGAGATCTCTGTGTGAAGCACTTGTCTGTGCACCACCGTGATTCCGTTAGAGAGGGTATGCAGGTGAATGGAATTCATAAATGGGGTTTTGGTGAAAAATGTCTCAAAAATAAGTAATTTTATGGCTAATCGCTTCCTTTTCTTCCATGAATCCAGTGTCCAAGGTGTTAATTATTCAGACCGCTTTCCTCGGGGATGCGGTTTTAGTAACATCCTTATTGGAGAAAATCCGGATAGAATCCCCTGAAACGGCCATTCATTTGTTAGTTCGAAAAGGGAATGAGTCTATTTTTCAAGCTTATACACATCCTTCTTTGGAGCGCGTTTGGACCTATGATAAGTCCAATAAACGGGCTTCTTGGCTTGATTTGCGTACTAATTTGAAACAAGAATCCTTCGATAAAGTTTTTGTGGTTCAGCGATTCTTCGGAATGGGTTTGTTGAGTCTGATGATAGGAGCGAAGCAGGTTTTTGGGTTTGCAAAAAATCCACTTTCTTGGTTTTTTACAAAGTCTTATCCGCATCCTTTTGGAAACGGAATCCATGAAGTGGAACGCAATACGGCTTTATTGAGCGATTGGTTAGGAGAAAAGGTCTATAAACCTTTTTTGAATCCAGCACCGGTGCCAGCTCCGGCTAAAAATTACCTCTGCATTTCCCCTGGAAGTGTGTGGGAGACGAAGCGTTTACCCATTCAGAAGTGGATCGATTTTATTCATTTATTACCTCGGGATCAGGCGATTGTGCTGATGGGTTCCCCTAATGAGAAGCATTTATCGGATGAAATTGAGCAAGCCTGCGCTGGCTGGCCTATTTATAATGAAACGGGGAAACACGCTTTGTTAGCTTCTACGTCCATTTTTGCCCAAAGTAAAGGCAATTTCGTCAATGATTCCGGTCCGATGCATTTGTCTTCGGCTGTTAACGCGCCTATAGTTGCTCTTTTCTGTTCTACGATTCCGGATTTTGGCTTTGGACCATTAGCGGATCAAAGTCAAGTCATTGAGGTATCAGAAAAATTGGATTGTCGTCCTTGTGGAGATCATGGCAAGAAAAATTGCCCACTAGGTCATTATGCCTGCGGAAATCACATCTCTACCCAAAAAATGTTATTGGCTTACGAAGCTCTCGAAGCAAGTAAATAAAGGACAGCCATTCTCACGGCCACGCCATTTTCTACCTGATCTAGGATAATCGAATGGGGCGAATCTGCCGCGTCAGAACTTAATTCCACCCCGCGATTTATTGGGCCTGGGTGCATTAAAACGATTTCTTTGGGTAATTCCTCCAGCATCGCGCGATTGATCCCGAAGAACTGAGAGTATTCGCGAAGGCTAGGGAAGTATTTGATTTGTTGTCTTTCTAACTGGATGCGAAGCACATTGGCAGCATCGCACCAAGCTAAGGTACTCTTCACATCGTGTGAAACTTCTACGCCTAAGCTTTGAATATGCTTCGGAATCAAGGTGCTAGGTCCGCAAAGACGAACTTCAGCTCCTTGCTTTTTCAAGGCGTAAATATTGGAAAGGGCTACGCGTGAGTGCAAAATGTCACCGATAATGGCGATCTTTTTGCCGGCTAAATCACCCAGTTTTTCTTGTAATGAGAATGTATCTAATAAGGCTTGTGTCGGATGCTCGTGCGTTCCGTCGCCTGCATTGACGATATTGGCTTTAATATGTTTGGCTAAATAATGAGGCGCACCTGGACTAGCGTGGCGCATCACAATCATATCCACTTTCATTGCTAGGATATTATTGACTGTATCCAATAGAGTTTCCCCTTTTTTTACGGAACTGCCTGAAGCGGAGAAGTTAATGGTGTCAGCGGAAAGTCTCTTTTCGGCTAATTCAAAGGATAATCGAGTACGAGTGGAATTTTCAAAGAAGATGTTGGCAATCGTCACATCGCGTAGAGAAGGAACTTTTTTAATCGGTCTGTTCAAGACCTCTTTAAATTCTCTGGCCGTTTTAACAATCAATTGAATGGATTCTTCATCCAGATCTTTGATTCCTAATAAATGTGGCGACTTTAACATAATTATTCAGGTTGAGGAATTAACCAAATTCTGTCCGCTTCGTGGCCTTGCTCCGTCCACTCTACGAGTACTTTTTCGGTGGGTAAGGTATTCACACTTTTACCCACGTAATCTGCGTTAATCGGCAAATCTCGATTATAAATACGATCAATTAAGACACATAATTCCACTTTAGCCGGTCTCCCAAAACTATTCATCGCATCTAGCGCAGCCCGCACCATTCGGCCAGTGGCTAACACGTCATCCACTAGGATAACACGCTTGTTTTCGATTAAAAAGGGGACATCGGTTGAATTAGGCGATACGGTTTCTCTACGGCGATAATCGTCGCGAAAGAACGTAGCGTCTATTTTTCCTACACTAGGGGCTATTTCGAGGTGTTTACTTAATTCTTTCGCGATTCTTTCTGCAAAGAAAATTCCGCGCGGCTGTAAGCCCAGAATAACGGTTTCCACATCTTTGATTTGATTTTCAATGAGCTCTTGACACAACCGAGAGATGGTTATTTCGAGTAATGGGCTTGATAAAATCAGCTTGCGAGTCATTGATGCAAAGATATCAAAATTTTAATTAAAAAATCGGATGATTGGGGTCAAAATCGGGTAGAATTTGGTCCTTATCCGATACAATGGGATTTTCAACGCCCCATTCGATCCCTAATTGAGGATCATTCCAGCGAATACCTGATTCCGCTTCTTTGTTCCAAAAATTCGTGCATTTGTACACAAAAATGGTCTCTTCTAAGGCGATAAAGCCGTGGGCAAAACCGATGGGTACATAGAGCATATTCCCTTTATCAGCGTCTAAAACGAATTTTTCATGCTGCCCAAAAGTAGGGGAGTCCTTTCGCAAATCCACCACCACGTCCAATGCTTTTCCGGTCATGACGCGCACTAATTTGCCTTGACCGTTCGGGTTATGTTGGAAATGTAAACCGCGCAACACGCCTTTCGAAGAAAAGGAATAATTGTCTTGCACAAAATCTTCAGGAATTCCATTTGCTGCAAAACGCTTTTGGTTGTAGGATTCGTAGAAAAATCCACGTTCGTCGTGAAATTTAGTCGGTATGCACTCGATAACTCCGGATAAACGCTGTGTAATGAATTCCATTTGTTGGTTTTTGGCAGGGAAAGGGATAGATTTGTGGCAAAATTAATCCAATTTAGGCTTATTCCAAAGGCCATTTTCCCTCCATCGTATGAATTCAGCGGAATTAATTAAGCAAATTGAACAAAAGAGATCCTTTTTATGCGTCGGTTTGGACACCGATATCTCGTTGATTCCAAGTCGATTTAAGACGGAAAAAGATCCCATTTTTGCCTTTAATAAAGCGGTTATTGATGCTACTTTGCCCTTTGCAGTCGCTTACAAGCCTAATATCGCCTTTTATGAAGCTTTAGGGCCTGCTGGCTGGGAAAGTTTACAAAAAACGATGGACTATATGCCTAAGGACGTATTTTCTATTGCGGATGCGAAACGTGGTGACATTGGAAATACGGCAACTAAATACGCTCAAACATTCTTTGAGCCTTCTCGTGCCGGTTTTGATTTCGATTCTGTTACTGTGGCGCCCTATATGGGGGAGGATTCGGTGAGTCCTTTCTTGCAATTTGAAGATAAATGGGTAATTCTTTTGGCTTTAACTTCTAATCCGGGTAGCAACGATTTTCAGCAATTAAAGGATGAAACGGGTATTCCTTTTTATGAACATGTAATGCGTAAATCGATGGAATGGGGAAATGCAGATCAATTAATGTTCGTGATAGGAGCCACTAGGACGGATTATATTGCCAAAGTCCGTGAAATCGCCCCTGATAATTTTTTCTTAGTTCCAGGCATAGGAGCCCAAGGTGGAAGTTTGTCTGATGTGGCCAAATTTGGCATGAATGATAAAGTGGGATTACTCGTGAATTCCTCTCGTGGCATTATCTATGCGGGGGATGATACCTCGGTTTCTGCCGCTAGAGAAGCGAAAAAGGTACAAGAAGAAATGAATCAACTACTAGATCAATATTATAAATAACATGGAATTAAGCATTGGTACTCCGGCTTTATTGTTCTCAACAGTTTCCTTGTTGATGATCGCTTTTACAAATCGCTTTATGTCGATGGCTTCGTTGATTCGTGGTTTACACGAAAAATTTCAACAAAACCCGGACGATGCGATTCGCATGCAAATCGATAACCTGCGATTGCGGATGAAATTGATTCAACGTATGCAAATAATCGCCATTATTAGCTTGATTTTAAGCGTGGTGTGTATGTTCCTCTTATTTATGAATCAACAACTTATTGCACGCTGGTTTTTTGGGATTGGTCTCTTGGGGATGAGTATTTCTTTGGCGTTAAGTGCTTGGGAGATAACGATTTCCACTAAAGCACTCGAAGTGGAACTCTCAGATATGGAAGAAGTTATAAATAAGAGGAAATAATGCTATTTTTTATCTGAATAGTAAAAAATATCTAGCAAAATCTTTTCCGCCTATAAAATATTTACTACTTTTGTATACAATAATTACATTTCATACAAACGAAGATTTTGAATGACTTAGGTCATTAAAAATACTACTTAGGCGGATTGAATAAAGGCTCGGAATTTTTCTGAGTCTTTATTGTTTCTAGCCATTTCGGATCCTAAGCCTTTAAAATAAGCGCTGAAAGAGGAGGGAGGTTGATCGCGATCGAGAATGCTTTCCCTTGCCAGTTGATTTCTTCCGTCATCGTAGCACCTGAAACAGGGTAATTGCTTCCACCGAATTCTTCTTTATCAGAGTTGAATACCGTCTTCCAAACTCCAGGAAGTGGAACACCTATCCGGTATCCATCGCGAGGTGCAGGTGTAAGATTCAAGATCACAATGACTTGTTGCTTAGCCGTTTCTCCTTTTCGGATATAGGAAATCACGGAATTGCCTTGGTCATTTGATTCAATCCACTCAAAGCCTTCATAATCAAATTGCTTGCTGTAGAAAGCAGGTTCTGATCGGTAAAGCTGATTTAATGCCTTCACCGTTTCTTGAATTCCTCTGTGGGAATATTGTTCTGTCAGATGCCAGTCGAGGCTTTGGGTATGATTCCATTCTTCTCTTTGGCCAAATTCCCCGCCCATAAACAATAAATGAGAACCAGGATGGGTGAATTGCTCCGCTAAAAGCAAACGTAGATTCGCAAACTTCTGCCAATCATCGCCTGGCATTTTATTCAAAAGAGAGCCTTTTCCGTATACCACTTCGTCTTGTGAAAGCGGTAGGCAGAAATTCTCTGTGAAAGCGTAGATTAAAGAGAAAGTTAGCTCATTCAGGTGATGCTGACGGTATATCGGATCTTTTTGGAAGAAGCGCAGGGTATCATTCATCCAACCCATCATCCATTTTTGGCCAAAACCCAATCCGCCCATATCTACCGGCTTCGTCACCCCCGAGAAACTCGTAGATTCTTCCGCAATCATCTGGATATGCGGAAATTCTGCATAGATATGGCTATTTAAGTCTTGTAAAAAGGAAATAACCTCAAGGTTATGGTTGCCACCAAACTGGTTTGGCTCCCATTCTCCATCATTTCTTGAATAATCTAAATACAACATTGACGCTACCGCATCTACTCGTAACCCATCTACATGGTAGCGATCGCACCAGAAAAAGGCATTTGACATCAAGAACGAGCGAACTTCGTTCTTTCCGTAATCGAAGATGTACGATTTCCAATCCGGGTGATAACCGCGCTTCGGATCCGGATGCTCGTAAGCACTGCTGCCGTCAAAGTTAAATAACCCGTGCGCATCGCCCGGAAAATGGGACGGAACCCAGTCTAAAATTACTCCTATTTCCGCCTGATGAAAGGCTTCCACTAAACGCATAAATCCTTGTGGATCCCCAAAACGGGCCGTAGGAGCAAAATATCCTGTGATTTGATATCCCCACGATGGATCATAAGGATATTCCATCACAGGCATAAATTCTACGTGTGTGAAGCCCATTTCTTTGACGTAATTGACCAGTTTTACAGCTAAATCGTCATAGCTTAGGTAATCATTCTCTAATGTTTTCATCCACGAGGCTAAATGCACCTCATAAATGGACATGGGCGCATTCAACGCATTTTTGGAAGCTCTGACTTCTTGCCATTTGGTATCTTTCCACTCTTTGTAGGTATTCCAAACGATACTCGCCGTCTTGGGTGGAGCCTCGCAATACAATCCCATGGGATCTAATTTCTCCAAATATTCCCCACCTGCCGTCTCAATTCCATATTTATAGGTTTCTCCTGTTTTTACACCCGGAATGAAGCCTTCCCAGATGCCAGATGAGTCCCAACGAGGAAATAAAGGATGCGAATAGCGGTCCCAAAAATTAAAATTACCCGTTACAAACACATTTTTTGCGTTCGGAGCCCAAACCGCAAAAAAGGTTCCTACTGTCCCATCGTGCTCTATTTCAAAAGCCCCTAATTTCTCATAAAGTCTTGTATGTTTGCCGTTTAAGAAAAGGGCGATGTCGAAATCTGTTAGTCTAGAATAGGGGTGTACGTTCGCCATAAGGGGTTCTGCTTCAATGTTTAGGCTAAAATAGTGAAAATAAATTAGAAAATAATTAGTCTTTTTTTGCCTGGTAGTTTTGAATATAAAAGGGAAAAGCCTACATTTGTGCCACCAAAATAAATAATGGTCCGTTCGTCTAGGGGTTAGGACACGTCCCTTTCACGGATGAAACACGGGTTCGATTCCCGTACGGACTACTTCGGTAGGCAAAAAACCACACAAG
>JAURHT010000239.1 GCA_030833145.1 Aquirufa sp.
CTAAGTCCTTGGAAGAAATTGTCGTAACGGGTTACGGAAATCAAAAAAAGAAGGACTTCTTAGGTTCGTCTGCTTCCATTAAATCAGCAACGATTCAAGAAATGCCGGTTGTCAGTGTAGAATCTGCGATGCAGGGAAGAATGACGGGAGTTCAGGTTCAACAAAGTTCTGGTCAACCCGGTGCAGGTATTTCCATTCGTGTTCGAGGAGTAACTTCCATCGCGGGGGGTAATGAGCCCCTTTTTGTGATTGACGGAGTTCCGCAATACAACAATGACAACCGCGCTATGAATGGAATGTCCTCGTTTAATGCGAGTGATATCGAAAGCATAGAAGTGTTAAAAGATGCATCTGCCACAGCCATTTATGGTTCAAGGGGAGCGAATGGTGTGGTTCAAATTACGACTAAAAGTGGTAAGGCGGGTGTGAGTCGTGTAACGTACGAATCCACTTATACCAATCAAATCATCCAAAGAAAATTGAACTTAATGAATGGAGTTCAAATGATTGATTTTATCAAGCAATATTATACAAATTCAAATCTTGCACTTCCTGCTGAAGTAACGAATGCGACGAATGCTGAGACTGATTGGCAAGATCAGGTTTTGCGCTCTGCGATGCAGCAAAATCATACCTTAAGTTTTTCTGGAGGTAATGATAAAACACAGTATTACGTTTCTGGAAACTACTTAGACCAGCCAGGAATTATTAAAGGATCTGACTTTAATAGAGGGTCTATGCGTTTCAATTTAACCTCTCAGTTAAATTCAAGAATTAGCTTGAGGACTTATATGACTGCATCTAGAACTGTTTCTAATGGATTCTCTGCGTCAGATAACTCGCCAACCCGATATACAGGTAAAAACGGAGTAGGTGCCATGGTATTAGCTTCACCTACCGTACCTGTTTATAATCCAGATGGTACGTATGGAAATCCTAGACCTTTTTCTTTCAGTGGAATCGACGTTGAAAATCCATTAGCATTCACGAAGGAATCATTAGATCGCAATACAGTGGTTCGTTTTCAAGGGGGTATGGATTTCAATATTAAAATTGCCGAAGGATTAGTCAATACTACCCGATTAGGAGGTGATTATTTTTCTGCACGTGCGGATTTATATTTCCCAATTGTGTTAGCCCAATTAAGTTCTGGGGTGGGTATAGGCCAATTAACAACTACAAGCTCTTTAAATGTAGTGGCTGAAGATTATTTGGAATACAAAAAGAAATTTGGTGACTTAGAGTTTGAAGGTATCGTTGGGGGTTCAATTCAATCAGCCCAACAAGACATCATTAATTTATTAGGATCAAAATACATTTCAGATGATTTGAAAAATTATAGCTTTGCCGCTGCGGGATCTGTTTCTAAACCGGTCACCGATATCGTTACAAACCGCTTAGTTTCAGGTTTTTCAAGGGTACGTTTAAACTTTAAGGATCGTTATTTATTTACGGCTAGTATTCGTAGAGATGGTGCTTCCGTATTTAGTAAGAATAAGAAATATGGTATTTTCCCATCAGTAGGTCTTGCATGGAAAGCATCTGAAGAAGCATTCATGAAAGATGTAACGGCTATTTCAAACCTTAAAGTGCGTGCTACTTGGGGACAGTCTGGAAATCCAGCGATTCAACCGTATCAATCTTTATTGATTGGAAACGTTATTAATACCGCACAGGGTGCTGGTTCTGGTTTAGCGGTGGGATTATCTCCTACGTTACCAAATGACAATTTGACTTGGGAAACAACTACTCAAACAAATGCTGGTTTAGATTTCGGATTCTTAAATGACAAATATCGCGTTACGTTAGATTATTATGTAAAGAATACGACATCTTTATTAGCGACGGTACAATTGCCTCCATCTTCTGGATATAACACGATTATTGACAACGTGGGTGAAGTGGAAAACAAAGGATTTGAATTGGAAATTGGTACGGATCTAATTGCGACCAAGGATCTTCGTTGGTCAGTAGACGCAAACCTTTCCATCAACAAGAACAAGGTAGTGGCTACTAAAAACAATTTGCCATTTAGTTCTGGAAACTCTAGAATTACTCCTGGTGATCCATTATCATCTTTTTATGGACCTAAATTTACAGGGTATGGTTCAGATGGAGAAATGGCATTTTTAGATGTGAATTCTGATGGAATCATTGACGGACGTGATAACGTGTACATTGGAAATCCCTATCCATCGACGATCATAGGATTAAATACGAGCTTAAAATATAAGCGATTTAATTTCATGATGACTTGGTCAAGCGTTCAAGGAAATAGCATCGATAATCAAATGTTATTTACAGCGGCTACTCCTACGCCTATTTACAATCGTTCAGCGGAAATTTACAAATACTATCCAAAGCCAAAAGCTTCTAGCATTCACAGAAGATCTGATTTGTTTATTGAGGATGGATCATATATTCGTTTACGTAATATTCGTATTGATTACGCTTTGCCTTTGGGAGATACTAAGTTTATCAAGTCTGCCAATATTTATTTATCAGGTAATAATATAATTACCATAACCAATTACAAAGGATATGATCCTGAGGTGAATGCATTTAGTGGAAACTCACTCCAACAAGGGGTTGACAATGGTGCATATCCAGGTTCTAAAACGGTTACATTAGGTTTAACCGTCAACTTTTAATTCTATAAAATTTTAAATGATTCAGGTTATGAAA
>JAURHT010000196.1 GCA_030833145.1 Aquirufa sp.
AATTTGCTATTTTTGCAACCCCACGGGCGCTTATAGAGGGGTGTCCGAGTGGTTTAAGGAGCACGCTTGGAAAGCGTGTGTAGGTCTCAAGCTTACCGAGGGTTCGAATCCCTTCCCCTCTACAAAGCCTCTCAGCGTTAGCTGAGGGGCTTTTTTATTTTCATCGCGAGCCAAGCTTGCTTGGGCGAGCAGATGAAAATAAAAAGGCGGCACTATTCGCGAAGCGAATGGTGACAGGCTTTGTGCTAGATGCCCTGCGGGCTGACAGCGGAATGGAATGGAGCTGTCACTCCCATTGTAAATATCAAGTAACTGATAATATTCATTTACAGGTACCAAATATTAGGACTCCTAGCTACTATTCCATACTTTGAGGCACAAAAAAACCGCTGATTTCTCAGCGGTTTTTTTTAAAATCTTCTGATTGGTTACGTTCCTTCTCAGGAAGAGGCTTTACCAACCATCACGGTACAAATGTACACAAGATTTCCCAATAGCAATAAAATCATCTCATAAATGAATTATAACGCCTTTGAAAACTTTGTTTCAAAACCTAGGCTTGAACGGTATTTAGCTTGTTGTGCCTATTCGCAAGAAAAAGCAATGATGCTTTATGGAGCTAATTTAAAGGTATCGCAAGCATTTTATCCCATATTGAATTTGTTTGAGATATTTTTGAGAAATAGTATTGATGATAAACTTGAAATTTATTTTGCCGACAGCCAATGGATAATTAATCAGAAAGTTGGCTTTATGAATGACGTTACCTTAGGGCCAAAGTTTTGGCTAAAAAATCAGGTTCATAAAGCAGAAACTGATTTGAGAGCGAAAGGTGTGAAGGGAAAAATACTAGCAGAGCAATCATTTGGCTTTTGGACATGTCTATTTGAGCCCAAGCATTATAAGCTAGTTGGGGGTTATATCATTCATTGTTTTCCCAATAAGCCTCCAGCAGTCAATCGAAATTATTTGGCCCTTTCACTAAAAGAAATAAGAGAATTCAGAAATCGTATTTACCATAATGAAGCAATCTGTTTCAATGAAATGAATATTGATTTTAAACATGCAAAACACATTCAAAAGGAATTGTATGATTTATTGAAATGGATGAATCCGGAATTAAGTGATTTTGTGAATCAATTTGATAATATTGAGAAGGAGATAGCAGAAGCTCTTCGGATTTAATCCTCCCCACTATTTCATTTTTAAACATTTAGGTACATATTTACTTTCATAAATTAGACCTATGATGAAAAATTTAATAATCCTCCTCCTCTTATTAAACTTCTCCGCCCATGCCCAATGGGTCGAACTATTGAATGGTCGCGACTTAACAGGCTGGAAAGCCAGCGAAAATCCGAATTCTTTTCAAGTACAAAACGGCGAACTTGTAGTCGCAGGTCCTCGTGGCCACCTATTTTATGATGGACCCGTTGGCAATCATAATTTTCAAAATTTCGAAGTAAAAGCTATTGTGAAAACATACCCTGGTGCAAATTCTGGCTTGTATGTTTGTACGGCGTTCTTAGAAAATAACTGGCCCTCTCAAGGCTACGAAATCCAAGTAAATAATTCCCACACCGATTGGCGAAGAACCGCAAGCCTATACAGCATCATCGACACGGCAGAAAAATTAGTGCACGACGAAGAGTGGTTCGAATTATACGTAAAAGTGGAAGGGAAACACATTACCACGAAGATTAACGGTAGAACCGTTGTGGAATATGATGAACCCGCCGGCAAAACGGATGCGAGACGAATCCAACCTGGAACCATCGCCATACAGGCACATGATCCGAAGAGTAGAATCGCTTATAAAAGTGTTCAGGTAAAATTGAACTAAAAAAAAGAGGAGCCTTTTGAGCTCCTCTTTCTATTTGTATAATTCTGTAGATTACAAATCCACTGCTTCTCCATAAGCTGCTTCAGTCGCGCCTTTGAAGGCTTCTGACATCGTCGGGTGAGGGTGAACCGTTTTCATAATCTCATAAGCTGTGCTTTCTAACTTGCGAACCACTACCGCCTCAGCAATCAATTCCGTTACGTTGTAACCGATCATGTGAGCGCCTAATAATTCGCCGTATTTGGCATCATAAATAACTTTTACGAAACCATCACGAGCGCCAGCAGCCGTAGCTTTTCCAGATGCCACAAATGGGAATTTACCCACTTTGATATCGTAACCTGCTTCTTTGGCTTTCTTCTCGGTCATGCCCACGGAAGAAATTTCTGGGTTGCAATACGTACAACCTGGGATGTTTGTGTAGTCCAAAGCTTCCGTCTTGTGACCAGCCATTTTCTCTGCACAAATAATCGCTTCAGCCGAGGCAACGTGTGCCAAAGCCGGACCCGGAGTCACATCGCCAATCGCGAAATAACCAGGGATATTCGTTTCGTACCAAGCATTAACCGGAATACGACCTTTGTCTACAATAATACCTACTTCCTCTAAACCGATGTTCTCTAAATTACAGATCACACCCGCCGCAGAAAGAACGATATCACATTGGATTTCTTGGTTACCCGTCGGAGTTTTGATGCTCACCTTGCAACCTTTTCCTTTCGTATCCACTGACTCTACGCTCGAAGACGTCAAGATGTCGATACCCATTTTCTTGTATTGCTTCGCTAATTCTTTGGAAACATCTTCATCCTCTACTGGAACGATGTTAGGCATAAATTCTACGATCGTTACTTTCGTTCCCATCGCTGCGTAAACGTACGCAAATTCAACGCCGATAGCTCCTGAACCGATTACGACCATCGAATCTGGACGTTTCTCTAAGCTCATCGCCTTGCGGTATTCGATCACCTTTTCGCCATCGATAGGCACATTAGGCAATGCACGAGCGCGAGCACCCGTGGCGATCATAATATTTTTTCCTTCGTAAACGGTTTTCTTACCGTCTGCATCAGTTACTTCGACTTTCTTACCAGGTTGGATTTTTCCAAAACCCATAATCACGTCAATCTTATTTTTCTTCATCAAAAACTGAACGCCTTTGCTCATGCTATCCGCCACGCCACGAGAACGAGAGATAACTGCAGAGAAATCAGCTTCAGCGCCTTTTACGGTAATTCCGTAATCAGCAGCGTGCTTGATGTATTCGAAAACTTGGGCAGATTTCAAAAGGGCTTTGGTAGGAATACATCCCCAGTTTAGGCAAATACCACCTAAGGATTCTTTCTCTACAATTGCACATTTTAAACCTAATTGAGAAGCTCGGATAGCTGCTACATAACCTCCTGGGCCTGAGCCTACCACGATCAAATCGTATTGTTGCGCCATTTTATTGCTTGATTTAAATGAATGAGGCCGCAATTTAGCACAAAATCG
>JAURHT010000267.1 GCA_030833145.1 Aquirufa sp.
AAAGGCCCTTCGTAATGAGATTCAAAAAGGAGCATTTGAGAATCAACAGTCTCAAATTCGTCAAACAGAACGCTTCATTGAGCGTTTTAAGGCCAAAGCTTCTAAAGCTAGACAAGTACAATCACGCGTAAAAGCCTTAGATAAAATCGATATCATTGATGATGTGATTGATGAAAAAGCGAAGGTGAATTTCAAATTTAACTTTGGAACAGAACCGGGTCGTTTTATCTTGTTTTTAGAACATATTTCCAAGGCTTTTGGAGAGAAAGTCATCTTAAAAAACACCTCAGCGACAATCAATAGAGGGGATAAAATTGCCTTAATCGGCGCAAACGGAAAAGGTAAGTCGACTTTATTGCGTATCATTTCAGGTACTGAACATATCGAAGGAGAAAGAAGAACTGGTCACAACGTGATCGAATCCTTCTTCGCTCAGCACCAATTAGAAAGTTTAACGGTTGAGAATACCTTAATTGATGAATTAAAAGGAACAGGAACCACGAAGACCGAAATGGAATTACGATCGGTATTAGGTTGTTTCTTGTTTTCTGGAGAAGAAGTATTCAAAAAGATCAAGGTGCTTTCTGGGGGAGAGAAATCGCGTGTAGCTTTGGCCAAAGTATTAATCTCCGAAGCGAACTTCCTTTTACTCGATGAGCCTACCAATCACTTGGATATGCAATCAGTGAATATCTTGATTCAAGCCTTACAACAATACGAAGGGACGTATGTAGTCGTTTCCCACGACCGTTATTTCGTTAGTAATATCGCAAACAAAATTTGGTACATAGAGGATCACGAAATCAAAGAATATCCAGGTTCATTCGATGAATATGAAACTTGGATGGCTACGCGAGAAACATCAAAACCTGTTTCTGTGAAGGCTGTGCTTAAAGCAAAGCCCGAATTAGCTCCAGTGGAAGCTAAAACACCTAATCAAGCTAAGCAAATAGAAAAGCTAGAGGCTGAGATCATGGAAATCGAAAATCGAATTGCTGCTATTGAATCCCAAATGGTCGATTTAGCGAATCAAGCCGACTATGCAGGCCTAAAGCAATTAGAAGCGTCACTCGCAGTTGAAAAAGCGAATTTATCTGAAACTACCACTGCTTGGGAAGCATTAATCTAAAAAAATGAAGACCTATATCTCGCTGTTGCTTTTTCTAGGTCTTCCTTTTTCCATTTTCTCCCAAATTGTTTCGCGCATACATCATCCAACTATTCAAACGGCATTTATTCAATCAACCTATAAATACCTGTATCCGAATGTCGTTCTGAATTTAGGTTCTTCATCCGAAGCAACCTTACAATTCGATGACTTAGCACTCACCTATCCATCCTACTATTTCCGAGTAATCCATTGCCAAGCGGATTGGAAACCTTCCCCTCTTTCAGATATAGAATATTTGGCAGATTTCAATGACATTCCCCTTCGAAATCCAGAATCTTCAATAGGCACCAAAGTGCCCTATTTACATTACGCCGTACCTATTCCTAGCTTAAAAGTCAGTGGGAATTACATAGCAATGGTATATAATAAACGTAATAAGCGGGATACTGTTCTTTGTGTTCGATTCTCTGTAGCCGAACAACTAGTGAAAGCTCAGACGTCTTTTTCATATGCCAAAACCAATACATACAGGGCCAGCCATCAAACCATCGATTTCAAACTACATATTCCCTCAAGCTTGAATTTTGCAGGTGACGAACAGCTAAATATCCAAGTTCGCCAAAACCACCAGTCAGATAATTTATTAAAAAGTTTACCCACCGGGCAGTACAATCTTCAGGAAAACAGTCTCACATTCCCCTTCTTTGGCCAAGAAAACGCCTTTGCTGGCACTAATGAATTCAGACTTATTGATCTTCGCAGTTCTCAGCAAAAACTTTCTTTCGTAGATCAAATCGTCACAGGAGAAAAAATAAACGTGCTTAAAGCACAAGTAGAACAAGGGCAAGGATTATATCAATACGTTCAAAGAAATGATTTAAATGGCGCTTATGTAGTTGAATCTTATGAAAATAGAGAAAACCCATTACAGGCTGACTATGTAGAATGCACCTTTCGATTAAAGCCATCAGAGTCAATACAAGACGTCTATGTGGTAGGAGGATTTAATGATTTTAAGTTAACCGCTCCCTTAAGCTTAAACGCCTCGACTGGTTTTCTAGAAAATACTCAAATACTAAAACAAGGCATTTACAACTACCAGTTTAAAAGCAAAAATCCCCCTAATGTAACATTAGAGGGAAATTATGCTCAAACCGAAAACCTCTACGAGGTACTCGTTTATTATCAAAAACCAGGAACAAGATATGATTCGCTGGTAGGGTATACTACCATGATCAGTGGACAGTAGTCAGTGTTTATACGTTAAAGCGGAAATGCATAATGTCTCCATCTTGCACCACATA
>JAURHT010000169.1 GCA_030833145.1 Aquirufa sp.
ATTGTGATCCACTTCCGGGAAATAGAACGTGATTAAATGCGGTCGCTTGTCTGCCGGCAGGGAGAGCCAATTCTTGACTTGCGCGATACGTGTTTTGATATCTATGACCTCGTTATACACATAATAATAGGAGGGGTAGGTGTCTTGAATATTCGCATCAGAGGCCACCCAGTAAAAACTTGCGGCCATCATTTGTTGTTTTTCTGCCAGCACCCAAAGCGGCGTCCCTCCATACCATTTTCCCTCGCCCACCATTTTCTTGTTGGACATACGGTACTCTTGGCCTGAATGAACGTCTAGATAGGTATTGTCTACTAAACCATGGTGTGCAGGGTATAAACCCGTGGCGATGCTATAGTGATTTGGGAATGTTAACGACGGGTAAGAGGGTTGCATATAGCTCGCCTTTACGCCGGAAGTTTCTTTCGATTGCAGAAATTTAGCCTCGTATTTGTGCGAAAAGTCGGACCGAAATCCATCCGCAGAAATGAGGATAACATAAGGCTTTTCTTGTTGAATCTTCGCATTTGAACGCCCCGCAATGATGTGCTGGGTCGTGTCTTGTGCCCAGCTTGTAAGGCTAAAAAACAACAATAAAGCGAGTATTCTCATTACTTTTTTTTCCAAAATTTACCCCCTGATTTTCCTCCACCAGACTTTCCTCCGCCAAACTTACCTTTATAACCCCCGAAAGAACTTTTTTGAGCAGCCGGATTGTATTCAGGGGTCTCCCCAAATTCTTCTGGAACCGCCGCTTTCGTCACTTCTTTTTCTAATAGATCCTCAATCGTTTTGAACTTACGTTGCTCAGATTCTGTAATGAACGTATACGCCGTGCCTTTTGTCTGCGCACGCGCTGTACGACCGATGCGGTGAATGTAATCTTCGCCGTCATTTGGCACGTCGTAATTAATGACTAATTCGATTTCGTCGATGTCAATACCGCGACTCAAGATATCCGTAGCGACTAAAATCTTCGTCTTTTTATTTCTGAAATCTTGCAATACCTGCTCGCGTACCTCTTGCTCTAAATCCGAGTGAATCTCTTCTACAGAGAATCGTGCGCGTTTTAAATCGGCTGTTAGGGACTTGACATTTTGCTTTTTGGAACAGAAAACAATCACGCGGGTATAATCCTGTAACTTCAACAGGTGCTTCACCAACGGACTCTTTTGCTTTTCATAGACCACGAAAGCCTCCTGAACGATTTGCTCTGGGGGTTTCGAAACGGCGATGTTGATTTCGACCGGATTTTGCAATAGCTTTTGGGCTAAAGTCCGCATCTTAGGCGCAAAGGTCGCAGAGAATAAGAGGTTCTGACGCTTTTCTGGCAAGAACGAAATGATCTTCATCAAATCATCCGAGAATCCCATATCTAGCATTCGATCCGCCTCATCTAGCACTAAATAACTACAGTGTTTTAGGTTCACATAGCCCATATTCAAGTGGGCAATCATGCGACCCGGAGTACAAACCACGATATCAACGCCACTCGTTAAAGCGGTTTTCTCTGTCGTGAAGGAATTTCCATCCCCTCCACCATAAATGGCTATCGAGCTCACATTCGCGAAATAGCCTAAACCTTCCATATTTCCAGCGATTTGAATCGCAAGTTCACGGGTAGGGACAATGATTAGGGCATTAATGTGGTCCTCGGGATGTGGTTCTGTAATTAATTTGTGGATGATGGGCAAAAGGAAGGCAGCTGTTTTGCCGGTTCCGGTTTGGGCTGAGGCTAAAATGTCGCGGCCCGCTAAAATAGGTTGGATAACTTGGGATTGTACCGGCGTCGCGGTCTTATATCCCATAGAACTGATACCGTCTAAAATTTGTGGGCTAAGCCCGAGTTCTTCAAATGTCAAAGTATGTGTGTTTATTTTACCTTCTGATAGGTGGACAATCAATGCTTCGGTCTAAATGGAAGATTAACTGAAATTGGGTAACAAAATAGTGATCGACTAAGTTCGTTGCGTATTCGGATGGAATTAAGAGTTTAGTGGTAAATTCCGTCTGTGCAGGCTGATTTTTAGGCGCTGAAAAAAGATTGCCTAACTGTGTTCGTAGGCTAGCCTCAAATCCAAAATCCATAAAGTCATTCAAGCGATAACGGAAACCAACCCCTACTGGAATAGAAAATCCAATAGACGGAATCGTCTCATTATAATTACGAATCATATTCGTAGGATAATCGCTAGCAATCACGTCAGCATAATTTCTCCAAGAGGCGCCAGGTATACCAGCACCACCTAAAGAATCTAACTGATAAAGCTCTGGATTCGTAGAAACCAAGGCAATTCCCGCAGATAAATAAGGTGAGAAGCGATTGCGCTTCATATAATTTTGCTGATTCCCATTTAATTCCAAAAGCCCAGAAAGGCCAAACTCCACGATGTCATTTCTGAAGCGGAAACGCAAATCGGGTGTCTTAGGAAGCAGCGCTGAATTGTCAAATGTATAATCATTTCCGGCTAAGCGGATATAATTCAAGTTACCTTTAATGGAAAAGTTTTTGCTGACGTGGCGGGTTAGATGAGCGCCCACATTGAAACGACTTTGGTCATTCACTAGGCGATTAAACATACCTAATTCGTCCGTCAAGCTGTAATAATGCGAGCTACCGGCCCCAAAACCAATCGAAGTATGTGGATTAAATGTCGTTCTTTTGAAACCAGTTCCTCCTTTTTTACCAATTTTCCAAAATTGCGCTTGGGTTGTTGAACTGAAAGCCAACAAGAAGATAAGGAGGATAGAACTTTTTCGTAGCATAGGGTACGGAATTTTTAACGTCAAAAACAAATATACTCATAATTCGATAAACGCTAAGTGCTTGTATTTATTTTGCGAGTCTAATTTGGAATATTTCTAACTTGCTTCTGTCCGGAAGCTTCGGTAATTTTAGGTGTAATTCTGTAACCATGAAAAAAATCGTATTTATTCTTTGCTTGGCCGTATTGGCTTCTTGCAGTTCTAACCCAGAAACGAGTGCTCCTACTGAGAACTTAAATGAAGTTTTGTCTTGTATTGATGCGAATGGCTTAGTGTCAAAGTATGGTGCGAGATCTGTAATTCTTGATACTTCCATCGTAACAGGAGATGATACCTTGAAGGGGGCTATCATTTTTCCGGGAACAGCTAAACAAGCCCATGTTTTCTTTCATGATGGTAAAATATCCGATGTGAGTATACAAGGCGAAAGTTCTGATTGGAAAACGGCTTCAGGCTTGTATCTAGGTCTTCCCTTGCAAGAAGTAGAGAAATTAAATACGAAAAACTTTACGATCTCGGGTTTTGGTTGGGCACATGGAGGATCTGTTGTTTCTTGGGAGGGAGGTAAATTAGCGGGAGATAGTACGTTAACTCATTTAGCATCGTTTCGCAACAAGCGCCAAAATATCTCCGTAGAAGAATTCAATAAAGTATCTGGCGAAGCAGAGTTTGATGTGCGTCATCCGTCCATTCAACAAATGAATCCGGTGTTAGAACAAATCACGATTTTGAAGCCTTACATTCCGTCTAAAGAAGAGGGAAAGGGCATTGCGAAGAAGATTCAATCTAGCCAAATACCTGTTCGTTAAGCCAACTTAGGGTTATTCTTGTGGCGGTCTGCATCGCGTTCCGTCTTCTTTAAGAGGTTCTGTTTCAGAGCCTCTTCTAGGTTTATGCCGGTTTGGTTTGCCAGACAGATCAAAACGAATAGCACATCGGCCATTTCATCTCCTAAGTCTTTGGTCTTATCTGATTCTTTCTCTGATTGTTCGCCGTAGCGACGCGCAATAATGCGGGCAACTTCACCCACTTCTTCGGTCAGCATTGCCATATTGGTTAACTCGCTAAAATAGCGAACCCCTACAGTCTTAATCCACTCATCTACTTGTTGTTG
>JAURHT010000070.1 GCA_030833145.1 Aquirufa sp.
ATAACAAGGAGATGGAATCGAAGGATAATAAGACATCTTAATATTCGTGAGGTAAAGTGATATTGTGTTGTTCTTCCCAAGGTAAACCGTGAATATTTAACAACTCCATAAATGGATCTGGATTAAATTCTTCCACATTAAATACACCTGGTGCAAACCAAGAACCATCAATCATTAAAGAAGCACCAATCATGGCTGGAACACCTGTGGTATAACTAACCCCTTGTGCCTGTACTTCTTGGAAACAATCTGCATGGTGGCAATTATTCCAAACATAATAAGTGGCATCCTTGCCATCTTTCATTCCTTTGATTTGACAACCTATCGAGGTTTGGCCAGAATAATTTTCTCCTAAAGTTCCAGGCTCTGGTAAAACAGCCTTTAAAAACTCTAGTGGAACGATATCCATTCCATTGAACTTAATCGGTGCAATCGAAGTCATACCTACGTTTTGAAGTACTTCTAAGTGCGTTAAATAGGCTTGTCCAAAGGTCATCCAGAAACGGGCGCGCTTCAAGGTGGGGAAGTTCTTCGTAAGTGACTCTAATTCTTCGTGGTAAAGTACATACGATTCTTTAGGTCCAATGTTTGGGTAATCAATCGGCTTGTGAATCGACATCGGTTCGATCTCTATCCATTCGCCATTCTCCCAATATTTACCTTTTTGCGTAATTTCACGAATATTAATCTCGGGATTAAAATTAGTAGCAAATGCTTTTCCGTGGTCACCTGCGTTACAATCGATGATATCTAAATAGTGCATCTCATCGAAATAATGCTTGTTCGCATAAGCCGTATACACACCTGTCACACCTGGGTCAAAACCACAACCTAATAAAGCCATTAAACCGGCTTTCTTAAACTTCTCTTGGTAAGCCCATTGCCACGAGTATTCAAACTTCGCTACGTCTTTAGGCTCGTAATTCGCTGTATCTAAATAATGAACACCTGCTTCAAGACAAGCATCCATGATCGTTAAATCTTGGTAAGGCAAGGCCACATTGATAACTAAGAATGGCTTTTCTTCTTTGAACAAAGCCACTAATTCAGGTACATTATCTGCATCTACCTGACGTGTTTTCACGGCAGTAGGTAAACCGATCGCAGCACATTCAGCGGCAATGGCATCACATTTAGATAAAGTACGAGAAGCTAGAACGATCTCAGAAAAGGAAGCAGGATTCATCGCGCATTTCTTTACGACTACATTTCCAACGCCACCAGCACCAATAATTACGATTTTTTTAGACATAACATTTTAAAAAGAAATGCAAAAATAGAACATCAATGGCTAAAAACCATATTAATTTTTATACGGACGTATAATTTTGACAATTCGATCTAGCCAAAACTTTTGGTACAACAAATCCTCCCGAACACCATAGGTAGTACTGGCGTGAATGAAGCTAATGGCTGGACGATCTTTGGTCACTAGACCTACGTGATTAATGAGCCCTACCTTCCCTGTAGCAAAAAACACCCAATCTCCTAGTTGAACATCTTTCAACTTGATTTCCTCTCCAAATTTCGCTTGATCTGACGATACTCTTGGGATCGAAAAATCATTGGAGGCATAAGCCGTAAAAAGCAGGCCGGAGCAATCCATCCCTTTTTTATCCATTCCTCCCGTTTTGTAAGGGACTCCTTTGTATTTCTTGGCCTCCTTGATAATATCTTTGAGCTCTGAGGAAGTATAATAAGACGAACCCGAGCGGTGAAAAATCCGTTTAACAAAAGAACAGGAGTCTAAAAAAACCACTAACAAAGCAAAAAACAGTAAACGCTTACACATAGACTAATTCTTTGGTTTCTAGATAGATTAAAACTCCCTTCGTCACTTGATGGCCCATATCCACTAAGGTTTGCTTATAGCGATTAATTTGATCGTGGTGCTCCGGCTTTTGTTTACCCGTTTTAAAATCAATCACTTGCAAGGCCTCTCCTATTTTATTCACTCGATCCGGACGAATGATCTTTCCGTCTGGACATAATAAATCCACTTCTTTAAACGCCAATATATCCTTAGCAAAAAAAGCACACACCTCAGCTGATTCAAAAAGAGCATCTAAAGAAGAGACGTCTAGGTTTGTTTTCGTCTTTACATGAGACCAAGCATCCATATCTGGCAATTGAGCGAGCAAATCGTGTAATTGATTCCCAATTTCACGCTTCTTAGAAGCCGCTGTATACAAATCAGCTTTGGCAGAATTCACGCGTAGTGATACGGTTGACACCACGTTTCCTAACGAAATTTGTACGTTTTTCTCAAAATTAAGTAGGTCGGCGTGCACTAAGGATGGAATAACAGGTGTATTGGAAAAGGCAAAATAAGACGCGTTCCAAGCTGTTGTGGTTTGTAAATACGCTGGTAATTCAGTTGACTCTGACTTTTCTTGCGCATAATCATAAACAAGGCGACCAACCGAATTAGTATACGTTAAAATAGTCTTAGAATGTAAATCTGGATCGGGAACGCTTAATAATAGATGCAAGGATTGCTTAGGGCGCGTGGTGGCTACATAAAGCATATTGAGTGCATCTAGGAAGATAGCTTCTTTCTCTTTTTGAGTTTGCTCAGCTAAACCGGGAAAAGATAGTATTTCCGCTGAATTAACCCGGCCATAAATATGTTTCAAATGGGATGTTTCACTCAATTGCAAATCAGCCGACTCCTCCTCACCCATTTCATACCAAATCTTTTCTGAATCCGCCTGAAAAGTCCAATTAACGAAGGGTAGAATCACTACGGGGTATTCTAAGCCTTTGGACTTATGAATACTTGAAATCGTAACCGCATCTTCTTGATTTGAGCTAGAAATACAATACGAATTACGGTTCTGATTAAAATGCTGCAAGAAACCTGCCACTAATTTGTCCTTCAACAGCACATATTCACTTAATACATCTAAGAACTTCCAAAGATATTCTTGCCCACTTACATCATTCAATAAATCAAACGCAGAGACTAGATCATATACCCAACGCAATAAATCCGAAAAGACAGGAACTTGGATCTCTTTTGATTGAAAATAAAGCGCTGCCTTTTCAAAAGCATCACCTGCTAATTGCTCCAGAAAGACTAAATCAGTGGCAGAAACAACCTGACCCTTTATTTCTGCATATTGGTAGACCAATTCGTATAAGTAAAGGGATTCTTTGGGATGCTCAGACAAAGCTAAATAGGACAAAATAAATCCAACGACTGGCGAATAATGCACTAATAAGGAATCCGATGAAATAACGGGAATTCCCTCTTCTTTCAACCGCAAGGCTAAATACCGAGAATGCTTATTCTTCCGTGTTAAGATGGCCAAATCCTGGTACCTAAACCCAACGCTTCGGTTATATCGAATCAGATTCATCACCTGCTCAAACATAAATTCATTTTCAGGCTCAGTAAAACCAAAAGTATCTTTGGACTTATGGTAGACTACTAAATCTACCTTTCCGTTAAAGTCCGAAGAGGCCACCTTCGGGTTTTGCTTTAAATTAGCGCCATATAGTGGCTTAATTAAGGGGCATAAAGCAAGTATCGATTCGTTTTCAACTAAGGAATGGTAGAATTGATTATTAAATTCAACAACTTCCTTCGCACTGCGGTAGTTATCATTCAGCGCTTTAGGTCCTATTTGATGCAATAAATAATCAAAACGTTGTTCATCCAATGATTCTTCCGCGAAATGATCCGCCACTAAAGATGGATCCTGAGTGGCTAAAGAAGCAATTAGACTAACTTCCCCTCCTCTAAACTTATAAATCGATTGTTTCGCATCCCCTACTAATAAACTCCGTTTCCCTACTGATGTGGCATTTTCCACCAAAGGCATAAAGTTCTTCCATTGCAAAATGGAGGTATCCTGGAACTCATCGATGAATATGTGCAAATAGCGATCACCCAATTTCTCATAAATAAATGGAATAGGATCTTGGGAAATCACTTCATAGACTCTTTTGGAAAACTCTGAAATAGGAATCGCTGAATTTTCTTGTTGATAAGAACGCATTTCGCGTTGAATTAGATTCAATAAGGCAAGCTTTTTCAAATCCTTCAATACCCAATGCAAGAACCGATAGCGTCTCCAATAAAGGGAT
Source organism: Aquirufa sp. (assembly GCA_030833145.1). The sequence goes on from JAURHT010000070.1 coordinate 4,093, forward strand.
TGCAAATCGATGAATTGGCTACCTAGCTCACCTAATTCCGCTGCATGTTGCTCAATTATCGCTTTATCAGCTCCAATGGCTTTAGCCGAAGTCCACGTATTGCCATCAATCGCTTTTTTGAAATTCGAAAAGGCTTTATCTGCAATTTCCGGATGACGTAAAAAGGAACGAATATTACCCACAGGCCCCATAGCGCCATAATAATAAAATGCATCTGGTAATCCGATCGAGTCCACTAATTGAATAAAGGAGTCAGCCACAGTTTTAACTTCTTGCAGCATCTGTCGCAGTATGACACGTAATTGATCTTCTAATCGCAGAAAATCATTTACCTGAAAAAGGGCCAAATGCGGCTCTATCGCTAAAAATTTCTCCTCGAGTGATATCTTCAAAAAACCGTGCAAACTATCTCGCATTCGATTCCAATTTCGGCCCTCGGATACTTCTTGATTTGCAAAAGATAAAATCAACTCGCTTAGTTCGGCATCTCCCGTACTATTTACTTGATCTAACAGTCGAATAATCAGTTCGTGAATCAGTCCATTCGAGTCTAATAATACCTCGTATTGACTAGGAAGATTTAACTCATCAACAAAAGATGCGCTAAGTCTTTGGACAAAAGAATCAATCGTCATAACAGAGAACAATCCATAATCCTGAAGTATTTGTTGCAAGGTGTTACACGCCCGAATGGCTAATTCTTCTTTCGTTACTGAAATGCCTTCCTCCGCTAATTCGGATTGTACCTGATCGATAATGGCTAAAACTTTGGATTGTTCAGGAGGAGATGTATGAGCGAACGAGGGATAATCTGCCATACCCGCTAAAAAATGTAAAATTCTTTGGCGCATTTCTTCGGCCGCTTTGATCGTAAAGGTAACGGCCAAAATACGACGAAAATATCCCTTCGATTCAACCTCTGAGAGCGCCATCTTAATATACTCAATGGTCAAGGTATAGGTTTTACCTGATCCGGCTGAGGCAGAAAAGAGAGTGATTTGTTGAGGTTTCATCGAAATTCTATTAAGAATGCAAGATAAAATAAAAATAGGATTAATTCGGTATGCTTTTATTTCCCTATCTTTGTTTCCCGTAACCAAATCAACAATTCTATCAATGTCTGGTAAAGGGAATCCCAAGAAATCCAAGTTCATTTTTGTTACGGGTGGTGTAACAAGCTCGTTAGGAAAAGGCATCATTGCCTCGTCTTTAGCTAAGCTCCTTCAAGCACGAGGTCTAACCTGTACAATCCAAAAGTTTGACCCTTATATCAACATCGATCCAGGCACCCTGAATCCATACGAACACGGCGAATGCTATGTGACGAATGATGGAGCAGAAACCGATCTTGACCTAGGCCATTACGAGCGTTTTTTAAATACGCCTACTAGTCAGGCAAATAATATTACTACTGGTCGTATTTACCATAATGTGATTACCAAAGAACGTCGTGGCGATTATTTAGGTAAAACGGTACAGGTGGTGCCTCACATTACCGATGAAATCAAGCGCAACATTATGCTCTTAGGCGAATCAGGTAAATTTGATATTGTCATTACAGAGATTGGTGGTTGCGTAGGTGATATCGAATCATTGCCATTTATTGAGGCAGCTCGTCAATTAAAATGGGATTTAGGAGAGAAGAACACCTTGTTTATTCACTTGACTTTAATACCTTATTTAGCGTCTGCTGGTGAATTAAAAACCAAACCTACGCAACATAGCGTGAAGCAATTATCAGAATCAGGTATTCAACCTGATATCTTAGTTTGCCGTACAGAACATCCACTTCCTCAGGAAATGAAGAAGAAAATTGGTCTATTCTGTAACGTTTCAGAGGCGGATGTAATCGAGGCGCGTGATGCATCTACGATTTACGAGGTTCCTTTGTTAATGAAGGAAGAGCGTTTAGATAGCCGCGTTTTATACAAGTTGGATATCTATAACGATAAGGAATCTAATTTAAAGAACTGGACTAGTTTCCTTTCCAAACTGCAGAATCCGAAGTTCGAAATCAATATCGGCTTAATTGGTAAATACGTTGAATTGAAAGACTCGTATAAATCCATTGCGGAAGCCTTTATTCATGCGGGAGCAGCCAATGATATCAAAGTAAACTTGAATTGGATTTCTTCTGAAACAATGGACACTGAAGATGTATCAGAAACTTTAGCTGGACTAGTTGGTATTTTAGTGGCACCAGGTTTTGGAGAACGTGGAATCCAAGGAAAGATTAATGCGGTGAAATATGCACGTGAGAACAAAATACCATTCTTAGGTATTTGTTTAGGAATGCAATGTGCTGTTATTGAGTTTGCCCGTAATGTAATGGGTTTATCGGAGGCTCACTCCTTTGAAATGAATCCAGAAAGTCCCGATCCGGTGATTAACTTAATGTTAGAACAAAAGGATATTTCAGAAAAAGGCGGCACAATGCGTTTAGGCGCTTATCCTTGCAAAATTGAAAAAGGGACTTTGGCCTATAAAATCTATGGCAAAACTTCTATTCAAGAACGTCACAGACACCGTTACGAATTCAATAACGACTACTTAGATCAATTCCATAAGGCTGGATTAGTTACTTCTGGTATTAATCCAGATTCGAATTTAGTTGAGATTGTAGAAATTGAAAACCATCCCTTCTTTGTGGGGGTTCAATTTCACCCAGAATATAAATCGACGGTTGAAAGTCCGTCTCCCCTATTTGTACAATTTGTTAAGGCTGCGCATCAACACGCTGTTCCTTTCATCAAAAATTCTAAATAATTATGGATAAAAATTCCATCACGGGTATTGTATTAATTATGGGTATGCTATTAGGCTATCAATATTTCTTTGCCCCTAAAGAAATTCCTGCGGTAAAAGCAAAACCGGTTACTCAAAAAGCCATAGCTGTGGCACCTAAAGATTCAGCTAAAGTTGTAGCCATCGATTCTTCAGCTAAAAAAGAACAAATTTTCACCTTAGAGAATAAGGATATTATCGTTAAGGTATCTTCCAAAGGCGCTAAGCTGGTTTCAGTTCAATTAAAGAACTACAAAAGCTACGCTAACTTTAAAGAGGGTAAAACGGATGGATTGTATTTGTACAACGCCGCTTCAGACGAGTTTAGCATTGAATTGCCTACAGCTGCAGGAAAAGTAAAAGTTGCTAATCTCGATTTTGCTGGTGTTCAATCAGGTAACAAAGTGAGCTTCACGGGAGCATTAGCGAATGGTCAAGCCATTACATCGAGCTATGTATTACCGGAGACGGGCTTTCTTGTAGACTACCAATTAGATGCCAAATCCGTTGCATTAACTGGGGGTGATTATTTCATTCACTGGAAAGAGCAAGTACACCAAACGGAAAAAGACATTACCGAAGAACGCAAAGCAACGATTAACTATTTGCTTTCTGAAGATGATGAATTTGATTATTTATCAGAGAATCCCAGCTCAGTAACGAATGAGAATTTAGATCAAAGCACAAAATGGATTAGTTTCAAGAAGAAGTATTTCCTTTCAGGATTAATTCCTCAAGGCTTTGCTTTCAAATCTGCCTCTTTAACTGCGACACCTAATTTGACAGATTCTGTCAACATTAAAACCTTAGATGCGCAGATCATTGCATCTGCTCAAGATTTATCGGCGGGAAAATCAAACTTCACGTTCTATTTTGGACCAAACGATTATGCTATCGTTAACAAGGTGGAAGCACCTAATTTTGGCAAGAACGTTAAGTTGAGCTATGATTTCTTGTTACCCATCACGAAATACATTTTCGTTCCCTTATTCGGATTCTTAGAAAGCTTGTTCACGAATTACGGTTTATTAATTATTGTGTTAGTGTTAATCATTAAGACTGCCTTATTACCATTGACGTATAAATCATACGTTTCCATGGCTAAGACGCGTATTTTAGCACCTGAAATTGCTGCGATTAAAGAAAAAATCGGTGATGATGCTGCACGCGTTCAACAAGAAACAATGAAATTATACGGTGAAGTGGGTGTGAATCCATTGAGTGGCTGTATACCGGTATTAGCAACGATGCCTGTCTTGATGGCGGTATTTATGTTATTCCCGAACTTGATCAATCTTCGTCAAGAATCATTCTTATGGGCGAATGATTTATCTACCTATGATTCGTTCTTAAATTTGCCATTCACGATTCCATTCTATGGTTCGCACGTGAGTTTATTCTGTTTACTAATGACGGTTTCGCAATTAGCCTACGGATATTATAACAACCAAATCACACCAGATCAACCAGGACAACCAATCAACATGAAAATGATGGCTTACGTAACGCCAGTAATCTTCATGTTTGTGATGAACTCCTTCCCTGCCGGTTTAAGTTTCTACTATTTCGTATCTAACTTAGTGACCATTGGTCAGCAACTAGCGATTCGCAAATTTGTGAATGAAGATAAGATCAAAGCCTTATTAGACGAAAATCGTAAGAAAATTGCTGCGGGTGGTGGTCCTAAAAAATCAAAGTTCTCTCAATACCTTCAAACCCAATTGAAGACGATGGAAGAACAACAAAAAGCAACAACAAAGAATCCGAAGAAGAAATAAGATGAATACCCTAAGCACAGCCTATTTTGAGAAAGCGAAAGAATTAATTCCAGGTGGAGTTAACTCTCCTGTTCGTGCCTTCAAATCAGTAGGTGGAAATCCAGTTTTTATCAAATCGGCTAAAGGTGCTTATTTACACGATGTAGACGGTAATTCATATATTGATTTAATTGGATCATGGGGTCCTATGCTCTTTGGGCAAGCGCATCCTGTGATTGAAGAAGCGGTTCGTGGTGCGTTGAGTAATGGATTTTCCTTTGGCGCTCCTACCTATAATGAGGTATTAATCGCAGAGAAAATCATTTCAATGATTCCTTCCGTAGAAAAGGTTCGTTTAGTGAATTCTGGAACGGAAGCTACCATGGCTGCCATCCGATTAGCTAGAGCCTATACTAAACGCGATAAGATTATTAAAATGGAAGGCTGTTACCACGGTCATGGGGATTCTTTCTTGATTGCGGCTGGCTCTGGCGTTGCTACCTTAGGAACTCCAGATAGTCCAGGTGTAACCGTTTCCACGGCAAGAGATACCTTGACTGCCATTTACAACGATTTAGAAAACTTAGAGACTCTTTTCAAAGCAAATCCTACAGAAGTAGCTGCTATCATCATTGAACCGGTTGTAGGCAATATGGGATTAGTTATTCCCAAAGAAGGTTACCTAGAAGGAGTTCAAAAATTGTGCAAACAATACGGCGCCTTACTTATATTCGATGAAGTAATGACGGGATTCCGTCTATCAGCTGCTGGATACCAAGGCTTAGCCGGGATACAACCCGATTTGACCACCTTAGGAAAGATTATAGGAGGAGGACTTCCGGTAGGTGCATACGGTGGAAAGTCAGAAATAATGGATATGATCGCACCAGCTGGTCCTGTTTACCAGGCTGGAACACTTTCCGGAAACCCATTAGCAACTACGGCAGGTTTAGCGATGTTAAATCTGATTACTGATAATCCTGGAGTTTATGCGGAATTAGCGGCTCGAGGTTTAGCTTTAAAAGAAGCATTAAGCGCGGACTTAAAGTCATTGGGTCTTAACTATACCATTAACCAAATAGGTTCTATGTTTACCCTGTTCTTCACAGACAAAGCCGTAAACAATTTTAGTGATGCTAAAACATCAGATACTGCCCTATTTGGTAAGTATTTTAAAGGTATGTTGGATAAAGGTATATACTTGCCGCCATCCCAATATGAATCTTGGTTCTTATCAGCTGCACTAGGCGATTCAGAATACGATCAAATCATTTCAGCCAGCAGAGCAACGCTTCTTTCCTTATAAGATGAAAACGCCGGCCTACAGCCTGATTATTCCTGTTTATAACCGTCCACAAGAGTTAGACGAGCTGTTAGCTTGTATTCAAAAACAGGAATTCAAAGATTTCGAAGTGGTCGTTATTGAAGATGGATCGACAGAAGATGCTTCGGCCATCATTAATCAATATAAAGACGCTTTCTCCTTAGCCTATTATGTCAAAGAAAATGGAGGTCAAGGTTTCGCACGAAATTATGCATTTGAGCGTGCCAAAGGAGATTACTTCATCATTCTCGATTCAGACGCACTTTTAGAACCTAACTATTTAACGGAAGTGGATAAGGCAGTTAAAGAGCAAGGATTAGATCTATTTGGTGGACCAGATCAAGATCATCCCAGCTTCACTCCTATCCAAAAAGCCATCAGCTATTCCATGACCTCTTTTTTTACCACAGGGGGTATTCGAGGAAAAGAAAAAAACATTGGTGGCCAATTTCATCCACGCAGTTTCAACATGGGAATCTCCCGAAAAGTATATGAAGCGACAGGAGGTTTTAAAATCACCCGAATGGGCGAAGACATTGAATTCAGTATTCGGTGTATCTCTCTGGGATTCAAGTCCGGCTTAATAGCTAAAGCCTACATCTACCACAAACGTAGAACTGACTTTAGACAATTCTATAAACAATTA